>NZ_RYXZ01000001.1:0-339321 GCF_004378845.1 Campylobacter sp. CH278 | reverse complement strand
GCTTTAAAGAAGTATAAACTAGATGATGATTATAGTTCTAAAGCTTATGTGAGCTTTGGGAAGTATTTTTGAGTTTTTAAAAATTTATTTTTGATCAAATATTTAATGCGTATGAGATTTATATTGCCATAAAAGCTTTTAATGTTATAATTTAGCATTAAAAGCAAATGTCAAGGATAAAAATGCAAGAAAATTTACTCGAAAAACAATTTCTAAATCACCCTTTATACGCTAAAATTCAAGAACTTAAAGCTCTCAATCTTGCTTGTAATTTTTCTTTAGGCGATAGCGTGAATTTATCTACAAATTCTCAAGCCAAAGATGAAATCTTAGCCATAACAAAAGAACTCAAACCATGGAGAAAAGGTCCTTTTAAAATAGACGATCTTTTCATCGATACAGAATGGCAAAGTTTTATTAAATTTAATATTTTAAAGCCTTTTATGAACGAAATTTCTCAAAAATGCGTTGCTGATATAGGCTGTAATAATGGTTATTATATGTTTAAAATGCTTGAATTTAATCCCGCAAAACTTATAGGTTTTGATCCTTCTATCAAATATCGTTTGCAGTTTGAACTCATTAACGCTTTAGCTAAAACTCCTATAGAATACGAGCTTTTAGGCGTAGAAGATCTTCCAAACTATGGTTTAAAATTTGATGTGATTTTCTGTCTTGGCGTGATTTATCACAGAAGTGATCCTGTAAAAATGCTAAAAGATTTAAAAGCAGGACTTAATAAAAATGGAGTTGTTTTTTTAGATACTATGTATATAGAAGATGAGAGAGAAATCGCTCTTGTGCCTAATAAAACTTATTCTAAAATTCCAAATATTTATTTTGTACCAAGCATTAGTGCATTAAAAAACTGGTGCGAAAGAGCAGGATTTAAAGAATTTGAAGTTTTGGCTACAAAAAAAACCGATGAAAACGAACAAAGAAAAACAGAATGGATAGACTCTTTTTCGCTGGAAAATTTCTTAGATCCAAAGGATAAAAATCTTACCATTGAAGGCTATGAAGCACCCAAAAGAGTTTATATACGCATTAAAATATAAATTCTTTTTATTTTTTGCCGATATTGAAATTTAGATATTTTGAAGTAGATAAGTAGAATTTAAAGGTTAGATATGGCAAAAAAAGATAATTTTGAAGAATATGCACAACTTGAAGAATACGCATCTGCAGAAGATATATCTCGCGTTAGAGCAGAATTACTCACTTGTCCTGAATTAAACACCTCGCTTGCTGGAACCATTATAGAAATTGATAAAAACTATGCCAAATCAATTTTAATAACCACAAGCGAAATGGTAGCAGATGATCAAGGATTGATTTTTGATGCCTTTATTTTCGCTGCGGCAAACTATGTAGCACAAGCCTCTATCAATAAAGAATTTTCAGTGATTATTGGATCAAAATGTTTTTTTTATGCTCCGCTTAAATTAGGCGATGTTTTAGAACTTGAAGCTCATGCACTTTTTGACGAAACCTCCAAAAAAAGAGATGTAAAAGTAGTTGGGCATGTTAAAGAAATTAAAATGTTTGAAGGAACGATACAAGTTGTTAGCACTGATGAGCATATATTTAAACTCAAGCGTCCGCCACTTAATACTGTTAAACCTACAGAAAATCAAGAACAAGGTACCAAAATCAAAAATCCAGAAGCCGTAGCAGCTGCATTAATGGCCTCTGTGGGTGGAAAATAATCAAGGAGTCATTTTAATATCCACCCAATTTTTTGGGCAATCCTTATGATAAGTTCCGCTTCCATCATAATACTCTTTACAATCATCATAAAAACGATTTGAAATCCCTCTTTCATTTACAAAACATCCAGAAATTCCTAAAGCTAATAGTATCATTAAAGTATATTTTTTCATGTTTTTCCTTAGAATTTATTGTGTTTTCTCCATTTATAAGGCTCTATAGGATTACCCTCTTTCCAAAGACCTAAATGATTTTTCTTAGCATTTTCTTGTTCTTTGATATAAGCGTTACTATAGTAAGTATCAGCCCAAGCATAGCCTTTGCTTACTAAAAATCGATTAATATCAACGTCATTAAGCTTTACAATAGCAACAATTCTACCATAAGTATCTTTATTTTTATAAATAATTTCAACTTGTTTGCCGCTTAAAATTCTACTTAAAGCTTCTTTTGATTGCTTTCCAAAACTTTGTTTAAGTTCTGGTGCATCTATACCAAAAAATCTTATTCTAGCGAGTTTGTTTTCATGATTAACTTCTATAGTATCTCCATCAATAATTCTAACTACTTTTCCTTCAAAACTAGAATTTTGGGCAATATAGTTCTGGATAAAAACAACTACAAGAGTGAAGATTAATACAGAAAAAAGTTTTTTTGGATCACTTAGTAATTTTCTTAGATTAAATAATTTTTTATAATTTATTCTCATTTTTTAATCATTTTGCCTTTAAATTTTAAAAAATATGCCATAATTTTATCAAAACAAAGGAGATAAAATGCAAAATGTTATAGAAAATTTTAAACAATTATGCAAAATTCCTCATTGCAGTTATGAAACAGAACAAATGAAAGAATTTTTAAGCTCTTATGCTAAAGATAAAGGCTTTAAAGTGAGTGTAGATAAGGCAGGAAATATCCATGCCATAAAAGGCAAACCAAAAATTTGCCTACAAAGCCATTATGATATGGTCTGTATGGGCGATGCACCAAACTTAGAAGTTTATGAAGAAAATGGCTTTTTAAGAGCCAAAAATTCAAGTCTTGGCGCAGATAATGGTATAGGTATAGCCATCATGATGAGTGCTATGGCTGAATTTGAAAATTTAGAGTGTCTTTTTACAAACGATGAAGAAGTAGGACTCATGGGAGTGAATTCACTCGAGCACACTTTAGAATCTAAAATGCTTTTAAATTTAGATCATGAAAGCGATGATGAGATCATGATAGGCTGTGCAGGTGGAGTAGATATAGAAGCTAGTTTGTCTTTTAATACCCTTAGAAAAAAGGGTAAAATTTATGAGCTTTGCGCACAAAATTTTAAAGGTGGACACTCAGGCATAAATATCATACGCAATGAAAAAAGTTCCATCAAAGAAATGGCTAAATTCATACAAGAAAATGAAGGAGAAATCATTTCTTTTGAAGGCGGAGAAAGAATCAATTCTATACCTAAACACGCCAAAGCTTTAGTGCATTTTAAAAATGAAGTAAAGAGCAACGACTGGATAAAATGTGAATTTAAAAAAGAAGGCGAATTTGAAATTTGCGATCAAAGCAAAAAACTTTTAAGTCTTATAAATTCTTTTGCTTATGGGGTTAGAGCTTATGATGAAAATCTAGGCATAGTTCAAACAAGTATTAACCTAGCTACTTTAAGAATGGAAAACCAACAAATCAAATTTGCACTTTTTGCAAGATCTAATGTGCTTGATGGGCTTAAGCAAGTAGAATTTGAAACTTTAGAATTTTTCAAAGCTTTTGATTTTAAAGTAAGAAGTTTTAATTTCTATCCACCTTGGGAAGGCAAGCCAAACGCACTTAGCGACATGGTTTTTAAAGCACTTAAAAAAGTATCACCTAATGCCAAAGTTTCAGCTATCCACGCAGGACTTGAGTGTGGCATTATAGAGAAAAAACAAGAGCTTTTATGTGCTTCTATAGGCCCAAATATCCATAATCCTCATTCAGCTGATGAGCATTGTGAAATCGCTTCAGTTAAAAAAATATCTAAGGTTGTTTTTGAAGTTTTAAAAGACAATGCTTAATTCTTTAATCTTGCTTCTTGCAAAAACGCGTTTTAACAAAAACACACAAAGCAAGGAGCAAGATCCCACTATAGCAAGATAAATACCTAAATACTCTTTATAAAAAGCATTGACTATAAAAGGGGTTAAAAAACCTAAAATCGCATAAGAAATATTATAAGCAAAACTAAGCCCGCTAAATTTAAGTTCGCTTTTAAAAATTTGCGTCATAAAAACAGGCGCGAAAGTAATAATACCTTGTGCAAAACAAGCCAGTAAAAAATAAAATAAAAAATTCTCATCATAAAAACTAAAAAGCACACCAAAAACAATAAAAGCCATACTAAAAATAGAGCAAATTTTATAGCTTCCCCATTTGCTTGCTAAAAAACCTTGAAATAAAGCTCCAAAAATCACCGCTAAGATAGCAAAATTTTGAACCCATAAAGCAGAAGTTTTACTCATAGCTAAAAGACTTTCAAAATACTTAGGTAAAATCATCAAAGTTGCCACACCGCTTGTTAAAACCATGGTCATTAAAAAACAAACAAGCATACTCATTTTATGAGTTTTTAAAGCTTCAAACAATGGAAAATTTAAAATTTTCTTTTCATTTTGAACTTTTATAAATTCTGGAGTTTCGCTGAGTTTATTTCTTAAAAACAAAGCTAAAATTCCAAAAAATCCTCCTATGATAAAAGGAATTCTCCAAGCATAGTTTTGAACTTCTTCTGGGGTAAAATAAGATCTTATGCCTAAAGTGGCAATATTTCCTAGCAATAAACCTATGGTTAAAGTCGCTGAAATAAAACCAAGAGCTAAAGGAATTTGACGCCCTTTGACAAATTCACTCACATAAATCCAAGCTCCGCTCACCTCAGTTCCAACGGCTAAACCTTGCAAAATACGAATAGTAAATAAAATCAAAGTAGCAAATATACCTATACTTTCATAACTTGGCAAAAAAGCTAAAGCAAAACTAGGCAAAACCATCAAAAGCATAGAAATATAAAAAATATTCTTTCTTCCATATCTATCAGCAAAATGTGCCATCACAATAGAACCAAAAGGACGCGCTAAATAAGCAGCACCAAAGGCTATATAAGCATTTATCTGCATCCAAAAAGCATCATTTTGCGGAAAGAATACCTTAGCAAAAATATCCAAAAAAAAGGCAAAAAGCACAAAATCATAAAATTCTAAAATTCCACCCAAAGAAGCATAAATAATATTTTTGTATTTTTTTTGCATATTTTATCCTAAATCAACTAAAGGGCAAAAAGCCCTTTATTAAATTTTTCCACCTTCAATCACTACATCATCAGCCTTAACATCATCTCCAAAATGAGCTTTTAAAGTTTCATCATAAGCCTTGTGAAAAAACTGCTCTTGGCCTAGTTTAATGATCAAATTATCGATAAATTCTTTAAGTTCTTTATCGCCTTTTTTAACTGCTGGTGCGATAACATCTTTGTTACCTAACTCTTTGATACCCATTTTAAAATCAGGATGATCTTTCACCCAAGCAAAAAGTAAGGTATTATCATGACTTAAAGCATCGCCTCTTTTATCCATCAAAGCGGCAAAGGTTTCGGTATTTTGATCATATTTTAAAGTTTTAATATTGGGATAATTTTGCGTAAAATAAGCATCTGCTGTTGTGCCTTTGTTTAAAAGCAAGGTTTTATCTTTTAAATCTTCTACGCTAGTTATATTACTATCCTTTGGTACAGCTACGCCTAAAGCTACCTTCATATAAGGCAAGCAAAAATCAACCTGCTCAGCTCTTTCTGGAGTTTGAGTAAAATTAGCCAAAATAATATCTACTTTATTTGATTTTAAAAACTCAACCCTATTTGCAGCTTCAACAAGAACAAATTGCACCTTATTTTCATCACCAAAAAGTTCTTTTGCTATGCGTTTAGCTAAAGCTATATCATAGCCTTGATTGTTTCCTTTTTCATCCACATAACCAAAAGGTGGTTTATCGCCAAATACCCCAATCCTAACAACTCCATTTTGCTTGATCTTATCAAGAGAATTTAAAGTTTTAGAGTCAGAATTTCCTCCACAAGCAGCCAATACTACTGCAACAAAGGCCGTTAAAACACTTAGAAGTATTTTTTTCATACATTTCCTTTCTTTAAAAATAAGCTTAAAGCTATTGCAAAAATATATAATAATTGCAAAGTTAATTATACTTAAAATTATAAATAATGCATTTGAAACAAACTAAAAAGATTTTCCTATGTGTAAAAATGTAATTAATCTCACACTCTCTTTTAGCATTGTTTAAATTTTAAGTAAAAAAAGATATAATCTTTTTTTTAAATTTTTAAGGAGAAAACTATGAAAAAAGGTATTTTTCTCTCTATTGGAATAGCTGTTTTGTTTTCAGCTTGCGGAAATTCCATAGATGAAAAAACAGTTAAAAAATATGAAAATCAACTAAATCAAACAGTTAAACAAGAAATTGCAAGCCTTTCTCAGGATTCTGGAATAAAGATTGAATTTTCTGATTTTAAATGCAATGCAGATGGTGATTTTATAGCGTGTTTAAGTCCAAATTTCAAAACTCTTGCAAAAGATAATAACGATGAGTATCAAGAACTATTTCAAGCAAAAAATATCAAAATTCGCTCAAATGAAATTTACAAGGGCGAAGCAAATACATCAATTAGCATTAAAGAATATTACAACGATCTTTTTAAAAACCGAAAAAGCATACAATCAAATTTGGTTTTTGAAGATTTTAAACTTGGAGAAAAAGTTGTTAGTGACATCAATGCAAGCTTATTTCAACAAGATCCAAAAATCAGCTCTTTTATCAATAAATTAAGCTCGGATTCTTATACTTTATCATTTGATAACTCCATAAACAAACAAGAAAACAATTATCTAGATAATCTTGATATAAAATTTTATAACGCAAAATTAAATTTCAATACAAATCTAAATATAAATCTAAAAGAAGATTTGCTTAATTACCTTGATTCTAAGGGTATAAAATTTAACACTCAAACTTTAGCTATGGATGAACAAGCTATCAATGAACTTCTTAATATAGCAAACTACGAACAAGCTTCAGATTTTAGCAATACAATCCAAAAATACATCATCTTAAATAATTTTAAAATTGATTCAACTCTTAAAACCGAAGGCGTATTTAGTAGCTATATAGCAACTGCTAAGGAAAATTTACAAACCTTAAAAGCTCAAAGTCAAAATGAAGAACAAGCATTAATCTTTGATAAAGCTTTAGCTATTTTAAACAATATCACTCAAAATGATGATTATAAACTCAATCTTGATTTAAAATTTAAAAACATCCCTGTTAGTGACTATAGCACACAGGGAATCGACAGCATAGAAAAACTAAGCATCAACAATCAAGACGCCACAGAAGCGTTAAAAATTATACTTCCATTTATCATGTTTTCTATGTTAATGGGCGGAGCGTCGTTTTAAATTTTAAAATGATAAAAACTTCAAAAACATTAAAAGCAAGATTAAATTCTTTGCTCTTAATGTTTCATAACATTAACAAAAAAGGCTAAAATGAAAATTTTATTCTCCCCTAGTGAAAGCAAAAATGAAAATTGCGTAAAAAATCCTATCAATGAAAACTCATTTATATTTAAAGAATTATTTCCTTATAGAATGGAAACTTTAAAGCATTATGAAGAATTTATCAAAAACGCAAGTTTACAGAATTTACAAGAACTTTTTGGCATTAAAAATGAAAATGAAATTGATAAATTTAAACACGACTTAAAACAAGCTCCCACTCAAGAAGCTATATTGCTTTATACTGGGGTAAGTTATGAATATCTTAATTTTAAAGCCTTAGATAAAAAAAGCCAAGCTTATATTTTAGAAAATACTCTTATATTTTCTAATCTTTTTGGCGTTGTAAGAGCTAATGATACCCTACCCTTTTATAAATTCAAGCAAGGGGCTAAAATAGGAAATTTTGCCATAGAGAAATTTTATAAAGAACATTTTAGTAAAGCCTTAGATGAATACTTAGAAAATGAGGAAATACTTGACCTTAGAGCAGGATTTTATGATAAATTTTATACTCCAAAAAAGAAATTTTATACTTATAAATTTGTAAAAAATGGTAAAGTCATCAGTCATTTTGCTAAAGCTTATAGGGGAATTTTACTCTCCATAAGTGCAAAAAACCAAGTAAAAAACAATAAAGAGCTTTTAGCAAACCTTCCTTCAAACCTAAAACTCAAAGAAATTCAAATCAAAGGTTTAAAGGAAGAAATTGTGCTTGAAATTCTAGATTAGTTTTTATTTTAAGTATTTTAAAACTAGCTTCGCATAATAACTTGCAGCCCTAGCTAAAAGCTTATCATTAAAAACATAACTAGAATTATGTAAATAAATGTCGTTTTCATTTTCTAAAAAAGCATAGGCACATTTTTTCATTTCGCAAAAAAATCCAAAATCCTCACTTGCCATTAAAGGACGATGATTAAATTCACAATTTTTTTCGCCAAATAATTCTTTTGCAACCTCACTAGCAAAATCCACAGCTTCATCGTTATTCATAGTCACTGGTGCAACAACATTTTTATTGATTTTAATCTCTATATCATTAGCCTGTGCAATACCTTTACAAATTTTATAAATTTTTTCTTCAGTTAGCTTTCTAGTTTCATTATCTAATGCTCTAACACTCATTTTAATCGTTGCAATATCTGGAATGATATTAAAAGCATGTCCTGCATTAAAAGCTCCTATGCTTACAACTGCTGAATTTTGAGGATCAACATTGCGAGATACTATACTTTGCAAAGCCACCACAAGCAAAGAAGCAGCATAAATAGGATCTTTTGCTTTTTCTGGAGCACTTCCATGACCACCTCTTCCAATAACTTCAATGCTATAACTATCCGAAGAAGCCATCATCGCACCTTTTTTAAGATAAAATTTCTTATCGCTACCAAAAGGCATATTGTGCCATCCAAAAATATAATCACTATCAAATTTTTCAAACAATCCATCTTCTATCATTGCCTTAGCACCACCCAAACCCTCTTCAGCAGGTTGAAAATAAAGATTTAGCGTACCATTAAAATTCTGACTTGCTAAATACTTTGCAGCAAGCAATAAAGAAGTAGTATGCCCATCATGACCGCAAGCATGCATTACATTTTCTTTTTTGCTTTTATAAGGCAAATTTGTGTATTCTTGTAAAGGCAAAGCATCCATATCTGCACGAAGTCCTATTTTTTTATCGCTATTTCCCTTTTTTAAAACCCCCACAACACCTGTTTTTCCTATTTCTTCATAAACCTCATAACCAAATTCTTTTAATTTTTGCGCTACTAATTTTGCAGTACATAATTCATCAAAACCAAGCTCAGGATTTTCATGAATTTGATGACGAATTTTTTCAAATTCGCCTTGTAAGTCTAGTATTTCTGGAATTAAATTCATTCTATTTTTCTCCTTGTATAAAATTTTCTCTTCTAGGTAAAACAAATTGTGCTAAGATCGCTGAAATAAAAATCAAAGCAAAAATATAAACAAAACCCAAAGTAAAACTATGGGTTTTATCAACACTCCAAGATACTACCCATAGGTTAAATGATAGTATAACAAAGGTAATACTCCAAAAAGCACTCATAATATAAGCAGTTTGATTTGGGTTGGAATTTTTTAATTCTGAAGGTAGATTAAAGAAAAATGGAAACCACATAGAATAAAAAATGCCTGATAACACAGCAAAAATCTGTATTAATACTAAATTTTGTAAAAACAACATACAAAATCCGCATATAAAAATACACGCTCCTCCAGACAATAGCATTATTTTAAAAGAAATATTTTTTCTTTTAAAAAATAATCCAAGATAAGGACCAAAAATAATAGCAAAATTAGCCAAGGCTGGAATTTCTTTTTTAGCAAAATCAGCTAATTCTTTACTAAAACCTGCATATTGTGCATAAAAAGTTGGTAAAAAAGTAAAAAGAGAATTTAAAAATAAAATAGGCCCTATGTAAAAAATAATCATACCCCAAGTAACACGAGATTTTAGAGCATAAATAAGATCTTTTGCATTATTCTTTTTTTCTTCTTTTTTATTCTCATCTTTACCTACAAAAAGCCACAAAATCAATAAAATCAAATTAATCCAAGCATAAAATGATAAAGAATCTCTCCAATTTCCAAAATAATTTGAGATACTTTCAGCTAAAATAAGTCCTAGAGTAATGCCTACTAAATTTGAAGTTATATTAAAACTAATTACAAAATGCAAAGCTTTTTTTCAAACCATTGCTGTGCAATAGGCACTAAGCAAACTAAAGCACAAGCTGAACCAAGCCCTGTTAAAAATCTTATAACCAAAATACCACTATAACTATCTACAAAACTTAAAAAGATACCCGAACTCATTAAAATACAGCCTAAAAAATATCCCTTTTTTAATCCGAATTTATAAACCAAAAAAGCAGTAAATGAAGCACCAAAAATTTTCGCAACTACTATCATGCTAGTGATTAAAGTAGCTTGCTGAGTATTTAGGGCAAGATCATTTGAAATCAAAGGCATTAAAGACCCTGTCGCTGCCCAAGAGATACTAAAAACAGCATAAACACTAAAAATTATAAATTCAACTCCAATGCGTCTAAAATGAAATAAAAGTGATTTTTCCATATTAAAATCCTTTTTAGATATTTATTAAAATATAACATAAAAAAATAAGATATTTATTATCTTTAATTATTTTTTTAATTTAATTATTTTTTTATATATTTTTTTGTTACTTTTTGAAAATTTATATATAAGTTTAAAGATAAAAAAACTAAAATACAAAATAAAAAACCCGTAAAAGTTTTTTGAAGTATTTAAATGATATATTTCAAAATCTAGTTTTAAAAAGGAAAAATATGGAATTTTTAGCATTTATTTTTTTGATTATTATATTTTTATTTGTAGTCTTTATCATCGTTACTCGCTATGAAAAAAAGATAAAATTACTCAACCAAAACATACAAAATATGAAAGAAGATATAGCCGATCTTAAAGAAACAACTCAAAAAAATCGCTCTTTAATTGAAAAAAATCGCTCTAATATAGAAAATATAATAAAATAAAACTAAGAAAGATTTGCGATAAGCTTATAATGTTTTTTCTGATTTATCATTAAAGTAAAAATTTTTTCACTTGAATTTTCGCTTTTATTTTTATAAATCATACTTTTTAAAAACGGAAAAAGCATCGTACTAGAAGTTTTACCTTGTAAAATAATATGCATAGAGCCTTTTAAAATTCCGTACTTATAACTCATACCACTTGGAAATATATCAAGATTAAAACTTAAACTATCTTCATTGCTATCATAATTTAAAATTTCAATTTTAACAAAGCTAATTTCTTGATCTTCTTGAGATAAATTTTTAAAAATTTCAAGTTTTTCGTGTTTTTTGATAGTAACAACTTCTTGCTTACTTTCTTTAAAATCAGAAAGAAAATTTTCATTTTTAAAAATTCTTGAAAAAAATTTTAAATTTTTAAATTGTATACTTGTTTGTTTTGTGTTTTCATGTATTATTTTTTCGGATTTTAAGATGTTGTGTTCTATATCATCTTCTTGGTTTTGATTATCTTTGTTTGATTTCATGTCAAAATCTTCAACGATAATCATATCTTCACTATTACAAATATTAAAATGTTTTACAATTTCTTCAAAAGTAAAACTGTCATCACTAAATTCCAAAAGATCTACATTTGAAGTGATAAAATCAACACCATCTCGTTCTTCAATCTTATCTTTAATCACAAAAGCATCAACACAAAAGCACGATCTTTGAATTTCGTATTCAGAACTTTTGCCTTTAAATACTATCTTCATTATCACAAAGCTTTTGCTATAAGTTCTAAAGGACTAGCAAAAACAACCTTGCTTGAATTTTGTTCTAATGCATTTGAAATTTGCATTCTGCAAGCTGAACACTCGGCGCTTACCACACTAGCCTTACTTTCATCGATCATTTGTGCTTTTTTAAGCCCTACACTTAAAGCTCTATCATAATAATCCGTTTGCATACTCACTCCACCAAAACCGCAACAAGCATTAGAATTACTCATTTCTACAAAATGATAATTTGTTTTTAAAAGTTCTCTTGGCTCTTTAAAAACCCCTTGCATTTTTCTTGCATGGCAAGGATCGTGATAAGTAATGCTATAATTAAATTTATTTTTTGTTTTTAAAATTTCTTCCAAAGAAGTAAATTTATAAAAATACTCGCTAGCCATATATATCTTAGATGACACACATTTTGCGCGTTTTGCCCAGTCTAAATCATTTTGCATTATAAAAAAATGTTCATAATCTATCTTTAACATAGCCGAACAAGTGGCCTCAGGAACTATAATAGCATCTAATTTTTCTAATTTTTTTTCAAAATACTCAATATTTTTTTTAGCCAAAACTTCAACACTTTTAAAATCACCCGTAAAAAATTGCGGCGCTCCACAACATACTTGTTCTTTCATCAAATCCACATTGATTTTTAATTCCTTAGTGATTTTAAGCACCGCATTAGCCGTATCTATGTAAAAATAATTCGCCAAACAACCTACAAAAAAACCTATTGTTTTTTCTCCATCATTATTGATAAATTTTGGATTAGAATTTAAGAAACTTTTTTTATTAAAGCTTGTAAGTAATCTTCCCTTTTTAACAAAAGGCATGGAAAATCTTGCCTTCATACCTGTATTTTCATTCTCATTTTGAATTTTAAACGCACAACTTTGAAACACATAGCCAAGCTTAGCTACCAAATCTAAAATTTTGCGTCTTCTCAAAAAGAAAAAAATAAGTTTTTTATACCAAGCTATACCAAATTTTTTAGCTATATCATAACGAACTTCTTCTATGGCATTATCTACTCTTAATTTACTTGGACATACTTCAACACAATTGGTGCATAAAAAACAAGATTCAAAAACTTTCTTAGCTTCTTTATCAAGTTCTAGACTTCCCTCTTTATAAGCAGCTAAAAGATCTAAAAATCCTCTTGGACTAGTAATTTCATCGCGATTTTCTTCATGTATAGTACAAACAGGTATACATTTGCCACATTTAACACAAGCATCACTTATTTGACTAAATTTCATCTTACACCGTTTTTGAGAATACTTTTTTATCTTCACTAATGTTTTTCATATAAGCATCAAAACACATAGCAATATTTCTTATAAGCAAAACACCTGTTTCATTGACTTTGATAAAATTTTCATCAAAATTAACAAAATCTTTGTATTCTTCTAAAGCTTTTAAATCCTCTTTAAAATACTCCTTAAAATCAATGGAAAATTCTTTTTCTATTGACTTAATATCAAGCTTAAAATTTGCCATTAACTCCATAATCACTGCTTTTCTAAGCTCATCATCATCGCTTAAAATCACACCTCTTTCAAAAGGTAATACTCCTCTATCTAATGCAGCTTCATAACTTGACATATCTTTAAAATTTTGCGCATAATGTCTTTGTCCTTCGCCTATACTTGTAAGCCCAACACCGACTAAATCAGCACCGCCTTTGGTGGTATAACCTTGGAAATTTCTATGCAAAGTTCCATTTTCTAAAGCTTTAAAAAGCTCATCATTTTCTTTTGCAAAATGATCCATTCCTATCATTTTATAACCATTTTTGCTTAAAAATTTCTCACAAAATTCTAAAATTTCAAGCTTAACATCAGGACTTGGCAAGGTATTTTCATCAAATTTTCTCATATTTTTCTTAAGCCAAGGCACATGAGCGTAATTAAAAATCGCCAAACGATCAGGGTTTAAAAGCATAACTTTTTCTAAAGTTTGTGTAAAGCTTTGTAAATTTTGATAAGGCAAACCATAAATTAAATCCATATTTACAGACTTTATGCCTTTATTTCTTACAAGATTTAAAGCATTTTGTGTTAATTCAAAAGGCTGGATGCGATGAATTTCTTTTTGAACTTTTTCATCAAAATCCTGCACTCCAAAGCTGATACGATTAAAGCCATTTTGCGTTAAAACTGTGGCTTGTTCCTCATTTAAAAAACGCGGATCGATCTCACAGCTAATCTCTGCATCTTTAGAAAAATTTCCAAAAACAGATCTGATTTTTAAAATCAAATTTTGAAGTTGTTTAGCACTAAAAAAAGTTGGAGTTCCGCCCCCAAAGTGCATTTGCACCACTTCTCTTTTAGTATCTAAAATAGTACTTAAAATATCAAGCTCTTTAAAAATATAAGTTAAATACCTTTCTTTACTCTCTTCTTTTGCAGTATAGATGACATTACAACCACAAAAATAACAGGCACTCCTACAAAAAGGCAAATGAAAATAAAGCGATAAAGATCTATCTTGCTTTTTTAAAATTTCTATATATTCTTCGTATTTGAAATTTGTATTAAACTCTACTGCTGTAGGATAAGAAGTATAGCGTGGTCCTGCTTTAGAGTATTTTACAAAAGCTTTATAATCTCTCATTTTGGTTTACCCTTTCTATCATCGCTTGCATATCTACAAATAAATTTGGATGCTCTTGTTTGATTTTAGAAATTAATTTTTCAAGATCAATACTAACTTCCATAGTGCCATTTTGTGCCTTTTGCTTGATCTCATCCATAGCAACCGTCCAAACATCGTTAAAATCTACAGGAATTTGCTGATAAATCGCCTTTTCTAAACGCAATTCAAAATTCTCTTTTTGACTTTGTTTTAAACTTTCAAGTATGTTCTTAAGACTTTGTAAAGAAAGTAAAGTGTGAATTTCATCGTTTTCATCGATCACAAACCAAGGTTCAGGAGAATCAAAACTTCCATTTTCAAGAACTAAACATTTTTCGTTTTCATTCTCGCTTTGCTTCATTTTAAAAATCGTTCTATCTTTTTTCTTTATTCCTAGATTTTGACTAAATTCATCAATACGTTTTAAGCAAGTGCTATACTTTTCTAGCTCTTTCATTCTCTTCCTCTCTGATTATCCAAAAAGCAAAGCAAGGCTTTTACCACATAAAGGCGATTTCTTGCTTCTTCAAAAATCACATCTGCATGTTTTTCAAAAATTTCTTCACTCACTTCATAACCCCTATAAGCAGGCAAACAATGAAGCAATATCGCGTCTTTATTGGCAACGCTCATAGCCTTTTCATCGATCATAAATCCTTCAAATTCTTTGATCTTGCGTTCTTTTTCATTCTCTTCGCCCATGGAAACCCAAGTATCGGTGATGACTACATCTTTATCCTTTAAAGCTTCAAATTTATCATGGCCTAAGGAAATTTTAGCTCCTGAAATCAAAGCCTGTTTCATAGCAAATTCCCAAATTTCAGGGCTAATTTTATAGTTTTTTGGTATAGCTATACTAAATTCAAAGCCCAAAATCGCAGCCGCAATAAGCCAAGAATTGCACATATTGTTACTATCTCCGATAAAAGCAACTTTTGCTATACCATTTTGCATCTTATTCCATTCTTTGATAGTAAGCAAATCTCCTAAAACCTGAGTAGGGTGATAAAGCTCGCTTAAAGCATTGATCACAGGGGCTTTAGAATATCTTGCAAATTCGAGTAAAGTTTCATGTTTATTGACTCTCATCATCACAAAATCAACCATCGCCCCTATCACCCTAGCTGTATCCTTTACAGGCTCGCCACGACTAAGTTGTAAATCATTGCTGCTTAAAAATAAAGCCTTTCCGCCAAGCTCTGTTATGGCTAATTCAAAGGCCATTCTTGTTCTTGTAGAGTTTTTCTCAAAAATCATTGCTAAAGTTTTATCTTGTAAAAGTTTTTTAGGCTCTTTTTTAAGCTCGCTAGCATGATTTACAAGGCTTAAAATTTCCTCCTTAGAAAAATCTCTTAAAGTTAAAAAATGTTTCATTTTTCTCCTTTTAACATTTTAGCTAATTCTTTGGCATGATAAGTGATGATAAGCTTTGCCCCTGCTCTTTTAAAAGCTATCATAGTTTCATATAAAACTTTTTCATAATCAATCACTCCAGCATTTTTAGCTGCCTTTAACATAGCATACTCTCCGCTTACATTATAAACACACAAAGGCAAGTTAGAATGAAGGGATATTTCTTTAACCACATCAAGATAAGCAAGAGCGGGTTTTACCATCAAAATATCAGCTCCTTGCGCTTCATCTTCTAAGCTTTCTTCTAAAGCTTCTTTACCATTAGCAAAATCCATTTGATAGCTTTTTCTATCTCCATAACTTGGAGCTGACTCTGCTACATCTCGAAATGGTCCATAATAACTTGATGCAAATTTAGTAGAATACGCCATTATGGGTAAATTTTCAAAACCTTCCTTATCTAAAGCTTCACGCAAAGTAGTGATAATACCATCCATCATTCCACTAGGTGCTATCATATCTACCCCTGCTCTTGCATGAACTAAGGCTTGTTTGGCTGAAATTTCTAAAGTGGCATCATTATCCACACTTTTTGTTTTTGGATCGATAATCCCACAATGCCCGTGATCTGTGTATTCACAAAAACAAAGATCGCTGATTATAAAAAGATCTGGAAAATTTTTCTTAATCTCTCTTATACTTCTTGCAACAAGCCCTTCATCATCTAAAGCATCGCTTCCACAGCTGTCTTTTTTCTCATTTTCCAAAACGCCAAAAAGTATAATGGCTTTAATGCCTAAGTTGACTACATTTTGACACTCTTTTAAAATTTCATCTAAACTCATTTGAAACACATCGGGCATAGAAGAAATTTCTTTTTTTATCCCCGTTCCATTAACCACAAAAAGCGGATAAATCAAATCATTTACACTTAAAGAATTTTCCCTTACCATAGCTCTTAAGTTTTCATTAAGTCTTAATCTTCTAAATCTTTTAAACATTTTTTTGTCCTTTTTTTGCTAAAATCTTAACATAAATTTGATTATAGAGAGTAGTAAATGAAAATAAAAATTTCAGAAATTGCGAATTTACCTAGCAAATGGGGAAATTTCCAAATACAAAGTTTCAAAGAAAATGATAAAGAACATTTATGTATATTTAAAAATACTCCAAAAGACACACTCAATCTAAGAATTCATTCAGAGTGCTTAACAGGAGATGCTTTAGGAAGTTTAAAATGTGATTGTGGGGAACAGCTTGAATTTTCGCTAAAATATATAGAAAAGAATGGCGGAATGGTGATTTATCTTAGGCAAGAAGGAAGGGGTATAGGGCTTTTTAACAAGGTTAATGCTTATGCTTTACAAGATAAAGGTTTTGA
Organism: Campylobacter sp. CH278; assembly: GCF_004378845.1. Taxonomy (NCBI): domain Bacteria; kingdom Pseudomonadati; phylum Campylobacterota; class Epsilonproteobacteria; order Campylobacterales; family Campylobacteraceae; genus Campylobacter; species Campylobacter sp. CH278. Next base: position 322,334 of record NZ_RYXZ01000001.1, on the reverse strand, counting down.
TACGATTAAAGCAAATCATCAGCTTGGCTTTAAAGCCGATGAAAGAACTTATGAAATTGTAGAATTTATACTCAAACACTATGAAATTTCTAAGGTTAATTTACTCACAAATAATCCCGAGAAACTAGAGTCCATTAAGGAAAAAATCATCACACGCATACCGATTTTAATAGAACCTAATCGTTTTAATGTAGAGTATTTAAACATAAAACAAACTCAAATGGGACATCTTAAATAAATGATTTTTAAAGATTATGATTTTTTGCAAAACTACGATTTAAAAAACTTTGAAAAAAAGGTAAAAATTTATAAAGAATTATTATCTAAATTTAACCGCATTCACAATCTTACTCATTTAAAAAATATAGATGAAAATATCTTTGATAGTATTAAAATTTTAGATTTTTATGATTTTTCTAAAGCAAAAAATATTGCCGATATAGGAAGTGGAGCAGGATTTCCAGCTGTATTTTTAGCTTTTTTACTGCAAAGCAATTTTCATCTTTTCGAACCCAATCCCAAAAAAGCTGCCTTTTTGCGGACATTAAAAATAGAATGTGAACTTCCAAATTTACATATTTACAAAGAAAAAGTTCAAGAATACAAGAATACCTTTAAAGCTGATATCATCACTTCAAGAGCCTTAATGGATGTCAAGCCTTTGCTTGAAATTTGCAAAAATCTAAAAGATGAAAATACAGTTTTTATTTTATGGAAAGGTAGTGAAATTTATCAAGAACTTGAAAATATAAAAGATTATGAAATTTTTGAAAATAATTTAAGAAGATATTGTATTTTAAAGTAGCCCTAAGGCTACTTTTTATTCTGCTAAATCAGCATTAAAACTGATATCCACTAAAGGCCAAGAAATTCCACCATGTCCTGCAGCAACATCGCTTAATGCTTTTAATGCTTTAGAACCATTTTTAAAAGTATGCAAATCAAGTTGTCCTTTAGCTTCAAATTTATTATCTTTGATGGTATAAGTTAAAGGTACAATAGTACTTTTTTTATCCATAGTAATTTTTGCTGAAATAACGCCTTTATTTTCACCCGCAATCACATCTTGAAAAACAACTTTAATATCCGTATCTCCCAATAAAGCAGGGAAAAATACTTTTGTGATATTATTGGTTATAATATCATTGCCTTCACCCATAAAAGCATTGCTTGGCTTTATGGTAGCTTTAGCGCCTTTAAGATAACTTGCCAAATCCTTTGTATTTTTAGAAAATTTATATTCTACATTTTTAAATTCACCTTTTGTTCCTATCATATCTTTAGTTTTATATCCTTCAAAAGAAACCTTTAAACTATCTTCTTTAAAAGATACAGCACTTAAAGCCGAAGCTAACAAGCAAGAACTTAAAACACTTACAAGAATTTTTTTCATCTTTATTCCTTTTTTAATAAATTTAATTAATGAATTAAATTATATTCTTAGTTGATTAATAAAATAAAATTTTCTAAAAAATAATTTTTATTACCAAAGTATACCTTTAAAAGCTAAGGTTAAAAAATATCCTCCAAAAATCAAAACAAGCCCTAAAACAAAAGCCAAGCCAAATACCCTAGAGCCACTTTTTAAAAATTTTTTAAAGTCAATTTGCAAGCCTAAAGCTGCCATAGCAAAAACGATACATAAAGTACAAAGTGTTTTACCTAAAGAAATAATATCACTCGTAGCAATACCTAAAATACTTTCTTTACTTGCTAGATATGTATTTAAAACTATCATACCTAAAAATGCGAATGCAAAATAAGGCATAGTGATACTTTTTGCAGTTTTTCCACTGCTTGAATGCTGATTTTTAGCGAAAAAATAAGTCACTATAAGCAAAAAAGGCACAAGTAAAATCACTCTCATCATTTTTATAATCACTGCAACATTAGAAGCTCCTTGCTCAAATCCCGCCATATCCTTTGCCATTTCAGCAGCACCTGCGACATTTGCCACCTCATGCAAAGTAGCTCCCATAAAAACACCCATAGCATTTTGATCAAAAAAAGGAAAAAGATTTAAAGAAAAAGCTATGGGATATAAGAACATAAACACAAGTCCAAAAATCACCACAGTACCTACGGCTAAAATTCCCTTAAAAGGATCACTTTTCAAACTTGACTCTAGTGCTAAAACCGCTGCCGCACCACAAATAGCACTTCCAGCTCCAACAAGCATAGAAGTTTCTTTATCGAGTTTAAAAATTTTCATTCCTACAAATAAAGCAATAATAAAAACAAAAAATATCACTATAGCAGAAAGTAAAAACCCTTTCAACCCTACACTTAAAAGCTCAGTTAAAGTGATATTAAAACCATATAAAACAATACCGAGTCTTAAAAGCTTTTTCGCACTAAAATGCACTCCAGCTTGAAAATGATGTTGGTATTTAAAAAACCAAGGAGAAAGCAACACTCCTATGATAATAGCAAAGGCAGTCGCTGCCAAATGAGTAGTATCTTTGATACTTTGAACACTAGAAAGATACATAGCAAAAATCACTATACAAGCAGTAAAAAGCAAACCCTTAAAATTTGATCGCACTATAGCCACGCTATGTGCTAAAAAACTTGTTTTCATTTATTTTCCTTTTTATAAATTTTGTGTTATTATATTTTTTTTATTAAAATTATAAAAATATATTATTTTAATTTTTATAATAAATTTTTTTTATTAAATAAAGGAATCACTCATGAAAATCAAAGATATGGAAATATTTTTAGATCTTTTAAACACTCAAAGTCCAACTCATACAGCCAACAATTTTTCCATAACCCAACCTAATGTTTCAATAGTAATTAAAAATTTAGAAAATAAATTTGATGGCATTTTATTTGAAAGACTTGGAAAAAAACTCTTACCTACACCAAAAGCTTTAGAACTAGGAAAAAATTGGTTAAAAATTATACAAGCCTACTATCAAAGCTTAGAAAATTTAAACGATGAGAGTATGCTCTTAGGGGAAATAAAAATAGCCTCAACTCAAAGCATTTCTGAACATTTTTTAGCTCCTATTTTATTTGATTTTAAAGCAGAATTTAAAAACATAGAAATTCACTCTCAAACGCAGAATTCAAAAGAATGTTTAAATTTGCTAAAAAACGGAAATATAGAATTTGCAATCATTGAAGCAGAACTTGATCCGGCTTTAGTGGAGTATGAAAATTTAGAAATAAATTTTTGGCAAGATGATGAACTTATAGTAGCTACAAGTGATAAAAAACTCAATGAAAAAGAATTTTATATCGATGAACTTTTGGAACAAAAATGGATTTTAAGAGAAGTAGGCTCAGGCTTAAGGGATAAATTTTTAAACGAAATTGGTGCAAGCTCAAAAAAACTTAATATTTTTCTTGAGCTTGATAGAATGGCTGCGATTAAAGAACTTGTTTTACAAAAAAAAGCAATCTCTATTTTTTCCAAAAAAAGCATAGAAAAAGAATTAAAAAAATCAACACTTTATGAAATTAAATTAAAAAATATCGACCTAAAGCGTAAATTTTACACCCTAAAAAGAAAAAATTATAATTTTAACAGAGCTTTAGAAAAATTTGAAAAAATATTCAAATCATAAGCATAATAACCGATTTATATAGAAAGTTAAGCAATTTTTAGATAAAATCCAAAGCTTATATAAATTTTAAGGATAATCAATGAACGCCAAAACTCAAGAAGCTGAATTAGAAGAATTATTTCAAGAAAATGCAAAAGATTATATCACATATGAAAAATTGGTAAAATATCTTACAAAACAACCAAGTGCATCAACCGCTAAAAAAGTGCAAGCATTAATGAAAAAACACAAAGTGCAACTTTTTTCAGCAGCCGAAATTGCACAAATGAAAAACATAGAAGATGCAAAAAGACTTCAAGAAGAAAAACAAAAACTCCAAGATACAAGCCTTGAGAACGAATTTGATTTAGCCAATGAAAACGATTTATTAGAATGGAGCAGATCAGACTCTCCTGTTCGTATGTATTTAAGAGAAATGGGACAAATTGCTTTATTAAACAAAGATGAAGAAATTGAAATTTCCAAAAAAATAGAACTTGGCGAAGATATTATCATTGATGCTTTTTGTTCTGTACCTTATTTGATAGATTTTATTTTAGATTATAAAGAACCTTTAATAAACAGAGAAAGAAGGGTAAAAGAACTATTTAAAAGCTTTGACGACGAAGAAAAAAGTGATGATAAACTTGATGAACTTGATATAGATGAAGATGAAGAAAACGAAACAGAATTAGAATCAGATGAAGAAAATACTAAAAAAAACAGCAAAAAAGAAGATGAAAGAACTTTAAAAGTTATAGAAAAATTTAAAGCTCTAGAAAAAGCTAAAAAAGATTGGCTAAAAACATCCAAAGACAAAGAAAGCGGAGATGAACTTTTAGATAAATTAAGCATTGCGTTCAAAAAAAATATTTTAAAAGAAAAATTAATGGATCTAGGCCCTACTTCAAAACTTATTAGTGAAATCGTAAAATCAATGGAAACTGCACTAAAAAGCGATGAAGAATTTGACAAAGAACTTAAGCGTTTAGAATACCGCTTACCTATGTTTTCTGATGAACTTAAAAAACGCCATGCAGATATTTTAAAAGATATTACAAAATTGAGCAAAGAAGAAATCACAGAGCGAGCTTTAGAAACAACCATGGTAAGCACTTATATGGAAATTAAAAAACTATTTCAAACTAAAGAAGCTAGTGAAAAAAGCTTTGATCTTGAAAAATCACGTTTAAAAGAAATTTTAGAGCAAATTAAACGCGGTAAAAAAATCTCTGATGAAGCAAAAGGAAGAATGGCAAAATCAAACTTGCGTCTTGTTGTAAGCATAGCTAAACGCTACACAAATCGTGGTCTACCTTTCTTAGATCTTATTCAAGAAGGAAATATAGGTTTAATGAAAGCTGTGGATAAGTTTGAATACAAAAGGGGTTATAAATTTTCCACTTATGCAACTTGGTGGATCAGACAAGCTATTTCAAGGGCTATAGCCGATCAAGCAAGAACCATAAGAATTCCAATCCACATGATAGAAACCATCAATCAAATTAACAAAATTATCCGCGAACATCTACAAAAAGATGGAAAAGAACCTGATGTCAGTGTTATAGCTAAAGAAGTAGGTTTAAGCGTAGATAAGGTTAAACAAGTCATTAAAATCACAAAAGAACCAATTTCCCTTGAAGCTCCAATAGGAAATGAAGATGATGGTAAATTTGGAGATTTTGTTGAAGATAGAAATTCACTTTCTCCAATGGATCATATCTTAAAGGATGATTTAAAAGAACAAATTGATGAAGTTTTAGATCAATTAAACGATAGAGAAAAAGCGGTAATTCGTATGCGTTTTGGTTTAATGGATGATGAAAGTGATAGAACTTTAGAGGAAATTGGAAAAGAGCTTAATGTCACTCGAGAAAGAGTGAGACAAATAGAAAGCTCAGCTATAAAAAAACTCAAACACCCTAAAGTAGGAAGAAAACTAAAAAATTATATTGAAGGTTGGAAGTAAGAGCCAATCTCTTACTAAAAACCCAAATCTTTTTCTTCTTTTAACTTGCGTACATGTTCAAAAAAAACTAATTTTCCGCTATGTTTTTTTAAATTTTTAAATTCCTTAATATCAAATTCTAAACACAAGATAGAAGAAGTTGGAAAAGAAGCTAAACATAGCGAGCTTAACAACTCTCCAAGTTCCATTAAACCAGGATTATGACCCACTAAAAATACTTCGTTAAACTCATCATCAATATCTTGCAGAATTTTTAGCAAATTTTCAACATTACAAAGATACAATCTTTCATCAAAACAAATTTTATTTTTATCAAAATTATAAAATTTGGCTATTTTTTTCGCTGTTTTAGCGGTTCTAACAGCAGGACTTGATAGCACCAAATCAGGATGAATTTCATGCAAGGCAAGATTTTTAAAAAGTTTTTTTAAATCTTCCTTTCCACTCTTAGTAAGTTTTCTTTCAAAATCATCAATATCCCCACTCTTACTTGCTTTTGCATGTCTTATAATATAAATTTTTTTCATTTTACCTCTTTTATTTTAGCTAAAATATAACCACACATAAACCCGAAAATATGACCATACCAAGCAACATTTACCCCCATAAGCAATGGCGCAAAACTCATAAGTAAAATTGCCACTATAAGTCCTTTTGTGCTATTTTTATCAAGAACAGCATAAAAGCCCATCAAAACACAAATTGCACCACTAGCGCCTATGACATTTATATTTTCTCCGAAATATTTAAAATCAAAATACACATAAAAAACACTTAAAAGTGAACACAACAATCCGCCAATAAAATAAATAAAAATAAAACGCAAAGCACCTAAATAAGTTTCTAATATACGCCCAAATTGAAACAAAACTATCATATTTAATATAAGATGAGTTAAATTTCCATGTAAAAACATTGAACTTAAAAGTTGCCAATAAGCTCCATTAAAAAATAAAATATTCAAACCAAGGATATTATAATAATCATAAGAAATCAAAAAATAACATAAAATATTTAAAAAAATTAAAAAAATTGTAAGCAAAGTATAAAACCTTTATTTTTTATAATATTGTCTTAAAATTCACATAAAATTCACATAAATTCTTTACAATTTTACTAAAAAATAATTAGGAAAAATATTGAAAATTAAATTTTTAAGTATTATTACTATTTTAAGTTTATCTTTAAATGCTGATATAATAATTTCTGCTGATAATTTGCCAAGTGTTTCTAAAGAATTTTTACAACATAACTTCAAAGCACCCATAGGGATCGTACAAAAAGACAAAAATTCCTATGAAGTCTATCTTAGCGATGGGACAGAACTTGAATTTGACATAGATGGAGCTTGGAAGGAAATTGAAAATAAAGCCTTTCCTTTTGATCTAGATTTTTTACCTCAAAATTTAGCCAATATCATTAAAAACGAATTTCCAAATATAAAAGCTAGAGAAATCGAAAGAAAAATCAATCATTACAAGATTAAACTTGATAACGATGTAAAAATTCTTATAGATTTTAATGGAACTATCTTGCACAAAGAAATTGATGATTAAAATATAATCAAACCTGCATTATATTTTTAACATCATCATGTTCTATCTTTTCTTTTTCAAGCAAAAGCTCTGATAATTTTAAAATTTTATCCTTCATAGAATTTAAAAATTCATCCATTTCTTTTTTTTGTTCATTTAAATTTGGCTCTTCTAACATATCAAAACTCAACATATAATCAAGCAATTCTTTAATCTTTAAAAAATCATCTTGCGAGTTAGTATAACTTTCATTATAAATCAATCTCATAGCTCTAGAACCAGCCAAATAAACTTTTATACGATTGATAAGCTCTGATTTTGATCTTATATTATGCTCATATTCTTTAAAACGATCTTCAATGAGAGTGATTTTTTCAAATCCTATGTCAAAATAATACGCACTCAAAGCTTTTGCAGCCTGATAAGTGGCTTGAATTTTCTTCTCTTCATCATTAAAACTTAAAATCTTTTTCTTGCCTAAAAGAACTTTATTTAATACAGCATAAAAATCACTTTCCTCAACTAAAGCACTATTTCTTCTTAAAGCATTAATTGCTGCTTCATTGACCAAAGTTTCAAGCCCTGCTCCACTAAAACCTACGCTTGCTTTGGCGATTTTATTTAAATTGACATTATTATTTTTATCTTTCATATAAATTTCTAAAATTTTAAGTCTATCCTTAAAATCAGGCAAAGATAAAAAAATTCTCCTATCAAAACGCCCCGAACGCAATAAAGCAGGATCCATAAGTTCGATTTTATTTGTCGCAGCTATAACTATAACCCCGCTATTATCTTCAAAACCATCCATTTGAGTTAAAAGTTGATTTAAAGTGCTATCTCTTTCAACATTTGACATTTCTCCTCTTGCCTTACCTACAGCATCTATTTCATCGATAAAAACTATACTAGGAGCCATCATTTTAGCTTTTGAAAAAAGCTCTCTAACTCTTTTTGCACCCATACCTACATAAATTTCAACAAAACTTGAACCGCTTTGATAAAAAAATGGCACCCCTGCTTCTCCTGCAACTGCTTTTGCTATCAATGTTTTTCCTACACCAGGTGGGCCTACCATTAAAACACCTTTTGGCATTTTTACACCAAATTCTTTATATTTTTTAGGATTTTGTAAAAAATCCACAAGTTCGCTTAGCTCCATTTTAACTTCATCAACACCTGCTACATCATTAAAAGTAATATTTGAAATCACAGGTTTTATATGAGAACTTTCTAAATTTATATTTGAATTTTGAGCTTGAGTGTGATTTTGATTCTTATTTGATATTGGATATTTAGCTAACTCTTTTTTACGAGCAAAATAGCCAAGACTTATAAAAAGTGCGATAATAAAAACAAGTAAAATAAAAAACACCCAAAGCGTGTTATCTTTTTTAACTTCTACGGGAACTTTTGCTAAAAGTGTTTTTATATCTATGCCATCTTTTATAATTACGTAATTTTCACCTTCCGCCTTAAGCCAAATTTCGTCTTTATCAATCACAGCTTTTTGGATTAAATTTTGACTTAACAGACTTTGATAAAGATTTTCATCTATATATTTAGGTTCATTTTTAAAATATAAAATTCCCAAAAGCATACATAAAACCATAAAAGATGCTAAAATTATCTTTTTATTTTTCATTATCTAGCCTTTTAAATTTGCAAAGTTAGACTTTTCTTGCACTTCATATTGAGATATAAAGATCCATTCTTTAGCTATATCTTTATCACTTTTAATTTTGATCTTGTTAAAAAACTGATCATACCCCTCAAAAAAACCATCTTTTTGATTTTCCACCAAAACTTCAAGCGGAACTTGATTTTTTTTCCTAAATTCATAATTATTTTTTTCCACGATAGATTTTAAAGTATTTAATCTTTCTTTAGCCAAAGTTCCATTTATCACATCTTTCATAGTAGCAGAATGCGTGTTGTTTCTAGGACTAAAAATAAAAGCATGAATATGAGTGAGTGGAAATTCTTTAAAATTTCTTAAAGCTTCTTGCCACATTTCTTCACTCTCACCTGGATGAGCTACTATAAAATCTGTCCCCAAAGCATATCCTTTGCTTGCTATAGTATTAAAAAGCTTTAAATCATTATCCGTATGCGATCTTCTTCGCATTATGCGAAGCATTTTTTCACTTGTATGTTGTAAGGCGATATGTAAATGCCTTTCAAGCCAAGTTTCATCTAAAATTTCTAAAAAACTTTCATCAATTTGTGCGGGTTCTAAACTACCTAACCTTATGCGTTTTATACCTGAAATTTGTCCCATTTTTTGCAAAAGTTTACCTAGAGTTGTGCCATTTTTAAGCCCATATGAACCTATATTAGTCCCTGTTAAAACAATTTCACTATAGCCATTAGCCCCCAAAATTTCAACCTGTTTTAAAAGAGCTTTTTCATCTACACTTCTTGATTTTCCCCGCACGCTAGGGATAATACAATAAGAACAAGCAAAATCACAACCTTCTTGAATTTTCACAAAAGCTTTGGTATGATTTTCATACTCGCAAACTATATCTTTATCAATAAAATTTAAATTTCCAAGTTCATAAAAACTTGTCTTTGCTCCTAAAAATTCATTGATTTTATCTTTATTTGACGCTCCAAGCACTCCAAAAACTTGCTTTTTATCTAAAAGCTCCTTACCTTTGCTTACAGCACCACAACCTGTAAGTATAACTTTAATGCCTTTTTTTTGCATGGTATTTACATAAGACTTTATCCCGCTATCAGCTCCATTTGTAACCGTGCAAGAATTTACAACGATAATTTGTGCTTTATTCTCATCATTTATAATCTCATAATCTTTTACATAACTTTTTAAAAGCTCTGTATCATAAATATTTGTGCGACACCCAAAGGTTTTAAAAAAAACTTTTTCTTTCAATCTTTATTCCTTGCATGAAAATGCATATTTTCATGATGTTGTTCAAAATGATTTTGATTTAAATTTCCTAAATATAAATTTTGCGATGGATAAGCAATTTTTATATCTTTATGCTTATTAAATTCTTTTATAATCTCTTTACTAATCGTACTTCTTAATACCAAAGCCGCATAAGCATTAGTCATATACCATGCAGAAATTCGCATTCCCCAATGTTCAAAAAACATAAAAAACCTTGGCTCCACTTTAGGATTTTTAATACTATATTCATGTTGTAAACGAGCTATATTTTTTCTAGCAAGCTCAGTATAACCTTTGGCATGGCGTGTAACAATATTTTCTACAATTTCTTGCGCCTTATCAAGATTGCTATCAAAAGTAACACTTATATCAATGCCATCAAGCACGGTTTTCATACCATGATGGGTATAATTAGCAAGCAAATTTGTAAAAACATAGTTATTAGGAATAAATATAATACGCCCACTACGACGATTTTTATTATAAGTTTCAAGTGTAAGCTCTTCATAAAGAGTAATGCGTAAAAAAGAAATGTCTATAATATCTCCTATATAGGTAGTATCATTTTGAAAAACCTTTACACGATCCCCTACTCTAAAACTTCCGCCAAAAATAATCACACACCATCCAAGCATAGACATAAACATATCTTTCATAGCAATAGCTAAGCCCGCAGAGGCAAAACCAAGTATAGTTACAAGATAAGTAATATTTTCTATATAAGCAAAGAGCAAAATAAGAAAAATAATATTTATATTAATAAAATTAATAATCTTCGTAGCAGTATAATATCTTTCACTATCTTTAATATATTTTTTAGCAATAAATTTCAACATAAAAGCTATAGCTATAACAATAACAATAGCAACAAGTATATTTACAGCCCTTAAGCTTTGAACTTTAATCTCAGCACTTACTCGAGAAAGCTCTTCATCAATTTTTTTCTCATAAACAGAATAAGAAACACTAGCAAAATTTAAAGCTTGCTCAAATTCTTCCAACTTTTTATCCGAAGCTTTTAAAGCTTCTATATTCTCAACACTTGGTTTAAGCTCAACTAATTCCTTAAGTTCTGAGTTTTTTTCCCTGATTTTATCTACTAAATTTTTAAAATCATTAAATTTAAATATATACTCTTCCTTTTCTCCTTTTAATTTCTTAATATGAGAAAAAGCTCCTATAATAGCCAAAGGATTAGTAAGCTTAGATAAAGTTTCTATATTATCAGGGGCACTAAGACTTTGTGCAAAATTTAAATCTTTATATTCTTTAAGCAAGCTCAATTGCTCTTCTAAATTTGCTATCTTGCGTTTAAGTTCTTCTTGTTGGTGAATATCGGAAGTCTTTTTTAAATTAAGATTTAAAATGATTAATTCATCATTTATATCTTGATATTTTATAAAATTTTCATAACGTATATTCCAAATACTAGCACTGATTACAGTATTTAAAGTATTAATTTTCTCATTTATATTATTAATAATAGTCCGATTTACATCACCAAAAGCAAAAACAACAAAAAAGGTTAAAATAATAATTTTTTTCATTGGAATTCTCTTAAAGTTGCAATTATATCTTCTTTGGAAATATCACCTTTTATCAAACCCTTACCCAAAGGACTAGCAAGAACAAAATTGATTTTTTTATTAGAGCTTTTTTTATCCATGAAAAAAGCTTCATAAAATTCATCTACATTGTTGATTTTATATGATATTGGCAAACCGAATTTAAGTAAAATATCTTTTATTTTTTGACTTTGCGTTTTATCCAAAAGCCCTAAATTTAAAGCCAATTGATTTGCCATAACCATACCTATAGCCACCGCTTCTCCGTGTAAATAAAGCTTATAATCTGTAAAATTTTCTATAACATGAGCAAAAGTATGACCATAATTTAAAAGCATTCTAAGCCCTGATTCTTTTTCATCTTGTTCAACAACCCTTGATTTAAGTTCTATGCTTCTTGCTATAATTTGAGTAAAAATTTCATTCTCACAAGTAGCATTTAAGAAACTTTTTTCATCAATTTTTTCTATAAAATCAAGTATACTATCATCAAACATTGCTGCCATTTTAATAAATTCAGCCATGCCTGCAGCAAGTTCTCTAGAGCTCAAAGTCTTTAAAAAAGAACTCTCACAATATACAGCTTTAGGTTGATAAAAAGTACCAATAAGATTTTTACCAAAATTATTATTAACACCTGTTTTTCCACCTACTGCTGCATCAACACAAGCTAAAAGTGTAGTAGGAATATTTATAAAATCAATACCTCTTTGATAAATACTAGCAGCAAATCCGCCCATATCACTAATCACGCCACCACCAAAACTTATAAGCACGCTTTTTCTATCCAATTTAGAATTAAACATTTGGTTTAAAATTTCTTCCATGGTGCTTAAATTTTTATATTCTTCACCATCTTTTACAGTGGCAATAAAAATTTCTTTTGCCTTAATTTTAGAAAGTAATGTTTTCAAATGAAGACCTGAAATCTTAGGATTTGAAAGTATAAAAACCTTACTATCAAATTCTAATTCTTCAAGTTCATCAATATAAACCTTATAAGCATTTTCTTTTAACTTAACTTCTACTTGCATTGAACTACTCTTTTTGCGTTTATTCTATCACATTTAATTAATTATTTATTCTACTGGTATGAAAAGTTGGTAATTTTGTCTCATTTTATAATAATGCCTATTTAAATTTGTACTTAAATTTCTGCCAAAATCTCTATTTAGTAATTCTTTTTGAAAACTCACAAATTGTAACAAATCTTCGCGATATTGCAAATTTAAAAGAGGGTTTTCATCATTTTTATTAATAATTTGTATATTTTTATCATAAAGCTTAGATAAACTTCTAAAATACTCCTCCATATCTGTAGTATTTTGAGAATTTGGATTATAATAATATAAAATAACTCCAAAATCAAGCTGTTTACTTAAATCAGTAATGACATTTGCATTGTTTTCAAGTTCACTCTCATCAGCACTTAAAATAATCGCTTCTTTAAGTTCATCAAAAGAAGCTTCACCCACCTTCATAATAGGAATTTTTAAATCAAAAAAAGCTTGTTTTTCTTTCTCAAAATTTTTTATATCAGTTACAACTAATCCTATATCATTATTTTGCAACCATGTGGAAATTTGTTTAAAATCCGTGTTGAAATAATCAAAAAACACACCTTCTTTATCCTCAGAAAGTTTTTTTAATTTTTCATACATTACCCCTAATTTAGGATTGATAACATGTATAAAAAATCTTTTTGCATTGCTTTTTTGAATTAATTTTAAAGTAGTATCAAGCACTCTTTCTTGCATATTTTGATTCATATTTTTCATATCAATTAAAGCAAAAACATTACTTCCAAAAGGCATAGGAAATTGCCCTGCTTTGCCTCTTATATTATGAAAAATACTTTGTAAAACAACAGGATCTCCAACGATCAAAATGCTATCATTTGGCTCTAAAACAAAAGATGGTTTTACAAAATAAATCTTAGAATTTCTATAAATAAGGACTATGCGCCACCTTTTTTGTTGTATTGAACTTATGTGCCTATAAGCAAAAATAGACCCTGCTGGAATTTTTACTTCCATAATCTCTCCAACCCCAAGTCCTATATACTGAGCTGTTAAAGCAATATCTGGTAAAAAATCCATAAATCTACGGCTTAAAGTCATTCTAGCATCAGCTAAATTTGTATGAGTATCATTAACACTTAACCCCCAAAAATCCATTATTTCTATTTCTAAATTTGGATTTAAAGAACGCAAAGCCTCATAACTTTTTTTAGTTTCAAATTCATCTTGCATATAAATAAAAGCCTGTTTAAAATCTTTACTCATAATATTTTCAAGACGCGCTGTGCTTGTAGGATCAAAATAATGCAAGTCAATATACTCACTAGAAATATTTAAGTTATTTTTTTCACTATTTTGACACACTACTGTAAAAAAGTAACCTAAGCCTTTTTCAAAACAAAGCCTTTCTAAGAAATGCTTTGCTAAAATACCGTCTATTATAATTAAAATATTATTCATTTTAAACTCCAAAAAGGAAATTATAACAAATGGAATTTAAATTAAAGCATAAAGATGGAATGGCAAGGGTTTGTGAAATCACTACCGCACACAGCACTTTTTTAACCCCTGTTTTTATGCCTGTTGGCACAGTAGGAGCGGTTAAAAGTCTTGATGCTAATGATATGAAAAACGAGCTTGATGCAAAAATTATTTTAGCAAATACCTATCACATGTACTTGCGTCCAACTTCCAAAGTGGTAAAAGATTTTGGAGGTTTACATGGTTTTACGAAATTTGATAGAAGTTTTTTAACCGATAGCGGTGGTTTTCAAGCTTTTTCTTTAAGTAAAAATTCCAAACATTTTAATGAAGGTATAGAATTTAAAAGTCACATCGATGGGAGTCGTCATCTTTTTACTCCAAAAAGTGTTTTAGATACTCAATATGATTTTAACTCTGATATTATGATGATTTTAGATGATTTAGTAGCCCTACCCGCAACCAAAGAAAGGGTTAAAATTTCTGTTGATCGTACTATACTTTGGGCAAAAGAGGCTATTACTTATCATAAAAATATGCAAAATAAAGGTATAGGTATAGGGCAAAATATTTTTGGTATTATCCAAGGTGGTACAGACTATGAAGAAAGAAAGCGTTGTGCTTTAAGTTTAAATGAAATGCCATTTGATGGTTTAGCTATAGGTGGGCTTAGCGTGGGCGAAGAAAACGCCTTGATGTATGAAACAGTCCAAAACTTAAACCCTTATCTAGATGAAAATCGTCCAAGATATTTAATGGGCGTAGGAACGCCTGAAGATTTGGTGGAAAATGTTGAGCGAGGAGTAGATATGTTTGACTGTGTGATGCCAACTAGAAATGCAAGAAATGGAACATTTTTCACAAGTTTTGGAAAATTTAATATCAAAAAAGCAGAATTTATCAACGATCATGAAGCCATAGATCCTACTTGCTCATGTTATACTTGTCGTAATTTTTCAAGGGGTTATTTAAACCATCTTTTTAAAGCTAAAGAACTTACTTTTTTTCGTTTGGCAAGTTTACACAATCTACATTATTATCTTGAACTTGCAAGAAAGATGCGTGAAGCAATTTTGAATAATTCTTTTACGCAATTTAAAAGAAATTTTTATCACTTAAGAAGCAAATAAAATGCTAGAACTACACGAAAATCTAAAAAAAATCCTACAAGCAAAGAATTTAGAAACTTTCTATAGTGAAATTTATGGACAAAAAATTTTTGTTTATGTGGGATTAAATTTGGAAACTTGGCTTTTTAACGATGAAAAAATTTATAAACTTCAAGATGAAGAATTTAAGCTTTCTAGTATAGAAGAATTTTCAAATTTTATTAAATCTATTTTAGAAGATTTTAAAGTACAAAATACTCATTTTCAAAACCTTTTAGAACACAAAGAAGGTATTATCTTAAAAGGTGGTTTTGTTAAAAATTTTTACAAAAAATCCTTTGTGTTAAGACAAAAAATCAACAAAAATCTAAAGCAAATTAATCTTCTAAGCGAAGCTTTCAATCTTTTGCTTAGTGAACAAGCACAATACAAAAAACATTTAAAAATTTTAAATTTATCCATCAGCATCTTAAGTAAAAACACCAAAGAACATCTAGCAAGAGTTGATACTCTTTATACATTAACAAGTGCAATTAAAAATGAAAAAATGAATAAAAGTATTTATCTTTTAAGTATACTTTCTTCTATTTTCCTGCCTTTAAATTTGATCGTAGGATTTTTTGGAATGAATACTAATAATCTTTTTTTCAAAGATAGCCCTTATGGTACACTTTATATTTTTTCTTTGATTTGCTGTATTTTGATTGTAGGTTTTATATTTTATCATTCAAAAAAGACTAAAGAATTTGATTTAGATGAAGGTAAAAAAGCTAAAAAACAAACAAAATAAGCAAAATTTTGCTTATTTTAAGAATATTTATATATAATTTTAACTTATTTTTGCGCTCATAGCTCAGCTGGATAGAGCATTTGATTGCGGTTCAAAAGGCCAGAGGTTCGAATCCTCTTGAGCGCACCATTATTTCTTTTCCTAAATAATCTCAAATAATTAGTCAAGATATAATATAGCAATGTTTTGAATAATCTCAAATAATCTTAAATAATCCTAAATAATCTCAAATAATCAATTTTGACAATTTTAAAAGTATATGTTATAGTGTATGTTAAATTTTAAAATTCAAAAATAACATATACTTTTTAACATAGGAATATTAAAAATGATTATTGTTAATGATAAGCAACTTAAAACTTTAATTGTAAAAAAAGAACATATATTAAAGATGCATACACAAAAAATCTCTACATCGAAGCAAAAGATTCGCTAAAAGGTACTATTATCTTTTTTATTTTAGATATAGGTTAAACAAAAAAATACAAAGTATTAAAATAGGAAAATACCCATTAGATTAGCAATAATTTATTATACAAATAGGATATTCCCAAGTATCAAATTCTAAAGATATACTATTTCCACATTCACAAATAAATTTATGATTAGTACTATAATAATTTTCCATTCCCATTTCTCTTTCTTCGCTTTCTACATATTCCTGAACTAAATTTTCACAAGGAATATATTTACCTTACCACACTGTTTACATTTGCATTTAACATCTTTATTTTAATTTTTAAATACCTATCCTATCACTTCTATATTACTAATAGTGTTAAGACTAAAAGCATTATCTTCATTAAAATATTCATTAAAATTAATATCTGGTACGGAAAAATCAATTTGTGATATATCAACTATAACCACACTTTCAACTTTTAAAAGGTAATTGTTTTCGGCACTAAAATAATGATCATTACAGTCTTCTACTGAGAAGTCATAATCTTTCATATAATAATCAGCTTTGAAGATATATAAATTTGCATCAACTTCTATATCAAAAGTAACTGGAATACCAATCTTTTTGTTTCCATAATGTATTAATTTTTCAAAATCACACTCTACATTCTCTGGAGTACAAATACCAATAATTTGTGCAGAATTGTCATCACTTGGAATATCATAGCTTGTGATTGTCATGTATTCGAGTTCTTTTACATGATAATTTTTTAAAAAGATTTCAATATTGCAGTTTGATTTTAAATAGTTTATAAAATTTAAAAAATTTATATTCTCATTTAATATATTTTGAATTTCTTTACATTCTATAAAATCTTTAAGATTTTTAAATGGAGTAACTCCGATTTCATCACAGGCATTATGAAGTCTATTATCACCAACCAAAACAATGGTATTAGACTCTTTATTTTTAATATCTCTTATGGATTCAAAAATAAAAGCATCAGGTATATCCTCTCTGTTTTTTTTGCTTTTGAAAGGAGATGAACCTTTAAAATATTTATCAAAGACCTCTTTGGTGCAATACGGTTCAATATCTAGTTTTTCTATTTTTAATTTGGTGCAAAAATTTATTTCAAAATCTTCAATTATATTTTCTATTATATTGTTTTCAGCAATAATTATGCTTTGTTCAATATTGGTAATTTCCTTAGTATTTGTAGAATGTTGATTTTTTAATTTATTTAGAGAATTTTTTATTGAATCAAATTTTATTAGATATGGTTCTTTAAGTTGTTCTATATATTCATTTTCTACAATATATGGCAAATAAATTTTTAAAAATCCTTTATTTACAAGTATCTCTAGTGATTTGTATTCTTCACTTTTATAATAAGGACTAGCTCTTAAAATGCTCGTATCAATAATTAAATGAATGGGTTTTGTAGTATCCATAAAATTATCCTTGAATATCAAAAATTATATTTAATACCTATTTTTATCGTCAAAATAAAACAATTTATGTTACCAAAAAAATCTAATAAATCAATAAAATATAGATAGAAAAGTTCTAACTTGATATAGATAAATTATAAAAATATATCGCAATTAATCTTTAGGTATGCAAATACCTATCGTTATAATGTTCTTTTATAACTTCTATGATGAAAAAGCTTAGAAGTTTATCAATTTAAAATTAAGTTATAGTCAAAAAAAAGAAATCCGTTCCAATTCCATAAAATAGGTATTTAATAGCAAAAATATTTACAAAAATTTATTAAAATATAATATAATTATGTTATATAAATAAGTTAATATGAAAGGAATAACAATGGATAAAGTAGAAGTAAAACTTAAAAAATCAAAAATGACTACAACCGAAAAACTCATACTTACTCTTTGGCTTTCTTGCGGAGTTGCAGCTATTGTTTTGCTTTTGGTATATTTAAAAATTATCACTAGCTTTATAGGTATTTTAGGGCTTTTATCTGTATCTAGCCTTGTAATTGCTTTTGTATTATTCCTTGCTAAAAATATAAAAATAGTTCCCTATGATGAGAAAAAGCATGGAGAGGAGTATGAAGCAAGCACAGGATTTTTAGAAAGCGATTCTACTAAATTTGATTATATGTTTGGTTTTGCGCAAGATAAATAAGCCTAGCTAAAAAGCTAGACTTATTTTTTACTCATGGCATAAAGGATTTTGTTGTAAAAATTGGTAAAACTTTTTATTTATGTAAAATTATGACGGCGGAAAAATAAAATGTCGCATTTTTGCGACAAATTATCTTTATTTCAATCTTAAACTTAAATTGTAATTTTAATTAATATAAGCTAAATTCTTTATTTTGGTTTAATTCAATTTTTACCACATTACCTTTGTTATCAAAAATAATGTGGGCATTTTGAGAGTATTCTCCCAAAATTTCGCTTTTTGCTTTGAAGTTTTGCAAAATATAGATATAGCTTCCATTCTCTAAAATTTTATATTTATCACTAACAAACTTATAGCTTTTAATATCTGTTGCGTAAGAGGGTTTAGTTTAATTCTTCTTTGACTGCCTTGATATCCAATATATTTTCTTGATTATCTTTGCCAAAATTACCCATCACAAAGCTCGGATCCGCATATTTAATTAACTCTTTAATTGCTGAGGGTAAAGGCGACTTGGCGTCTCTCTGCGCTAAGTGTATAAGAAATATTTTGAGGATTTTTTATAGTCCATATTTCATAAAACACGCATTCTTTAAATCGTATAGGATCAATTTCAAATTTTGGTTCTATATTCGAAGCTTGTATAATAGAGTTTCCCATGCTTATATTTTCATTAATAGTTTTTTGCATTTTTTCATAAAACCTTGCTTTATCTGAATAGGTTTTATTATAAAAAGATTTATGGATATCATTTTGAACATCTAGCACATTAGTGTTTGTGTTATACCCACCGCTTTCGCAACCTGCTAGCAACAAAAATCCTAATCCTAAAATATATTTTAATTTTTTCATTTTACAATCTCTTGCAACTTAAATTATAAATACCTACCACTCTACCTATAATTTTAATTTCCTTCATCTTCTTTCATGATGATAGGCGGATAGTCTTTATTATCACTAATTAATGATAAAGGCCGCTTTCTTGGTTTCTTTACAAAGACTTCACTTGATATTCTATCACATAAATCCCTCCCTCAATCATAGAACCATCATCTTGAAAAATTATCATCTCACCTTCTTTTATAGTGGGTGTCATACTATCCCCTATCACTGGGATAATACCTATTTTTAAAAATCCTTGGATGTTAAACATAAGTCTTAAATCTTGTTTATTAATAAGTGTAGAAGATGCTAATGAAATCATCTTAGGTCTTAAAAACTTAGAAAACAAACATCCATGAAACAAAATTTAACTTTTTTGATATAATCTGAAAAATACTCAAATAGGACTAGCATTGCTTAGCAATAATGATTATTTTGAATATTTTATTAATTTTGTGAAAAATAACGATAAGCGAGAGATTTTAAAAGAATTTGGCGGTGCAAATATTTATATACCAAGCTACAAAACCCTGCTTAGAGATGAAGAATTAAAAGAGGATTTTAAAACGCTTATAAAACAAGGTTTAACCACTAAATGCAAGTTTAGAATGTGCTAAAAAATACGATTTAAGTTTAAATGCTGTGTATTTAATCACAAAAGAATCAAGAGAGAATTTAGAACCAAGTTTGTTTTAATGTTTTTTATGACATAATCAATTTGACTAAGCTTAAAATTAAAAATATCACAGATGGTACATTTATGAGTAAAGATTGCTTACAAACAGAAATTTATATTATTGAAGGTCAAGAATATATTTTTGATAATAAAAGTCAATTAGGAGCATATGCTAATACTTTAACATACAATATGCTTTTATTTCAAAATGGCATTCCATATAAAATTACTTTTAGGACTTTTCAAAACAATAAAGACAAATATGATGAATTTGAAAAACAGACAAAATATAGAAATTATCCTTTACATATATTAGAATATGCAACCATTCGCGAAAATGAAGTGAAAATAATAGATGAAAATCCTTTTGTTAAAGTTGAAATAACATACTTAGATAGATTAACAAAAAATAAAAAAATAGAATCAATGAATATAACTCGTTTTGTAATATTTTCTATTGAAGAAATAGCTAAAGTTCTCTCTGGAAGTAAGCAAATGAAATAAATTGCTAGTAGTTGAAGTAAAAACTAAGCAAATTTCATGCAAACTAGCAAATCAAAGAAAAAATTGTTTCTTTAAATTAAGATAGATAGATTTTATCCTAGTTCTAAAACTTTAGTTGTTATAGATATATCAAAAAAGATTTAAATCTTAAATATAGAATTTTTGATCATCCTAATTGTAATCTAAAGTTAGATAGAGGTTATAATGCTAGTTTAATATTTATAGAGTTGAGATATCAACTCTTAGAGTAGAATTAGATTTGTTGATATTAGAAGTTCAATATTTATGTGTAAAGAGTGTATCATTTAGTAACTAAAATAGTTAAATTTTTTATGTGAAAAATAATAAATTTTTACTTTTTAAAAAGTATATGTTAAAGTATATGTTTTTTATATTATTAATTTTTCAAGTATGTTTTTTTATGTATTTTAACTATAAATCACAGTCCTCTTGAGCGCACCATACTATTTATCTTCTTTAATTTTTCTTTTAGCTAATCCCATATGCTCGTAAGCATCAATTTCTTTTTTGTAAGATCCAGAAATTTTCTTAAGTTCTTTATTTAAGTAACTTACTGTTTGTGCACTTGCATTAATATTTGCAGCCAAAGCAGAAACAAATTCTAGTTTCTTTTTTGCTGCTTCATCTAATTCTTTAGAAGTTTTTGAACCAAGTTTATGTGTCTGCACATAAAGTTTAGCAAGTTCTTTTAATTCAATATCTGTTAATTTAACATCGGAAGCAGCAATTATCATTTTATCTAAGTCTGTATCAAATTTTTTAGTCTTTTCAGCTACATGCTGCTTTTGGCTAGTTTTTTGCTTTTTAATTGTTTTTTTGCCATCACTTGTAATAAAATAAGCAATCACGCCTAAAAACAATAAAAGCGCTAAAGCAGCACAAAAAATAACCAAAAAAATATGGCTCATTTAAAGTTTGCCCACAAATTTTCGCTTCCTTCTTGCAAAAAAAGCTAAAACCACCATCAATGCAAATCCCCAATAAACATAATTAGGAATTTGAGCCGCTTCGCCTGCAGCGTAAGAATGAAGTCCTGTTAAAAAGTAATTTACTCCAAAATAAGTCATAATAATAACCCAATAAGCAAACATACTCCATAAAGCAAACACAAATTGATTACAATATTTTGGAATCATTCTAAGATGCAAAATTGCTGCATAAACCAAAATGCTAACTAAAGCCCAAGTTTCCTTAGAATCCCAACTCCAATATCTCCCCCAACTTTCATTTGCCCAAATTGCACCTAAAAAATTTCCTACAGTAAGCAAACAAAGTCCAAAAATCATTGCCATTTCATTAATTCTTGTAGCCTCTGTAATATTTCTCAAAATATTAAGATTATATTTTCCATCTTTCTTAAGAAAACACATTAAGAACAGTGTAAAGATACCAAGTAAGACACAAAGTCCTAAAAATCCATAACTAGCAGTAATAACAGATACATGAATACTAAGCCAATAAGAATTGAGCACAGGAACAAGATTTGTAATTTGCGGATTCATTTCGCTTAAATGTGCAACCATTAATACAACACCGGATAAAATAGAAGTTAATGACAAGGCTATAGGACTTTTTCTAGAGAAAAATATACCAGACAAAGACAATGCCCAAGCTATATACACCATACTTTCATAGCCATTACTCCACGGAGCATGACCTGATAAATAAGCACGAAGTCCAAGACCTACTGTATGAATTACAAAAGCTAAAACATTTAAAACATATACCACTTTAAATATAAAAGAGATTTTTAAATTCGGTACAACCATTTTAGAAAAAACAAGAATCAAAAGTAAAAAACCCGCAATTAAATATACAGGAGCGAGTTTAACGAAAATTTCAGCCTTATTAGAAAAAATTTCCATTTCAACCTTGGTTTTACTAGGCATGACTTTATATCCTATTTTTTCTTGATATTCTTTGATAAATTTCAAACCTTCATCAGCTCTAGTCCAATTACCATCTTTAAAAGCATTTTCCACGGCACTAAAATAATTCTGTATTAAAGCCAAAACAATATGCCCTTCATCCCCCTTAAGAGTAGTTACAGCAGAAAAAGGCGCAAGCCAAACATTATTTGGATTATTTTGAACAGGAATAAATTTAAATAATTCACCACTAAAAACTAAATTTACAACATTAGCTCTTTCATCTAGTTTTATAATTTCCTTATCAAAAACTCCTCTTGCATTTGGGTTTTTACGATTTGCATTTTCAACATATTTTTGAAGTTTATATCGATTATTCTCATCAAAGAAATCTTTATAAGAAATATATTTAGCGCTAGGAATTTCTAAAATATTTGCAATAGCATCACGAACTGCTTGATTTTGTGGCATTAAAATAAAAGGTTCCATTTGCCATTTATCTACATCAACGAGCATGGAAAGCATAACAGCGTTAGAATTTTGACCCTTATAGCTATCACTTTGATGAATTTTTTCTAAAATTTCTCTTGATAGCGTATCAAAAGGCACCATTCTTCCATCTGCTGATTTTTGAACTATTAAAGTAGCAAGAGCTTTAGCATGATTAGTATTTACCACAGGTAAGGTCGAATTTAAATCTTGAGCAAAAGTCTTTTCAGAACCAAAAGATAGCAATAAAATAAAAATAATCACACTTGCATGTTTTAAAGTGTCTTTATTAATTAATCTTGCCAAAGTTCTAAATCTAGAATGTGGATTTAAAAAATTCATAAACATTCCAAGACAAAGCAAAAAATAACCTATATAAGTTGGTATTTTACCTGGATCTTTATTTACAGATAAAACAGTCCCTTTTTCATCTTGATCATAAGAACTTTGATAAAATCTATAGCCATCATAATCTAAAACATTATTCATAAAAATTTTATAATCAAAATTTTCATTATTATTTTTTACGGTAATTTCACTTGCATAAGAAGCTGGAGACATAGAACCTGGATAACGATCTAATACAAAATCTCTCAAATAAATATCAAAAGGCAATTGTTCATAAGAAAGCGCCCAAGAAATAAAGAATTTTTGACCTGCAAGTTCTATCATAATAGGTTTATTATATTCAAAAATATAAAATTCTTTACTTTCATTTTTATAGCTTAATTCTAATTTTAAAGCATTAGAGCCAGTTAATTCTAAGTTTTTATTCTCATTACTTAAAGCAAAATCTTTAAAATGCAATAATAAAGAATTTTTCCAATTTTGAGGCTCGCCAAAAGTAGAAATCAACATAGTTCTACCCACTTCCAACCAAGCAGATTTAAACCATAACCAAAAACTTTCATCTTGAGGTCTATTAGAACCTTCTAAAGCTTCTTGTGCGTGTAAAGAAGCAGCTTTAACTACAAAACTAATATCTTTAATTTCATAAAGCCTTCTTTCATTAGCATTTGCCTTTTCTCCAATTTTAAGGTCTAAATTTTGTCCATCTAGCATACTTAGAAAATGTAAGTTTTCACTTGAACTTAAAGTTAAATTTTCATCAATTTTTACAAAAGGTGCTTTAACATTATCATTCATAAAAGCAAAATTAACCCCTTCTATATTCTTAACTTCACCTTTTTCAAATTTAACATCAACACCTTGAGATCCTTTTTGAGAAAGCATCAAAACCAATAAAGGATCAGAATTATTATTTTCTTTATAAGTATAATGAGCATTTAAGATTAAATCTTTATATTTTAATACAGCTTGATCATCACCTAAATTAAGTTTTAGTTTAAAAGAATTAGCAAAAGGCAAATTTCCTATATAACGATCATTAACCGCACTATAGCGTTCTCCATCTTTTATAGCAGAAATGCGCAAAGAAGTCTTAGAACTTTCTATAAGTGAATTTTGAGTATGCTCTCTAATAGGTAAAATACCTTCAAAACCAGCATATCTTGTCATTGCAGAACCCACTAAAATAAATAAAAAAGAAATATGAAAAATCATTAAAGGCAATTTTTTAAGCCCAAACATTTTATAACGAAACATCCCGCATAGTAAATTAATACCAAGTAAAAGTTGTATATATTCAAACCAAAAAGTATCATAAACCATTGCCCAAGCCGTAGGAGTTCCATAAGCACTTTCAATAAAAGTTGCCAAAGCACAAAAAAGCGCAAAAAGCAAAAACAATACAACCGAAACTCTTAAATCCCCTATGCTTTTTATTATATTTTTCATTCTTTTTCCTTTAAATTTTAAAGCCCTAAATATTTCTTTCTAATCTCATCATCACCTATTAAATTTTTAGCCTCGTTTTCCATTACAATGCGACCATTTTCCAAAACATAAGCATAATCACTTATTTTTAATGCAGAGTAAGCATTTTGCTCTACCAAAAGAATAGTTATACCCTCTTCTTTTAAACGCACAATAATATCAAAAACTTCACCCACAATCTTTGGAGCAAGTCCCAAAGAAGGCTCATCCAACATCAAAAGTTTTGGCTCACTCATTAAAGCCCTTGAAATCGCAAGCATTTGCGCTTCCCCTCCACTCAATGTTCCAGCTAAAGCATGCTTTTTACTTGCAAGTCTTGGAAAAAGTTTATACATTTGCTCTCTTAAATGCTCATAATTTTCAGCATTATTAAAAGCACCTATTTTTAAATTTTCCTCTACGCTTAAATTAATAAAAACACGCCTTCCTTCAGGAACTAAAGCTATACCTTTTTGAACTAAAGTATGAGTTAAATGCCTTTTAGTATCATAACCTAAGAAATTAACCTCACCAATTCTTTTAACTGAGTTTAAAAGCGCATTTAAAGTTGAAGTTTTACCTGCTCCATTTGAACCTATAAGAGAAACAATATGGCCTGTTTCCACTTTAAAATCAATCCCTTTAACAGCTTCAATTAATCCATAATAAACATGCAAATCTTTAACTATTAGCATCAAAATCCCCTAAATACGCAGCAATTACTTCTTTATGATTTACAGCATCGCAAAGTTTACCTTCAAAAATTGTTTTTCCATAATCAAGTACCAATACGCGATCGCACAATTTATTTACAAATTTCATATCATGCTCTATAAACAAAACGCTAATTTTATAATCTTTTCGTAATTTAAAAATGAGCTCAGCAAGTTCATCACTCTCAGAGCTATTCATCCCAGCGGCTGGCTCATCAAGCAATAATAATCTTGGCTGAGTAGCCATTGCTCTTGCAATCTCAACTTTTCTTTGTTGTCCATAACTCAAGCCAGTAGCCTTTTCATAGGCAAATTCTGCAATACCAAGTTCTTCTAATATTGCATAAGCCTTCTCTTTAAATACTTGTTCTATTTTTCCAAAACGCCCTAAATGCAAAAAGGCTTCAAAAATATTATATTTCATTTGTTTATTAAAACCAATAAGAACATTTTCAAGCACATTCATGCTTGAAAAAAGCCTAATATTTTGAAATGTTCTAGCTATTCCTAAATGCACAATCTTATGAGGTTTTAAGTGGTCAATTCTTTCTCCTAGAAATTCAACCGAACCTGAACTAGGTTTATAGTTGCCTGTTATAATATTAAAAAGAGTTGTTTTACCAGCCCCATTAGGTCCAATTAAAGCAAAAATTTCACCCTCATTGATTTTAAAAGAAGTTTCATTAATAGCCTTAACACTACCAAAACTTTTTGAAATTTGTTTTAATTCCAAAATCATTTTTCACTCCTTTTAAAACGCTTTTTAATCCCTCTAATCGCATCACTCAACTCATAATAACCCATTATGCCTTTTCTTGCAAAAAGCATTACTAAAATCAGAACAATAGAAAAAACAACCATTCTAAGCCCTGGCGTTGATTGGATATCAAGATTTAAAGAATCTATTTTTATATTTAACTCATCTAAAAATCTAAGCCACTCGCTTCCACCAATAACCAATATCGCACCTATAATAGCACCTGTAGTAGAACCAAGTCCACCTAAAACAATAATAATCAAAAGCTGAAAAGTAAGTAAAAAATCAAATTGAGTTGGAGATACGGTAGTCAATAGACAAGCTAAAAGTCCGCCACCTACACCTTCTAAAAATGCTGAAGTGCTAAAAGCTAAAGTTTTTATCCAAAAAGTATTTATTCCCATAGCACTTGCAGCATCTTCATCATCTCTTATAGCCTTCATTGCACGACCATATTTAGAATAAACTATATTTAAAATTAAAATAACCGCTACAATAGCAATACCACCTGTCCAATAAATCGTGGAAAATTGTGGAATATCTACCAGTCCTCTTGAGCCATTAGTAATAGAAGGAAAATTAATAGCAGCTATTTTAATAATTATTCCAAAGCCTAAAGTTACAATAGCCAAATAATCCCCTCTCACGCGAAATACAGCAAAAGCCAAAATCAGAGCAAGTAAAGATGAACAAATTCCAGCCACAATTAAAGCTAGAATAAAGGAATTTGAATGGATGGCTAAAATAAAAGAACTAGGACCATCTAAAAAAAACTGATCATTTTTCGCATCAGCACTTAAAAGAACTAAAGCAGCCGCATAAGCTCCAATTGCAACAAATCCATTGGGTTCTAGTGAAAATTGTCCAGTTACACCATTAATAAGGTTGTAACTCACAGCCAAAATAATAAAAATAGCAATTTGATTAACAATGTTTAATCCATAGTCCCCAAAAATATAAGGAGAAACGAAAATAAAAACAATTGAAGCAATTAAAAAGATTAAATGTGAAACCTTAATTCTAACCATCATCAAAACCTACTCTTTTCAAAATTTATACCTAAAATTCCCGTAGGTCTAAATAACAATATAAACACCAAAAAAATAAAAGCAAATGCATCTTTAAAGCCTGATAAATCTGGAAAAAAAGCCACAACAACAACTTCAGTAAATCCTATAATAAGTCCACCCAAAACTGCACCTACTACAGAACCTATACCTCCTAAAACTGCAGCAGCAAAAGCTTTCAAACCTATTAAAGTTCCCATAGTAGGTTCAACAGAGTAATAATTTGCAGCCCAAAAAACGCCCCCAACTGCTGCCAAAGCTGAACCTAGGGCAAAAACTATAGCAATAATACGATTTGCATCTATACCCATTAAATTTACCGTTTGTATATCAAATGCCAAAGCACGAATAGCTATACCATATTTGCTTTTATATAAAATACATAACACTGCTATTAAAATAACAAATGTAAGAGCAGGAACCATTAAAGAACCATAAGTTGTTATCACTCCGCCAAAATTAACACTTTCCTCAAAATAACTTGGCGGTGTAAAAGTTCTAGGTGTTGAAGTAAAAAGCATATTAAAAAGATTTTGCAAGAAAAAACTAATACCAATTGCTGTAATCAACAATGAAATTCTAGGAGCCTGTCTTAAAGGTTTATAAGCGATTCTATCTGTAGCTATTCCAACACAAGCAGCAAAAATCATTGCCAAAGACAAAGCTCCTAGAAAAGGAACATTTAGATTAGTCATGCAAAAAAGAGCTGCATAAGCACCAACCATCATAATATCGCCGTGAGCAAAATTAATAAGTCTTAACACGCCATAAACCATAGTATAGCCAACAGCAATAAGGGCATACATACTGCCCAAACTAAGTCCATTAACAAGTTGTTGTAAAAATAAAGTAGAATCCATAATCTTTCTATTTTTCCTTTAAGGATTGATAATATCTTTATAATTTTGCTTTTGATTTTTAATTTCTTTAACTACTACAGAACGAGTTGCATTTCCTGTTTGATCAATACTGATAACACCAGAAACACCTTGATAATTTTTAGTTTGGTGAATTTTTTCATTGACACACTTACTAGTAAGATTTTCAACGCAAGCATTCATAGCATTTAGCATTACAAAATACGCATCAGCACCCATAGCTGAAAAATTTGGAACTTCTTTTGTTCCTTTAGCTTTTTCATAAACACTGATAAATTCTTTGCTTAATTTTGTAGTTGGATTATTAGCATCAAAACTATCTGTGAAAATATAACCCTCGCTTGCATCTCCAGCTAAACTAATAAAAGTTTGATCAGCAACTCCATCTGCAGAACCCATAGGAATATTTAAACCTGCGAGTTTTGATTGTCTTGCAAATAAAGAAGCTTCGCTATAATAAAGCGGTAAAAAAATAAATTCTGGATTTAAACTTTTAACTTGAGCTACAATAGCTCTAAAATCTTTATCACCTGAATTAACTCTTAAAATTCTAAGAATTTGACCGCCATTAGACTTGTACTGTTTTTCAAAAGCTTTTGCTAAACCTAAGGAATAGTCAGTGCTTTGATCTACTACAATAACAGCACTTTTGTAATTAAGTTTTGAAAAAACATATTTTGCTAAAGATGAACCTTGAAAACTGTCCATAAAACATACTCGAGAAGAATATATTTTTTTATCAAGCAATCTATCACCAGTTGCAGCAGGAGCGATCAATGGAATTTTATTATCTTCTGCTACGCGCATAACTTGCAATGTATTAGCAGTAACCATTTCCCCTATAAGACCTATAACTTTATCTTGAGAAACTAAACGATTTGCTCCACTCGAAGATTCTAATTTATCACCTTTAGTATCAACAATAGCAAGAGAAACCTTATCTCCATTACTTAAAGTTGATTGCATTGAATTTGCAAGTTTAATCCCTTCTAGTGCACTTTGTCCATATGCTGCAGTAGCTCCGCTAAGTGGTAAAACAACTCCTATTTTGACTTCCGCAGCACTTAAACTTAAACTTAGAATACTTGCTAAAATTAAACTTTTTTTCATTCTCTACCTTTATTTTAGTAATTATGGATTTATAATTGTTTTATAATTTTGTTTTTGATTTTGAATTTCTTTAATCACAACAGAACGAATAGCATTACCGCTTTCATCTATGCTAATCACACCACCAACAGCTTGAAAATCTTTAGTTTGATGAATTTTGCTATTAATACATTCGCTGCTAAGATTATCAACGCAAGCATTCATAGCATTCAACATTACAAAATACGCATCAGCCCCCATAGCCGAAAATGCTGGAAGTTCTTTTGTTCCTTTAACTTTCTCATAAGCTGCAACAAAATCTTTTCCTAATTGTGTAGATGGATTGTTATAATCAAAACTATCAGTGAAAATTACTCCATTAACAGCACTTCCGCCAAGATCTATAAAAGTTTGATTATTAACACCATCTCCTGCTGCTAAAAGTTTATCAAAACCAATTTGTCTTGCTTGTCTCGCAATTAAAGCAGCTTCAGGATGATAAATAGGCATATAAACAAAATCAGGATTTAAACTCTTAAGTTGAGAAACCAGAGCTCTAAAATCTTTATCTCCTGAATTAATAACAAGTTTTTTTATAATTTTCCCACCATTATTCTTAAAAGAATTTTCAAAAGCTCTTGCCAAACCTAAAGAATAAACATTGCTTTGATCTATGATGATAACAGCATTTTTAAGCCCTAAATCCTTAGATACATAAGTAGCAAATTTATCTCCTTGAAAACTGTCTTTAAAACAAACTCTACTTGCATATTTCTTTTTATCTAGCAATTTATCTCCAGATGCCACTGGAGCTATTAGAGGAATTTTTTTCTCTTCTGCTATAGAAATAGCTTGAATGGTATTTGGAGTTGTAGCTTCACCAATAATCCCAAGGACTTTATCTGTTGCTATTAAACGATTAACTCCGTTTGAAGTTTCAAGCTTATCTCCTTTTGTATCTATTGTGATAAGTTTAATAACATCTCCATTTGAAAGTTTTGGCTGTAGCTTATTAGCCAGTTCAATTCCGTTAAAAACATCTTGCCCATAAGCTGCCACAGTTCCAGTTAAAGGTAAAACTACTCCTATATTAATATCCTTAGCATATAAGCAATTTACCATAGTTAAAACACTTAAAGTTAAAGTTAGTTTTTTCATAGCATTCCTTTTAATTATAGTTTTTACATTTTATTTTAGAAATATATTATGTTTTGTTTTTTGCGCAGGTTCTTCTTCAAGAAGATCTTTTACTTGCAAATCAAGCGCAAAATTTCCACCTTTAATATAAGCAATAATATTATCTATATCCTCGTGGCTTAAATTTCTAGCATAAAAAGCCATTTGAGAAGCTGTTGTAGAACTGCTACTATCAAGAGTATAACCTATCAAAGCTCCTTTAATATCCTCAGGAGACATATCTTTTAAAATTCTAGATCCTATAACACTCTTTTCAGCATTATCTCCATGGCAAGTATTGCATTTATTTTGAAAATACAAAGCCTTCGCTTTTTCCATATCATATTGCTTATTTGCATCAAAGGTATAAGTAAAAAATGATTTCAAGTTAATACCAAAAAGCGCAACAACAAATATTGAACTAATAAACAACCATCGTACAATCATGATTTTCCTTATTTTATTGTAATTTCCGTTTGTGTTTTATTTTGATATCTATGTGTTTTTTTGTTGTATTTTTTTTCTTTTTTAATATCATAGCGATAACGAACAGTCCCTGAAACTTCTATATCTTTAAAGACTTCATCTAACGGAGCTGCAAAAACAAAATGATTTAAAATCATACCAATTAAAAATATTTTTTTCATTTTTATTCTTTAAACACAAAAAACGATTATATCAAAAAAAGATAATCCTTGTTAATGACCACCTTTATGTAAAAAATAAAGTCCTACACAAAGAGCTAAAATCGATCCAGCAAGAAAAGCCATATCCACAGGAGTAGCAAATTTCATCTGCAAAACCCTTTGAAAGAAATTTACCACTAAAACCATAATAATAACTTTTGCAAGCTTGTCTTTTAATTGATCTAAGCTATGCACTTCTAAAACTTTGCTTTGTTTTGTTTGTTTAAATTCTTCTATTTCACTTATAAAAAGCTCATAAACTCCAAAAGAAAAAATAAACAAAACTAAAGCCATAAGATAAAGATCAACAGCTCCTATAATTAAAGCCACCACATCCTCATGCAAATCCACATTAGAACCTGCATCAAAAAAATAATTATAAGTATAAAATATAACTTTTAAAACATCATAACTTGCAATAAAAAACAATACAAAAGCTCCAATTAAACCAAAAATTACGGGTAAAATTGTAACAATACGACTTCTAACAAGTAAAGATTCAAATATTTTCTCTAACATTTTTTTCCTTATTTATTTTTTAATTCTAACCATTTTTGCGCAATACGCACAGCATTTGTTGCAGCACCTACACGAATTTGATCTGCCACACACCAAAGATGGAGTATTTTTTTATCATACACATCAGCACGAATTCTTCCTACATAAGTTTCATTAGTATCGCTAGTCATTAAAGGCATAGGGTATTTTTTATTTTTAGGATCATCTATGACAACAACACTTGGTGCTTTTTCTAAAATTTCTTTAGCTTTTTTTACATCTATTTCTTTTTCAAAATGCATAGTAATGGCTTCGCTATGACTTCTTAAAACAGGCACTCTTACACAAGTTGCTGAAACTTCTAAATTTTTATGTAAAATTTTTTGAGTTTCATTGACCATTTTAAGTTCTTCTTTAGTGTAATCATTATCCATAAAAACATCAATTTGTGGAATAAGATTAAGTGCTAAAGTATAAGGAAAAGTTTGAGGTTCAAATTCATCAAGTTTAAAAGCAAAAAAACTTTGCATGGCTTCAACCAATTCTTGCATTCCTTCTTTTCCTGCTCCACTTGCAGCCTGATAGGTACTTACATCAACACGCTTTAAATTAAATGCATCATTTAAAGGTTTTAAAACTTGTACCATTTGTATAGTAGAACAATTTGGATTTGCAATAATCCCTGTTTTTTTCCAATCTTTAATATCCTCAGGATTGCATTCAGGAACCACCAAAGGAACATCTTTTTCCATTCTAAAATGACTTGTATTATCAATTACAACTGCACCCGATTCTACTGCAAATTTAGCATATTTTTCACTCACACTTCCACCTGCGCTAAAAAAAGCAATATCAATAGGATTTTCTTTAAATACATTTTCAGTAAGTTCTTTGACTTTATAAGCTTTGCCTTTAAATTCTACTTCACTACCTACACTTTTTGCACTTGCTAAAGGTAAAATACTTTCCACTGGAAAATCAAGTTCATCTAAAACATTTAAAAGCTCTTCCCCAACCGCACCAGTAGCACCCACAATGGCTATTTTTTGTTTTTTTGACATTACCTATCCTTTATTTGATATTTTTTAATTTTTTCATTTAAAATTTTTATATCCATACCTAAAATTTGAGAAGCTTGATCCTTGTCATAATCTACACTTAAAAGAACTTCACAAATCAATTCTTTCTCTAAATTCTTTACATCTTTTTTTATACTTCTAGCTTCTAAGAACAAATCTTCACTTGAAATTTCATCATTTTCACTTAAAATACAAGCTCTTTGTACAACGGATATTAATTCTCTAATATTACCAGGAAAATCATATTCAAGTAAAGCATTTTTAGCTTCTTGGCTGAGCTGTTTTTCCTTAAAATCATATTCTTTACAAGTATCTTCTAAAACCTTTTGAGCTATACCTAAAATTTCTTCTTTGCGCTCTCTTAAAGGCGGGATATTAATAGGAACAGTGTTTAAACGATAATATAAATCTGAACGAAATTCGCCATTTTTTATTTTTTCATCTAAATTTGCATTAGTTGCACTGATAATTCTTACATCTATTTTGATGCTTTTCGTACTTCCAAGTCGCGTAATTTCTTTTTCTTGCAAAGCTCTTAAAAGTTTGGCTTGAATTTCATAAGGCATTTCGCCAATTTCATCTAAAAACAAAGTACCCTCATTAGCCATTTCAAAAAGCCCTATTTTAGTTGCATTAGCATCGGTAAAAGCACCTTTTTCAAAACCAAAAAGCTCACTTTCAATCAAATTTGCAGGAATGGCTGCCATATTAATAGCAACAAAAGGCTTATTAGAGCGTTTAGAATGGGTGTGAATATAACGAGAAAATACCTCTTTTCCTACTCCACTTTCTCCAAAAAACATTACAGAGGCATCAGTTTTAGCCGCTTTTTGACTTAAATTTAATGTTTTTTCTAAATTAGGAGAAGTTGAAAAAAAATCTTTATTTTCTTCTTTTTTTTCATTTTTTTTGCTTTTTTTATCGGCTGTTTTTTCTCTTATGATTTTAGCACGCTTAATAGCCTCGACTAAAGTATCAACATCAAAAGGCTTGGTTAAAAAATCTTTTACTCCCAAACGAACCGCTTCTATAGCACGACTTAAAGTAGCATTTCCTGTCATAATAATAAAATCATATTTATTTTCACAGGCTTTAACAAATTCTATGCCATCAATTCCTGGCATATTAATATCTGTAATAATCAAATCTGTATTCTCATCTATTTTTTTTAAAGCTTCAGTAGCAGATTTATAAGATTTAATATTAAATTCTTCATACTCTGCTAATGCAATTTCTAAGGATTTGCGCATATTAATATCATCTTCTACTATGACTAAATTCATCCTAAGCCTTTTAAAAAATTTCTGCTATAGTATCCAATTTGCGCTTAATTTTGAATTTACTTTTTTTTAAGATAATAAATTATCGCATTTTGTTCGCCAAATTCCACGGTAAAACGCAAGGGTAAAATTTTAATATAAGTTTCACTTTGAGCACGTAATAAGTCGGTATTAACAATATCCTTAACACTGATTTTAGCTCCTATAAAGCAATCACTTAGCTCATCTTTATGAGAATTTAAAAAATTAAATTTAATTGTTTTTGGCATATTATCATCAATTAATCCTAAAGAAGTTCGAGGTAAAACTTTTAAATCTTGATCACTATAAGAAATTTCACATACCCATTGTTCTTCAACATTTTCACTTTGCGTCATTGCTAAGGATAAATTTTGATTTTGATGAAAGAGAATGAAATTTTTACTAGAAAGCTCTGCCCAAAAAATAAATTCATCTTGGGCAAAAAGCTTAAAGCTAAGAAAAATTAATAAGCAAACAATTCTTTCCACTTGTCTGCATCGATTTTAAGTTCTAAGTTTACTCTATAAAGCCCTTGATTAAAATTCTCATCAATAATACTTGCATTTTTTATCAAACCATTTACTTGCGCAGTAATAGTTGAACTTCTAAGCATTGCATCTTTTACAGTGTCTTTACCATTCACTTTCACACCATAAAGCTTACTTGCAAGCTGTCTGTAAGCATCTGTAATCGCTGCTCTTTTTGCTAAAGCTAGGGCTTGAGCAGTAGAAACTGTATTCATTGGAGCAATTCCTTCACCAACTGCTGTAAAACTAAGTTCCGTTTCGCTAGCATCTGGAGCCAACATTTTTTCTTCTCTGATAATATCACGCACATCATCTTTATCCACTTTTTGCACGATAACATCTTGAGATGGAGCAGTGCTATTTGCACTTGAATTTTTAGTTGCACTGTTTGCACTTGGTACACAACCAGCGAAAATTCCTGCTATTGCTAGCATAAAATAAATTTTTTTCATTTTTACACCTTCAAAATATTGTAATTAGTAAAATAAAAAGCAATAAGCGTTCCAACTTTAAACTTATTGCAAATCTAAACCAAAGTTTTCATCGCTTAACTCATCCTCGTCATTTTCCTCTTTAGGACACTTAGCGATGCTAACCACCTCGTCATTTTCCACATTAACCACGATGACGCCACTTGTATTACGCCCTGCTTTTCTAATGCTTTGCATATCAACACGTATCATCTTGCCTGAACTTGCAAGAGCCATCAAATCCATAGTTTCATCTACTATAACTACGCTAATAAGATCTTTGGTTTTTTCTGTAAGTTTCATACAAATTACACCCTTACCACCTCTGCTTTGCAATCTATATTCTCCAGCATTGGTGCGTTTTCCTATACCTTTTGCACTTATGCTTAAAATTTCTTGCTCATCATTTTCTATAACAACTGCACCTACTAATTCGTCATTTTTCTCTTTAAACTTAATAGCCGTCACCCCACGACTTACACGACCGATTTCACGTACTTTAGCAAGTGGGAATTTGATACACATACCTTTTTTGGTTACTGCAAAGAGCATTTTACCTTGTGTGCTTACACTTTCTTCATTTTCAAGATTTTCATCATCTAAATTTTCAATTTCTTGATTTTCTAAATTTTCTTCACCACCACTGACAAAAATTTCATCTTCATCTCTTTGAACAATAATAGCAGTTACCAACTCATCATTTTCATCTAGGTTAATCGCTCTAACTCCTACACTTCTGATATTTTGATATTCACTCAAATTTGTACGCTTTACAATACCATTTTTAGTAAAGAAACATAAAGATTTACTCTCATCAAAATCCGTGGTTGGAATAATAGCCATGATTTTTTCTTCAGCTTGTAAATTGATAAGATTTACCACTGCTTTTCCTTTAGCCGTTCTTGAGCCTTCAGGAATTTTATAAACTTTAAGCCAATAAAGCTGTCCACGATCTGTTACAAACATAAGCGTATCATGTGTATTTGCCGTAAAGAAACTTTCTATAAAATCATCATCATAAGTCGTAACGGCTAATTTTCCTTTTCCGCCTCGTTTTTGCTTTTCATATTGTTTACTAGGCACACGCTTAATATAACCACGATGTGTGATAGTTACAACCATATTTTCATTAGGAATCAAATCTTCAATATCAATATCATCATAATCATCTTCAATTTGAGTAATACGTGGCACATCAAATTTGCTTCTAATTTCTTTTAGCTCGTCACGAATTAAATTTTCAAGCAAGGTTTCACTTTTTAAAATTTCTTCAAGTCTTGCAATTTCTTTCATTAATTCTGCAAGTTCATTTTCGATTTTTTCTCTTTCAAGTCCTGTTAAACGACCTAGTTTCATATCTAAAATAGCATTGGCTTGAAGCTCACTAAGACCAAATTTAGCTACCAAAGAATCTCTTGCGGTATTATTATCAGAACTATTTTTAATTAAAGCAATCACTTCATCTATATTATCAAGTGCAATTTTAAGACCTTCTAAAATATGAGCTCTTGCTCTTGCCTTTTGAAGTTCAAAAATCGTTCTTCTAATAATAACTGTTTTTCTATGGGTTAAGAAAAGATTTAAAAGTTCTAACAAAGAGAAAATTTTAGGTTCTTTATTGTGAATTGCCAACATAATCACACCAAAAGTACTTTCCATAGTGGTAGATTTAAATAGATTATTTAAAACAATTTCACTCATAGTTTCACGCTTAAGCTCTATAACAACGCGGATTCCTTCTTTATTACTCTCATCTCTTACTTCAGATATTCCTTCAATTTGCTTTTCTTTAACAAGCTCTGCAATCTGCTCTATAAGCCTAGCTTTATTGGTTTGATAAGGAAGCTCATCTATAACAATAACATCTTTATTTGTCTTTTTTTCAATATGAGTTTTAGCTCGCACTTTCACACGACCACGCCCTGTGCGATAAGCTTCTATAATGCCTTTTTTACCATAAATTATTCCACCTGTTGGAAAATCTGGACCTTTAATAAACTGCATAATCTCTTCCAAGCTTGCATCTTTATTATCAAGCAAATATAAAAGTCCATCTATCAACTCATTTAAACTATGGGGTGGGATGTTTGTCGCCATACCTACAGCTATACCACTTGAACCATTTAATAATAAATTTGGAACCCTAGAAGGTAAAACATCAGGTTCGCTTTCTGAACCATCATAATTTGGAACAAAATCGACCGTATCTTTATCTATATCTTTTAAAAGTTCATGAGAAAGTTTACTCATTTTTGCTTCAGTATAACGCATCGCAGCGGCGCTATCACCATCTATAGATCCAAAGTTGCCTTGTCCTGTAATACTTGGATATCTCATAGAAAAATCTTGAGCCATTCTAACCAAAGCATCATAAACTGCTGTATCTCCATGTGGGTGATAACGACCTATAACAGCACCCACTATACGGGCTGATTTGACAAAATCTGTTCTACTTTTTGCCTCATCATTTTGCATAGCATATAAAATTCTTCTATGAACAGGCTTTAAACCATCTCTTGCGTCAGGCAAAGCACGACCTATAATAACACTCATAGAATAGTCTAAATAACTACTTTTTATAGAATTTTCTATATCTACAAGTTCAATATCAGAATCTTTGCTAAAAATATTCTCCATAAAAATCCTTCTATTAGTTCAAAGTTTTGATTATAGCATATTAAACTTTTGCATCAGCTAAAACAAGAGCAAAAAGTACAGAAATTTTATTTTCTTCTAAAACTTTTTTAGCTTCCAAAAGGCTAGAACCAGTCGTTACAATATCATCTACCAAAATTACAGGTTCTTGAATGGTTTTTAAGAGTTTATAATTTCTTTTATGTTTTTGACGAAATTCTAAACTTTTTCCAGAATATTTAATATGATTTTGTGCTTTTAAAACATTAAAAACAGGTTTTACAAATTTTGTTTTAAGATATCTAGCTAAAATAGCAGAATGCGAATAAAGCATATCTTCAACCTTATCATCTAAGGCTATAACATTAATTGTCATTCTAGGATCAAAAAAATCTTTAAATTTTGCAAAACTTAATTTAGCAAGCATTTTATAAACAAAATAACCATAAAAATAATGTTTAGAGTGAAGCAAGTGTTGTATTTCATGGTATTTATAAAAAGAATAGACTTTGAAATTATTATCAAGCTTTCTTACATTTAAGGAAAATTCAGAAAGCTCTAGCTCACATAAATCACAAAAGCAGAGCAGAGCAAAAGCTCCGCAATTTATACACCTCAAAGTTCAGAGATTAAACTAGCTGCTTTATTTGCCATTTGTTTTATTAACAAATGAGTATAAAAAGTTGTTTCTTTTAGATCATCAAAACCTTGTACATCTTGCTTGGTGCGGATTGTAAATTTCTTATTTTTGTTTATATCGCTAACTTGTAAAACTCCTACTAGTTTTGAATGTAATCCTGCAGTATCTTGAGTTGCTCCATAAGATATAAATTCTAAATCAATCTTACTCACATAAGGTGAATTTTGATCGTTATTGTCAAGCACAACTATTCCTCTAGCTTCAAGTTCTTGTTTTAAATAAGTATAAAATACCGCATTAAAATTCACATCAACAAATAACTTTTTCCCTTTAGCATTTAAAACTTTTTGCCCTTCTTTTAAATCATAAAATCTATGTAAATAAACCTTTTTTAAAGCAATACCAGTGTCTAAAGTGCGTTTATTTGCACAACATTGAATTCCAACATCACTAATGTATAAAAGCCCTTTAATCTTTGCTTCAAAGCCATCAGGACTTTCACAAGAACTGCATTGAGAATTTTTAGAAATTTGATTAACTTGAGCAAAAGTATCTTGTTTAGTTGCACAAGCACTCAAAAATAAAATAGGCACTATAAAAATCAAAAATTTTTTAAACATTTTTTCTCCTTAGAAAATTATTTTAAAATTGTATTAAAAATACAAGCAAATTTCAAGCCAAGTTTTAAATTTATCATCAATCTATCTTTAAAACACTTAAAAAAGCTTCTTGAGGTAAATTTACCTTACCTATAGCTTTCATTCTTTTTTTACCTTCTTTTTGCTTTTCTAAAAGCTTTCTTTTTCTAGTAATATCCCCACCATAACATTTTGCTGTCACATTTTTGCCCATGGATTTAACGGTTTCTCTTGCGATGATTTTATTTCCAATACTTGCTTGAATGGCTACTTCAAAAAGCTGTCTAGGAACTATTTCTTTCATGGCACTAACAAGTTCTCTTCCTTTACTTTGCGCTTTTTCATTAGGCACGATAATACTTAGCGCATCAACATTTTCACCTGCCACTTTAATATCAAGTTTTACCAAATCCCCTACTCTAAATTCTATAGGCTCATAATCAAAACTCGCATAGCCTTTTGTTAAGGACTTTAATTTATCATAAAAATCCATCACAATCTCATTTAAAGGCACATCATATTCTAGCAAAACGCGCTCAGGTGTGATATAGTCCATTTTAACCTGCACTCCTCTTTTGCGATTTAAAAGAGTGATTAAATTTCCTAAAAATTCACTTGGGGTAATAATAGTGGCTTTGACATAAGGCTCTTTTATATGATCGATTTTATTAACAGGAGGGAGTTCGCTAGGATTTTGAAT
Organism: Campylobacter sp. CH278; assembly: GCF_004378845.1. NCBI lineage: Bacteria > Pseudomonadati > Campylobacterota > Epsilonproteobacteria > Campylobacterales > Campylobacteraceae > Campylobacter > Campylobacter sp. CH278. The sequence goes on along the minus strand of NZ_RYXZ01000001.1, from coordinate 282,726 downwards.
TTTAATAAGCTCTCCATCGGTTTGATAAATTTCATAAGTCACAGTTGGAGCTGTAGCAATCAAATCAAGATTAAATTCTCTCTCAAGTCTTTCTTTGATCACTTCCATATGTAAAAGTCCTAAAAACCCTACCCTAAAACCAAAGCCTAAAGCCAAAGAAGTTTCAGGCTCATAGGTAATAGAACTATCGTTAAGCTTTAGCTTATCCAAAGCATCTCTTAAATCTTCAAATTTATCCGTTTCTATAGGGTAAAGTCCCGCAAACACAAAAGCTTTAGCTTTTTCAAAACCGCCTATGGCTTCTTTAGCTTTATTTTTTACTAAAGTGATGGTATCGCCTACTTGTACATCGCCTACGGTTTTAAGTCCTAAAACCACCACGCCTACTTCGCCTGATTGTAAAGATTGAGTTTTAATTGGGCTTAAAGGATGGGGATAAAAAAGATCTTGAACTATATGTTTTTTATCCGTACTCATCACTAAAACTTCATCATTTTTAGCAATACTTCCTTCATAAATCCTAACCAAAGCCAAAGCACCCAAATAATTATCAAACCAAGAATCATAAATTAAAGCCTTAGTAGGAGCTTCATCATCTGTTTTTGGCGCAGGAACTTTAGTAATAATTGTTTCTATAAGCTCTTTTATACCCACTCCTGTTTTCGCACTCACGCAAATTGCGTCTTTACAATCTATACCTATAATATGCTCGATTTCATGCTTGACTTTTTCAACATCAGCATTAGGTAAATCGATTTTATTAATTACAGGAATGATTTCAAGATTATTTTCAAGTGCTATATAAACATTAGCTATGGTCTGTGCTTCAACACCTTGAGAAGCATCTACTACAAGTAAAGCCCCTTCACAACTTGCCAAAGAACGACTCACTTCATAAGAAAAATCCACATGGCCAGGAGTATCAATAAGATTTAAAACAAAATTTTCATTATTAAATTTATAATTTAAACGCACTGATTGTGCTTTTATGGTGATACCACGCTCTTTTTCTATATCCATAGTATCCATAACTTGCGAACTCATCTGCCTATCACTAATAGCACCACACTCGCTAATAATCCTATCTGCAAGAGTAGATTTTCCATGATCTATATGAGCTATAATAGAAAAATTTCTAATATTTTTTACCGACAAAATTTCATCCTAAATATAAAATTTTAAAGCTAGGATTTTAACAAAATTTATGTTTAAAACAAATAAATTTTATTTTATATAAAAAACTTCAATTGAAATTTATATAAAGCATACTAAAATATCAAATGTTTGAAAAATATTTAAAATCAGCTATGTTTTTAGCTCTTTATCCCTTAGCAATGTTAGCTTCTAATTTGCACGAATTTATAGCACTAAGTCAAAATAATGAGTCCTATCTCATTAAACAAATGCAAAGCGAACAAGCAAATTTGGACAAAGAACAAGCTTTTAGAAATTACCTACCCTCTCTTAGTCTAAACTCAGCTTATGTAGCCAACAATAAAGATCGCTTCATTATCGATCCACAAGAAAGTTTATTTGCTAAAGTTTCTCTTAATTTTTTGCTTTTTGATGGGGGTGCTAGAGAGGCCAATTTAAGGGCTTTAGAAAGCAAAGAAAAATTAAGCCTTTTAGACAAAGAACAAAGCAAAAATTACCTTGCCTTAAATGCAATCACACTTTATTTTAACACCCTAAGTCTTGAAAAAATTTTACTAGCCAATCAACAAAAAGTAGCTTTTTTAAAATCAACTTTTGAAAGATTGCAAAAATTTTACGATGCAGGACTTAGCCCTAAAGATGAACTTGAAAGCATTAAAGCCAAATATCATTTAAGCTTATTAGAGCTCAGTCAAAATGAATTAAAACTTGCCAATATACAAAAAGAGATTAAAATTTTAAGCAATACAGATTTTAAAGTGCAAGGGAATGCTTTTTTAGAAAATCCGCAACAAGAAAAAAGTCAAAACTATGAAGTAATGATAGCTAAAGAACAAATCAATCTTGCTAAAGAAAGTGTAAATTTAGCAAAAGCTGAATATTTTCCAAAATTTTATATTCAAGATAATTTTAATTTTTATAAAAACAATTATAATCCAAAAGTTCCAGCTCCTTTTGTAAACTTAGCAGATCAATTCTTAGAAAAATATTCTCAAGGTAATCAGTTTATTTTAGGTATGGAATGGAAAATTTTTGATTTCAATGCAAGGGCTAAAGAAGTTGAAAAAGAGCGTTTAAACGTTCAAATAGCCAATGCAAACGCAAGATTTAGTGAGAGAAAAAATAAAGAAGAATTAAATTATTTAGACAAAAGTTTAAAAGTTTTACAAGAACAAATTTTAGCTCTTAATATTAGCTTAAATGCTGCAAATTTGGCTTTTGAAAGCGTAGATAAAAAATACCAAGCAGGACTTGTTTCTTATGTGGAATATCTTCAAGCTTTAGAGGCTAAATTTAAAGCACAAAGCGATTTAGAGCTTGCTAAAAATGAATTTGAAATTACTAAAGCAAATTATTATTTTAATGCGGGTATAGATCTTAATTCAAAGGTTAAAGAATGAAAAAAATTCTATTTTTACTTCTTGCTTTTAATTGCGCCTTTGGCGAAGAAATTTACGCAAGTTTCAATGTAGAAGCATCAAAACAAAGCAAACTTGCCCTTGAAAGCATAGGTTTAGTTCAAAAAATTCCTGTAGAAATTGGACAAAAAGTCAGCAAAGGAGAACTTTTACTTGCTCTTGATCAAGAAAGTGAAAAAATAGCTCTTCAAAATGCCCAAAATTCTTATCAACTTGCCCTTGTAGAATACGAAAATACCAAAAGCAAAATGCAAAAAATCAAAGCTGTAGAAAATGTTATAGACAAACAAAGCTATGAAGATATGAAAGCTAAGTTTGATGCTGCTAATTTAAATTTAAACAAAGCAAAAATCAATATAGCTTATTATAAAAATATCATGACAAAAAAAGAATTGCGCGCACCTTATGATGCTATCATCGCAAATAAATTTATACAAGTTGGCGAAGGAGTAGGAGGAGTAGCTCAACCTTTAATAGAAATTTTTTCCTATCCACAAAGCAAACTGATTTTAAGTTTTGATGAAAAATACAAAGATAAGGTTAAATTAGGCGATGATTTCTTTTATAAAATCGATCAAAATGGTACAGAATTTAAAGGAAAAATCAGCCTTATCTATCCAAGTATAGAAGTAAAAACAAGAAAAATTTATGCTGAAGTGCAAACTACAAATTTAACACCAGGGCTTTTTGGCGAAGGTAGAATCATCACTAAAGATTAAAAATGTTTAAACTAGCCATAAACCGACCAATTACCGTGCTAATGTTTTTCTTAGCTCTTATGATTTTTGGGCTAATCTCTGCTTTTAGCATGAGTGTAAATTTATTTCCTAATGTTTCCATACCTCTTATAAAAATCACAAGCAAGGTAAATGGGGATTTAAATTTCGTAGAATCAAAAATCACCAAAGAAATAGAAAATGCTCTAAGTGAAATCGATGGAGTAAAGACCATAACCTCAGCTGCGTATGATAATTTTAGTGTGAGTGTAGTCGAGTTTAAACTAGGTAAAAATCTTGAAGTAGCTGCCAATGATGTGCGTGATAAAATAGGAACTTTAAGCCTACCTTCTAAGCCTGAAATTGAAAAAATCAGTTCAGATTCTGGTTCTGCTATTTCGCTTTTTTTATATTCTAAAGATAAATTACAACTCATGCGTGAAATCAATGATAAAATAAAGCCTTTTTTGCAAAGAGTTGAAGGAGTAGGTAAAATCGAAGCTAAGGGGTTTTTAGAACCCCAAATTCGCATAGAATTAAAACCAAATGAACTTAGAAAATACAATCTTAACGCCCTTGATGTAGCAAACATTATCAAAAGTCAAAATTTTAAACAAGCCCTTGGCGAACTTAATAACAATCAAGATAACTATATCATCAAAGGCTATTTTGAAGCCACAAATTTAGAAGAACTTAGCAATCTTCGCATAAAAACAGGGGTATTTTTAAGCGATATTGCTAATATTTCAAGCCTTTATGAAGATGAAAAACAAAGTGCTTTATATGAAGGTAAAGAAGGGGTGCTTTTAGAACTCGGAAAAATCACAAATTATAATACCCTTGAAATGATTAAAAATGTCAAAAATGCCTTGCCTATTTTAGAAAAACAAATTCCAAAAGATATAAGCATTAATGTGCTTTATGATAAAAGCTTAAATATCCACAAGCACCTTTCTCAAGTGATTTTTGATATGGTTTTGGGGATTTTTCTAACCCTTGTTATCGTATTTTTATTTTTAAGAAATTTAAGTGCAACTCTCATTGCTTGCATAGCTATACCTACTTCTATCATTTCAACTTTTTTTATTATCGATCTTTTAGGCTATGATTTAAACCGCTTAACTTTTATAGCTTTAACCTTAAGCATAGGAATTTTTATCGATGATGCTATAGTAGTGATTGAAAATATTGCCAAAAAACTAAAAACTTATCCGCCTTTACAAGCTGCTTTTTTAGGTATTAATGAAATAGGTTTTAGCGTTTTAAGCATAAGTATAGTTTTACTTTGTGTTTTTATCCCTATTTCTTATATGAACTCTATATCAGGGCTTTTTTTCAATGCCTTGGGCATAAGCGTTGCAAGTGGGATAGTTATAAGCTTTTTGGTTTCTGTATTTTTAATACCTAGTGTTGGAGCAAGATTTTTAAATCCAAAAGAAAGCAAGTTTTATAAAAAAACAGAAGCTTTTTTTGAAAAAATAGAACAAAAGTATGAAAATTTACTCTATAAAATTTTACAAAATAAAGCAAAATTTATCCTAGCCACTCTTGTTTTTGTAGGGCTTTCTTTTGCTTTAGCTACTCGTATAGGGCTTGATTTTTTACCTATGGAAGATGATAGTGAAATTCAAGTTTTGCTTGAAAGTAAAAAGGATTTAAGTTTAGAAGCCATGAAAGAAAAAAGTTTAAATTTGCTTGAAAAAATCAAAAATGATAGCAATGTCAAATACGCTTTTTTACTTGTAGGCTATGATGATGCTAAAGATGCTACAAAGGCTAAAATTTATGTTAAACTTAAAAATTTAGACGAAAGAAATTTAAGACAAAGTGCCATAGTAAGTTTATATCGTCAAAAATTTCAAGATGAAAGTTTAAAAATCAAAATTTTAGAACTTCCAAAGATAGAGGGTGCAGGCATTGATGATCCCGTGCAATTTTTAATCTTAGGAGATGATTTAAACACTCTAAAAGAAGCTGCTTCTCGGGCAAAAGAAATTTTAGGCACTAATGCACGCATTGTAGATATAAGCGATAATGCTAATGCTACAAAAGATGAAGTAGCCTTACACATCAACAAAGAAAAAGCCAAACTTTTAGATGTCAATCCTGAATATATCGCTGGGGTTTTAGGGTATTCTTTCTCGCAACTTAGCGTAGGAAGTATGGATAGAGGCAATTCAAAAGATGATATTATCCTAAGTTTTGCTCCAGAATTTAAAAAAGACATAGAAGCTTTAAAACGCATTAGCATTAAAAACAACCAAGGTATAAATTTAGAACTTTCAAGCGTGGTGGATTTTATATACAGCAAAGATTTAAAAACTATCAATCGTTACAATAAAAACCGCTCTGTGAAAATCACAGCTGGAGTGAATGATCTTTCCTTAGGAGCGGTGCAAAAACTTTTACTAGATAATATGGATAAAATTTTAAATAACAATCCAAGTCTTAGCTATGCTTTTTCAGGCTTTATCAATCTTTTAGGTGAAACCGTGCAAGGTTTTGCTATAGCAGTAGTACTTGCTTTTGTTTTAATTTATCTTGTTTTAGCCGCACTTTATGAAAGTTTTATTCTGCCTTTAATCATCATGATAACCATGCCTTTAGCCTTTGGCGGAGCTTCTATAGGGCTTTTTATCACAGGGCATAATTTTTCACTTTTTGTACTTATTGCCATCATCTTACTTTTTGGTATGGTGGGGAAAAATGCTATTTTACTCGTAGATGTAGCTAATAAAAAATGCCATGAAGGTTTAGATCCTGATAAAGCTCTTTTAATCGCTGGAAAATCACGCTTAAGGGCTATATTGATGACAACTTTTGCTATGATTTTTGCTATGCTCCCACTTGCTCTTTCAAGGGGTGCAGGCTATGAAGCTAATTCTCCTATGGCAATAGCCATTATCTTTGGGCTTATAAGTTCGACTTTACTTACCTTACTCGTAGTTCCTGCGCTTTTTAAATTTTGTTTTAAACTAGATAGCAAATTAAGAAAAATTTATGAGAGAGAAAAATTAAATTAACCAAAATGATTAATTTAATTTTTTAAGTATTATTCTTATAAAGTGCTTTTAAGTTATCATAGGCAATTTGTATTTTTTCAAACTGCTCTCTTGCGTAAGCTTTTTCTATTGCACTTTTTCCTTGATGAAAATCAGGATGATAAAGTTTTACCAAAATCAAATATTTTTGTCTAATTTCACTAAGATCATTTTGCGGAGTACATTCTAAAGTATTAAAATAATTACTAAAAAGCTTAGCTAAAGCATTAAATTTCCATTTCATATTTTCTTTATTGTGAATATTTTGGCGAAATTTTTTATACTCTTCACGGTCAACTTCAAAATTCACGCAATATTTTAAATGCTCGCTCTCATCTGCAAAAGCTTCAAAAAGTTCAAGGGTATTCTCGTTTTTATATTCTAAAATTAGAATATTTGTCATTTCATTATATTCTATATTATGATCTTGAAAATAATTTCTTATATAAGTAACAAATAATTTTTCATTAGAGCTTAACTTCATCAAAATTCTACCCGCAGCAAAATCAATCTTGATAAACAACATAGGCTTAAGCATATTATTTTGCTCAAAATTTAATCTAAAAGTTTTAAAATGAGCATCTTGTAAATTCTCTATACTTTCATTTGTGCTTTTGCGATATTTTTGATCTAAAACTTTTAAGAAATAACGGCGCTGAGGAATTTCATTTTCTTCAAAAAAAGAAAAAATTTTATTTTTTCGTCCTATGACCTTTGTGAAATTTTTGGTAATCAAGTCTTTAAAATACTGAAATACGCTAATATCATCTGTATTAACATTGATAGTTTCTAAAGTTTGCACGATTTGCATCTATTTCTCCCATAAAACCTCATTTTCAAAAAGCTCTTTAGTGCCTTTTAAAATTTCATTGGGTGTATAATCGGCTTTATAAGATAAAGATTGACACTTTTTTACAAAATACCCAAGATAAATATAATCTAAGTTCATTTTTTTAGCTATTTGTATTTCATTGAGCAAAGAAAATTTACCCAAAGAAAAATACGAAAAATCAGGATCATAAAAACAATAAATGCTTGAAATTCCATCCTCTAAAATATCAATCAAATCAACACAAACGAGCTTATCTTCTATATAAAATGCAAGCTCATATCCAAAATTCATAAAACCATCGACATAAAGATTATAATACTGTTTAAAGCTTAAATCATAACGCTTCCAGTTCTTTTTTTCTTCCATAAAACGATGGTATTTATCATATAAAAACAAATGTTCATTGCTTAAATTGGGTGTTCTAAGTATAACTTTGGTGTTAATATTTTTATTTACAACCCTTCTTTCACTTCTTGAAAAATTATATTCATTAACTAAAATTCTAAGACTTAAACATTCATCACAATCTTTACAAATAGGACGTGAAAAATACCTACCAAAACGACGCCAACCTCGTTTTATTAGCTCATTATTGATTTCTTTAGGGCAATTTTCAATGTATTTATACTCTATTCTTGAGCGTTTATCTTTTAAGTAAGGACACTGATCTTCAAGAGTACAAAAACCAATCTCAAGCATTAAATTTTCTTAATATCTGCATTTTTGATAAATTCGGAAAATTCATCCTGTAGTTTTTCTTGCTTTAAGAAAATTTCTTGCATTTCCTTATCTATGTTTGTTTCTTGATTTTTTTCGCGAATATCTTTAGCTAGTTTTTCTAAATTTTTTACACTTGCACCACTCTTGCTTGATTTCTCCGATAATTTTGGAGTATTGGTGTTAGCTTGCATTTCTTTTTTAATACTTTTAAGACTGTCTAAAAAATCCATCTATTATTCTCTACTTTCTCGTATTTTTTTAAGCGTAGCAGCTATTGCAGCTATAACTTCTTCTTTATTTTCTTGATGACGATCTTCTGTTTTTTCTAATAATTCTTGCATATGTGTTTCTATGAAAGAGGTGTCTAAATACCCCCTTCTAAATTCTCTTGTTTTTGTAATGGCAATTAAAAATGGTATTGTTGTTCTAATATCATCAATCACAAATTCCTTCAAAGCACGCTCAAGTTTATTAACCGCTAAATCATAACTTGTTGCTTTAATAATAAGCTTTGCAAGCATGGAATCATAATAAGGCGGTACAATATAGTCTTTATAAATATGACTATCAACCCTAACAGATGGTCCAAGAGCTGGGTAGTATTCTCCTATTTTTCCAGGACTTGGAATAAAATTTTTCCATACATTTTCAGCAGTAATTCTAGCTTCAATAGCAAAACCCCTAGGTTTAATATCGCTTTGTTCTAAGTCCAAAATTTCTCCTGCTGCAATACGAATTTGTCTTACAATAAGATCAATACCTGTAATTTCTTCAGTAATTGGATGCTCAACTTGAATTCTTGTATTCATTTCCATAAAATAAAAACGATTATAATCATCGAGCAAAAACTCTATAGTTCCAGCATTTGTATAACCTACAGCCTTAGCAGCTGCCACAGCTGTAACACCCATGGTTTTTCTAAGATTATCTGAAATTCCAGGGCAAGGTGCTATCTCAATTACCTTTTGATGTCTTCTTTGGATAGAACAATCCCTTTCACAAAGATGGATAATATTTCCATAGTTATCTCCTAAAATTTGAAATTCTATATGCCTAGGATTAACTACATATTTTTCCATAAATACTTCATCATTATTAAAGTATGTTAAAGCTTCTCTTTTGCAAGATTCAAAAGCATTTTCAAGATCTTGTTCTTTATGAACAACGCGAATTCCACGTCCACCTCCACCACCTGAAGCTTTTAAAATAACAGGATAGCCAATCTTCTCAGCAAAAATTTTAATTTCTTCCATGCTATAAGAATTTAATTTTTCAGTCCCTGGAACAATAGGTATGCCATTTTTAGCCATTAACTTACGAGCGATATTTTTATTTCCCATCTTATGGATTACTTCAGATTTTGGACCTATAAAAATAATTCCAGCATCTTCACAAGCCTTAGCAAATTCATAATTCTCACTTAAAAATCCATAACCAGGATGGATCGCATCAGCACCACAAGCCTTAGCAATCTCAACAATACGAGCAACATCTAAATATCCTCTTATAGCATCTGTTCCTATGCGATAAGCCTCATCTGCGATTTTTACATGCAAACATTCACGATCAGGCTCTGTAAAAACTGCAACACTTTTAATATGTAAATCTCTACAAGCACGGATTACCCTAACAGCTATTTCAGCTCTATTTGCTATGAGAATTTTATGGATTTGATTCATAATTTGCCTTTTTTGTTATATTTTTATTGTTAATTTTAGCAAATTTTCCTTACAAAAACTTAGCAAAAAAATTAATTTATTTTAGTTATAATAAAACTTTTTAAAATTTTAATTCCAATAAAGAAAAGTTATAATTATAATGGTTGCTGATAAAAGATTATTTTATTTAAGTTGTATTTTAATCACCATAGGAATAGTATTTTCATACTCTCTTACAGCTTTTACTGTTCTTTTTCTTGACTATAGCGAGTTTCATTTTTTTATTCGTCAGCTTTTTTTTGGAATTAGTGGCATACTTATAATGTTTTTTATTTCTCGATTGGATCCTGATAAAGCACTTTCTAAAAAAATTATTTTAGCTATTTTGATTATTTCTTTTATATTTATCATCATTTTGCCATTTTTACCTTCTGTATTAGCAACAGCTAGCGGAGGAGCTAAACGCTGGATACGCTTAGGCCCACTCTCTATCTCTCCTGTGGAATTTTTTAAAATAGGATTGATTTATTTTTTAGCATGGAGCTATACAAGGCGTATTGATGATAGCAAAAAAGCTATCAGATACGAGGCTTTAATTCTTCTGCCTTATTGTATCTTAGCTTCTATAGTTATAGGATATATTTATATCACTCAAAACGATTTAGGACAAAGCGTAATTTCTTTCTTTTTGATTCTAGCTTTAGCTTTTTTTGCAGGAGCTAGTAAAAGGCTTTTTGCTTTTGGAACTTTAATCATTATGATGATAGGTATAATGGTAATTTTTAGCAACCAAAGGAGAATTCAAAGAATCGCTTCTTGGTGGGGGAATATACAAGATGCTTTTTTACCTATGCTTCCTGATTGGCTGGCAAATGCTTTAAGAGTAAGCAGCAATAGCGAGCCTTATCAAATTTCACACTCTTTAAATGCTATAGCCCATGGAGGAATGTTTGGCGAAGGCCTAGGACTTGGAACTTTTAAATTAGGCTTTTTAAGTGAAGTGCATACTGACTTTGTTCTTTCAGGAATTACTGAAGAAATAGGACTCTTAGGTCTTGGAGTTATTTGCTATATTTATCTTTGGATGATTTTAAGAATTTTTAGAATTGCAGGAAGATGTGAAGCTAAACAAGATTTTATTTTCTGTTCAGGTATAGCTTTACTTTTACTTTTTTCTTTCTTTATGAATGCTTTTGGTATTATTTCTCTTACTCCACTAAAAGGTGTAGCGGTTCCACTTTTAAGCTATGGAGGAAGTTCAATGTGGGCAATTTGTATAGGCATAGGATATGTATTAATGATTTCAAAAAAGGTTAAATTATGACAATAGCTTTAACAGGTGGTGGAACTGGAGGACATTTGGCCATAGTGCGTTGCTTATTAGAAAGTGCGATTAAAAAAAATATAGAATGTGTATACATAGGCAGTCAAAATGGTCAAGATAAAGCTTGGTTTGAAAATGAAGTACGCTTTAAGGAAAAATTTTTTTTAAGCTCTAAAGGAGTGATTAATCAAAGCAAATTTGGCAAAATCAGTTCTTTACTCCACACCTTAAAACTCTCCAAAGATTGTAGAGAAATTTTTAAAAAATACCACATCCAAGCCGTTTTTAGTGTAGGTGGATATAGTGCAGCTCCTGCATCTTTTGCAGCTTTATTCTCACATTTGCCTCTTTTTATACATGAACAAAATTCAAAAAGCGGCTCTTTAAATATGCTTTTAAAACCTTTCGCTACAAAATTTTTTAGCGCCTTTGAAAAAGAAATTAGCCCTTATCCTGTAGCAGATAAATTTTTTGATAATGCTAGGATTCGCAAAGAATTAAAAAATATTATTTTCCTAGGAGGATCACAAGGAGCTCAATTTATCAACGAACTAGCTTTAAATTTAGCACCAAAACTTCAAGAACAAAATATCAAAATCATCCATCAATGTGGAAAAAATGATTTTGAAAAGTGCAAAAAACATTATCAAAGCTTAAATATCCAAGCTGATATTTTTGATTTTAGTTTAAATTTGGAAGAAAAAATGAAAAATGCAGATCTAGCTATATCAAGAGCAGGTGCAAGTACTCTTTTTGAACTTTGCGCTAATACTTTACCTACTATTTTTATACCTTATCCTTATGCAGCTAAAAATCATCAATACTTTAATGCTAAATTTTTACAAGATCAAGCTTTATGTCAAATTTTTATGCAAAACTCTATTAATCTTGATGAATTTTTTAAGTCAATATTAAAACTAAATCTAGAAAATATTTCTACAAGATTGCAAAATATAACCCAAAAAAACGGCGCAGATATGCTAATCCAAAAAGCTTTATTTGATAATTTGACTTTTATAAGATAAATATCCAAAGATATTTACTAAAATTCCAACAAAAACTAACATCAAAATAGCAAATGAAAAATTTTCAAATTTATCATGCAAAAAACCTATAATCCATTGTCCTTGTGCTGCAATTAAATATCCAAAACCCTGAGCTAAAGCAGAAAGTCTCGCTGCTATTTGAGCATTAGAGCTTTTTTGTGCAATAAAAAGCAACGCAATGCCAAAAACTCCACCCCATGGAAAACCCATGATAAAAGCACTAATAATAATAGAAATTTTGCTATCAAAAATAAAGAGCATACCAAAAGCGATCACATACATACTGCACAAACCTGCTATGTAAAAAGTATGTAAATTTTGTCTTAATTTTCCTAAAAGTAAAGGGCCAAAAAGAGACACTGGAGCTGCAACAAGTTGAGCAAATAAAACCATACTTGTAGAAAATTCTTTATCAAATCCTTTTTCTACAACAATTTGAACATACCAAAAAAACAAAGAATAAGCTAAAAAACTTTGAAATCCCATAAAAAGAGTAATTTTCCAAGTTGTTAAATTTGTAAAAAGATTGATTTTTTTATGAGCTTTTTTCTTAATGCGAAAAAATCTACCATTTTTAGCTTGAGGATAGTAAACTACTAAAGCTATAAAAGAAAAAATAGCCCAGAAAAACATAGCTCCAGCTAAATCAAATACACTAAGCAAAGGTATAGCTAAAGCAATACCCATAATCGAAGAAATACTCAAAACAAGACTATAAATTCCCATTATACTTGCCATTTTTTTTGGAAATTTTTCTTTAATAAAACTAGGAAGTAAAACATTTGCAATTGCAATACCACAGCCCATTGCTAACATTCCTAAAAATAAGCCATATACACCAAAATAAGAACGAATAATTTCGCCTAAAAAAATTAAAAAAATTCCAAAAACAATAGCACGAATAGGAGAAAAATACCCCACAATAAAAGAAATACTTCCAAAAGCTATCAAAGGAAGACTTGTAAGTATGCCCGCTACGGTTGAGTTTAAATAATACTTATCTTTAATAATATCAATAATAGGCCCCACTGCAGTAATTGGGGCTCTAAGATTAAAAGCTACAATAATAACAATAATAACATTAATCCAAAATATCTTTTTAAAAGAAGCCATAAAAGCCTTATTTGTTAAGTTCTACTTTGAATATTTTACCTTCTGCCATCTTAGGAATCCATAAAATATTACCTTCAATAAATATATCTGCAGGACCTTTCATCAAAGGAAGTTCAAGTTTTACAGATTTAACATTATCTAAATTATAAATATATCCATTTAGATTATTTCCCCAAGAACTTACCAATAAACCATCTTTATAAGGAACTATTCCATCATAAGATTCTTTTTCATTTTTAATTATACTGAGTTCTTTTGTATTTAAATCATAAGCCATTACAACACCGCCACTTACACCATCAGGATGATAACCAGCTATAAAAAGCTTATGTTTTTTTCTATCTAGATATAACCCATTTGGACCGCCAAATTTTGCTAAATCAAGTTTTAATAATTCATCATATTGCTTAGTTTTTAAATCAACCTTTAAAATAAGTCCTGTGCCAGTATCGCTAACCAAAAGCGTATTGTCGTCTAATTTTTCTATGTCATTTAAAAAGATTGCACCTTTAATAGGTAAATTAAAAATTTCTTTTTTAGTTTTAAGATCAAAACCGCGTAAAACATCGATATCTACCACATAAAGAGTTTTTCCAATCTCCATCATGCCTTTTGGTGCATTAAGATGGGTTAAAAATTTATATTCTAGCACTTTGCCATTTTTATCAAGCTTAGAAATAAATCCATCATTATCTTTCGCCAAAGGTTCAAGTTTTTCTCCTACATTAGATATATAAACATAGTTTTTATCTACAAAAATACTTTCAGGGCTTTTAAAACCATCAAATTCTTGATATTTTAATTCACTTGCACCAAGCAAACTTCCAAGAAGCGCTAAACTTAAAACATATTTTTTCATATTTTCTCCTTTATTTAAAAATATTTTCATTGAATTATATTTATTTGGATAAAAAAAATGTGCTAGTTTTTTGATAAAAAATACAAGTTTTTTGTCTTTTGATATTGCTTAGGAGTTTGCTCATATTTCTCTTTAAATCTTTCAATAAACCAAGCTACCGAAGAAAAAGCGCACTCATTAGCTATTTCATTGATATTTTTTTTAGAAAATTTAAGTAAAATCTTTGCTTTTTGCAACCTTTTTTCATCTAACCATTTTTTAGGACTTTGTCCAAAACATTTCTTAAATTCTTTAGAAAAAGTTGCTAAATCTAATTTCGCAAAATTAGACATTTCATTTACGCTTAAAAATTCTCTACCGCAATACTCAAAAAGTTGGGAAAGATCAAGGCGAAATTCTTTTAAAATTCCTGATAAAAAACTAATAAAATAAATATTCTTATTTAAAAGTAAATGTAAAAAAATCTCTTCAAATTTCAAACTCACTATAGGATCTAAAATTTGCGTATTTTCTTCAAAATGCGGTGAAAAACTTTCCAAAATTCCTTGCAAAATCTTATCATTTTTTACCCAAAAAATTTCATAGTTTTGAAACTTTTGATCTAGTTTAAAAAAATCTTTATACTTATAAATAAGTTCAATTAAAAATGCATTGTCAAAAAAAAATAAATAAGCTTCATAAACTCCTTTGCTAAGTCCTACATTGCTTAAAGTATAGCTCCCAGCTTTTAAAAACAAAGTTTCATAAGAGTTAATCTTATAATCTTTTGATGCAGTATGTAAAATTTTATATCCTTTGCGAACAAAAGTTAAAAGATGACTTCCTACATTAACAAAAGTAGAATGCGAAGTATCCGTTTGTGTATATTTAGCAAAAGTGCAAGATTTAATTTTTTTATAATTGACACCTTTTAATTGCCTTAAATCTTCTGGTAAAGAAAGAATTTTATTCATCGTAAATTTTGCCTACATTCTAAAAGATACTTTTTAAGATCTTTTTCTTTCATTAAAATTTCACGCATACAAACGCCTGCTATATTTATATCTTTAAAATTTTCTATATTTTGAGCATTGATACCGCCTATAGCATAAAGTGGAATTTGACTAAATTCAAGCAAGGATTTTAAAAAATCAATCCCTTTAGGCTCTAAACCCACCTTGCAAGAACTTTCAAAAATATGCCCTACAAAAGCATAATTTACCTTATAACTCATCGCCTCTAAAAGCTCTTCTTTACTATGGACTGAAGTGCCAAGTATATGAAAATATTTTATTAATTTAGGCTCTTTTCTTAGCAAAGAAAGCGGTGCGTGAAAATAACGATGCCCCAATTTTAAACACTCCCTATCAAAAAAATGCAAAAAACAAGTCACTTTTTGCTTTGCGCAAATGCTTAAAACTTCTTTTGCTAAATCATAATACTCAAATTCGCTTAAATCTTTTTCTCTTAAAACTATAGCATCTACCTTAGCCTTAGCAAGTTTTTCAATCTGCTTTAAAAAGTCTATCTCTACACATTTTCTATCGCTTATAGCGATGATTTTTTTATCCCACATAGATACTATCACTCATCACAGCTTGTAAATTGGATCTTTTAAGCATAGCTAAAATTTCATCCACGCTTCTATCATCTGAAATTTCAAACTGCTCATCGCCCTTTTTCTCACCCTTATGCTCACCTATACCCACGCTTACTCCTGCACTTATTTTGGTAGCACCAAGCTTGATAACCTCATCTCTAAAGCCTATTCTTTCACGACTTGAAATGGTAATGCCCGCAAAAGGCAAAAAGAGTCTATAAGCACAAAGTACTTGCAAAAGGCGTTTTTCACTCACATCTTTAGGATGGATTTTAGCATTATTGATAATAGGCCTTAAACGTGGTACTGAAATAGAAATTTCAGCATGAGGATAAGCTTGTTGTAAAAAATGCGCATGAAGTGCCGTAGCAAGGGCATCTTTTCTAAAATCATCTATGCCTAAAAGCGCCCCAAAAGCCACTCCACGCATACCTGCTTTTAAAGCTCTTTCTTGAGCATTAAAGCGATAAGGAAAAATGCGTTTTTCGCCAGCTAAATGAATTTTAGAATATTTTAAAGGATTGTAAGTTTCTTGAAAAACAGTCACATAATCACAACCCTTTTCATGCAAAATTTTATATTCATCTTCATTCATAGGATAAATTTCAACGCCCACAACCTTAAAATACTCTCTAGCTATCTTACAAGCATTTGCTATATATTCTACACTTGCAAACTCCCTACCCTCGCCTGTTAGCATTAAAATTTCCTCTAAACCACTTTTAGCAATGGCTTGCATTTCTTCGTGAATTTCAGCTTCACTTAGCTTAGCTCTTGCGATTTTATTACCTTTTTGAAAACCACAATAAACACATTTAGAATTACAATAATTTGACAAATAAAGTGGAGTAAAGAGAGAGATAGAATTTCCAAAATATTTTTGCTTGACTTTAGCGGATTTAAAGGCTAATTCTTCTATGAAATCTTCTGCTGCACTTGAAAGCAAGGCTTTTAAATGCTCTATACTTAAATGTGTTTGATTTAAAGCATTTTTAACATCTTTAGCGCTAAATTGACTCTCATCATAGCTTTGAACTTGACTTAAAACCTTATTTAAAATTTCGCTTTTTATTTCCTGCATGTGAGGTAAATGCTGCATATAATCTTGCATAATCAATCCCTTAAAAAGCCTGTTAATGGAGAACTTGCTTTAGCTTCACTCACACTTGCCAAACCTGCTAAAAAAGCTGCTCTTCCTGCATTTACCGCCAAAGAAAAAGCTCTAGCCATCAAGGCTATATTTTTAGCTTCAGCTATAGCCGTATTTACCATCACCGCACTTACTCCCATTTGCATAGCTTCACAAGCTTGCGCAGGACTTCCAATACCCGCATCTACAATGATAGGCAAATCAATTTCATTAAGCAAAATTTGTATAAATTCCTTAGCGCATAAGCCTTTATTACTTCCAATAGGTGCTGCTAAAGGCATGATAGCCGCAGCTCCTGCATCACGCATAGCTCTAGCTGCGTAAAGATCAGCATGCATGTAAGGTAAGGGCGTAAAACCCTCTTTAGCTAAAAGCTCACAAGCTTTAATCGTTTCATAATTATCAGGTAGCAAATACCTACTATCGCTTATCACTTCTATCTTGATAAGTTCTCCACAACCAAGCTCTCTTGAAAGCCTTGCAATGCGTAAAGCTTCATCGGCGTTTCTTGCGCCTGAAGTGTTGGGTAAAAGTGTGATATTTTTAGGGATATAATCAAGTATATTAGCAATTTCCCCTGTATTTGCACGGCGTAAGGCTAGAGTGATAATCTGTGCTTTAGCTTCTTCTATAGCTGATTTTATAAGCTCTAGCGAATATTTTCCAGAACCTAAAATAAATCTTGAATCAAACTCGTATTTGCCTATTTTTAATTTATCATTTTTTAAATTTTCTTGCATTTTTACTCCTTATTTGCTAAAAGCTCTAAAACAAGGTTGCTTTGATGTCCTGCACAAATATTTACCCTTGGTGCCATAAGTCCATTTCCCACCTTAGCACCATTTACCAAATCCCCACACACATAGAAATTTTTAGCAATTTTTCTTGTTTGTATGCTGTTGCTATCACCATAGCCCGCAAGCCCTGAAGCACAGATTAAAATACTATCTTTGTAAAATCTATGAAAATTTTGCGCCATCATCGCTTTTGCGATAGCACTATCAAAAGCTTCGCAAACTATATCTATATCTTTAAATAAAGACTTTAAATTATCCTCATCGATTTTTAAAGTGCAAATTTCAACGCTGATATAAGGGTTAATCTCGCTAATTTGCTCTTTTAAAGCTTCGGTTTTAAATTTACCCAAATCACTCACACGATAAGCTTGACGATTCAAATTACTAGGCTCAATCACATCAAAATCAATCAGCTTTAAAAACCCCACTCCACTTCTTGCTAAATTTATCGCTATATGTGATCCAAGTCCGCCTAAACCACACACCGCCACGCGCCCATTTTTAAGTTTATCGTGAAGTTTTGGAGTGTGTCTTGCTCTCATCATAGCATCTAGTGCATCTTTTGGAGGTAAAGTATTTCTTTCTATACAAAAAAGCTCATCATCTTCATTTAAAGCGATATTCTCTTTTGTTGCAAAACCATTGATAATCCATACATCATTTTCATTTTTGCTGATATTTTCAAAAAATTCCAAACTTGTTTTAAAGTCTGTATCAAGTTCTTTGCCATTAAATTTCACTCTCATCATCCACCTCCTACAAAGCTTACGATTTCAGCTTTATCGTTTTCTTTTAAAATCAAATTTTCAAATTCACTTTTTGGTATAATTTCTCCATTTAATTCTAAAGCGATAAGTTCTATTTTCAAGCCTTTTTCTTTGATAAAATCCATAAATCCAAGCTCTTTAAATTCAAATTTTTCTCCATTGATAATCATTCTAAACCTTTAAAAATTCTCTACCAAATCCCTAAAAACAAGACAAAGTTTTTCAAATTCTTCTATACTTACCCTTTCATCAATAGCGTGAATTCTATCATTACAAACCCCAAATTCCACTACCTTTACACCGTATTTTGCAAAATACCTTGCATCACTTGTACCGCCTTTGGTATTAAGCTCTGGTACTTCATGGGTGATTTTTTGAACGCTTTCATTCATTTTTTGAACGATTTTATTGTCGATATTTGTCAAAAAAGTTTCACTTGATTGTTTTAGCTCTAACTCATAGTTTAAACCATGACAAATTTTTTCTACATAACTTTTTACATCTTCTAAACTTGTATCAGGGGAATTACGCACATTAAACATAAGTTTTAAATCATTTGGTGTAACATTACACACCCCCATACCTCCACGAATATCAGTTATAACGATTTTTGAAGGACTAAATTCAGCACTTCCAGGATCAAGATCAAAACCCGCTAAAAGCTTTAAAACTGGCGCAAAATCATGCACAGGATTGATACATTTTTCAGGATAAGCAACATGCCCTTGTTTTCCACGGATTAAAAGTTTTCCATTGATAGAACCACGACGCCCTATTTTAATACTATCGCCGATTTTTTTAACACAGGTTGGCTCGGCAACCACAGCATAATCAGGTAGCATATCTCTTTCTTGCATCCATTCTAAAACAGCCTTAGTTCCATATATAGCTTCGCCTTCTTCATCACTTGTTAAAATAAGACTCAGTCTTGCTCCTTTAAAATCCGCATTCTTTGCCGCATCCACAAAGGCTGCTACTCCGCTTTTCATATCTTGAGCACCCCTTGCATAAATAAAGCCTTCTTTTTCCACAGGCACAAAAGCATTATTACTCCAACCCTCGCCTGCAGGCACCACATCTACATGCCCACCAAAAGCTAAATGCTCGCCTTCATCTTTAAATTTTTTAGTGAGTAAAAGGTTTTTAATGCCTTCTTTTTCTATAAAAAAAGCTTCAAAATCACTCAGTTCCATAGCGATGAAATTTAAAACTCCATCATCATTTGGCGTAACAGATTTAAATTTTAAAAGTTCGATTAAAAATTCTTTTGCATTCATTTTTTATCCTAAGAAAGTTTTATATAATAAATTAAGAGCAAAATACTCTATAATTATAGCTGAAATTATATTGATTATAAAAACAACTTTTGCACTAAAAACATGACTATATCTTGCCACCACAAAGGCTAAAGCACTTACCCAAAAAAGTATAGCCACAACAAGCCCTAAAGTCATCAAATAAGCATGATCGCTGCTTAAAACCACACTTGCAGCACTAAGCCAAAATCCTATCACAAAAGGATTTGAACCATTTAAAAAAGCTCCTTTAATATAACTTTTCAAAAGACTTTCTTTAAATTCTTTATGCTCTAAATTTAAGCTTTCTTTCTTTTTTCTTAGCATCAAATACGCCATATAAGTTAAAAAACAAAAACCAAAAATCGCCAAAGAACGCATAAAAATAACATTGTCTAAGAAATTTAAAAGCCCAAATTGAAGCAAAAAAAGATAAAGCATATCTATACTAAATGCTCCAAGTCCTACAGCTATGGAATTTTTAAAAGCTTTTAGCGCATAAGTTAAAATCAAAATATTTACAGGTCCAAAAGGCACACTCACTCCAAAGCCCAAAAAAACTCCACTTAAAAAAGAATCAAACATTACCATCTTTCATAAAATTTTCTATATCAAGTGCGATTTTATCAATAGCGCTTATAATATCTTCTATATAGATTTTATCAAAATACCGCTCTAAATTCGCATCTTTTTCGTAGATATTTAAAATACTTTTTTCGCACATTGAAGCATAACGCCCTACAGGCAAAACCGCCCCACTTGTGCCTATGCTGATAAAAAGCGAAGTTTGATTTAACAAAGAATAAAGCGTAGCATAAGCAGGAGCTTGCTCTTCAAACATGACTATATTGTGTCTTAAATCCTTACTTTTGCATTTTGGGCATTGTTTATCTGTGATTTTTTCATAACCTATATTAAAAATTTCTTCGCATTTTAAGCAGCGAAGTTCAGGCAAAAAGCCATGCAAATGAATCACATCTTTACACCCTGCACGCTCTAGCAAATCATCTACATTTTGCGTGATGACAAAAAGGTTTTTACCCCATTTTTCTTTTAACTGTGCGATTTTTTCATGAGCGTGATTTGGCTTTACATTTTGAAGTTGCGCCCTTCTTGCATCGTAAAAATCAAGTACTTTTTTAGGATTTTTTCTAAAACCTGTTGCAGAGCAAACCTCCATCACATCGTATTCTTCCCAAAGCCCGTCATTGTCTCTAAAAGTTTTAAGCCCACTTGGAGCAGACAAACCCGCTCCGCTTAATATCATAATGTTTTTCATCGCTAAACCTTATAAAATTTACAAAGTTTAGCGAAAAATGCTTTAAGAAAATAAATATTTTTGCAAGATTTTTTCTTTTTCTTTTTCTAAAAATTCTAATTTAAGATTAAGAAAATCAATTTGTTGTTCTACTAATTCAATGCTTTGAACAATTTTTTCTTGAATTTCTAGCGGTGGGAGTGGGATTGTAAGATTTTTTATAAAATTAGAATTAGCCATAACAAAATCTCCTAATTTTCTAAATTGGCCATACAAGCCCATACAAGCATAATATAAATATTTGGTATTTAAGATTTTTAGATTTTTTGGATATAAGCCAGTAATATTCTGGTTTGTTGCACTTTCAAAAGTTAAAAAACCGATTTTACCTATAGTAGCACCAACTAATGCAATTAATGTTGTTTCTTTCTTTAATAATTTTGCCGATGATTTTTGTAACCCTAATTCTGTAATTTTTTCTTTAACTTGATAATCATAAACATAACAATTTTGACATACTTCAGATTTTACCCAATTGATATTTCCATTCCAATATTCTTTAATTTTTCTATCAGGTGTTCCTCCGCTTTGAATGCTAACAATTTCATTTAGTTTTTCTTTATTCCAACCTTGTTTTGGTGATGTTAAAAGGGTGTCTAAAATAGCTTTTGTATTCTTGATGAATTCTTTAAATTTCTTTAAGTCTTCTTGCCTTGCATTAGTAAAATCATCTATAAATGAAAACAAGAGATTAAAATCAAACTTAGATTCTAATTTTTGCAAATTTTCTAAAATAGAATTTAGTTCATATTCTTGATTGTCCTCTATAATACCGCACTTTTGAAGTATTGCTTTAATTAAATTTTGATACTCTTTTATACTCAAGCTTAAAGTATTATACTGCTCTTCTACCTTTTCACACTCTGCTACGATTTGTTTTTGAATTTCAAGTGGTGGTAAAGGAATTTGGATATTTTCTATAAAAGTTTTTGATATATTTTTTAAAGCTATACCCTTAAATCCTGCTTCTAAAAGTTCTAAATTTGAATTGATTGTATAATAAATAAATTTTAAAAGTATTTTTGAATCTTGTTTATTTGTAAAAATATAGGTGTGATCTGAGCTTGAGAATTTGCCATTTATATAATGTATATTTGCCCCGCCTCCATCGCCTATAATTAAAGCTTCAAAATAGAAATCAAAGTCATCACACTTTTCCAATATTTTAGAACTTTTAATAAAAGGATATATTCCATTAGGATTTGCAAAGGATGCAGGTCTTTTTCCCTTGCCTTTACTTTGTATAATATCTCCTAATCTCACCAACTCAAACTTAGAATTCTTAAAAGGATTTAACTCATCTTTTGATTTTACGTTTAAATTTATAGCTTTATTAAATTCCACTTTTTCAAAATCCATCATATCAACAAGCCTTGCTTTACTGGCATAGCCTTGCAAATCTTTTGGTATATCGCTAAGAGTTTTTAAGAATGCTTTACAAATTAAAGTATTAAGTTTGGTCTCATTTTGCGGATTGCCTCTTTCAAAAAGTGGGCTCAAATAAGGCTCGTGCAATTCTTTTAAACCTTCATCGCCTTTTCTATTGCTCCACTCATAACCTAAAAATTTCTTTTGTTCTTTTATATCACTTGGGGATTTTATGATTAAAACTTCTTGATTAAAACTTAAGCAAAAATAAAGTAATTTATCCTTTTCGATTGCCTGAGTATAGGCTAAAAAGGCTTTATCTTCTAAATCTTGCTTATCTTTACTTTCTTTATAAATTTTAGATTCTTTAAGTTTTTTATAATCACTTGTTTGCCTAAATGCATTGTGATAATCTTTAAAGGCTTCTAACTCTGCAAGTTTAGAATCTAAGCTGCCATTTAAAAAATTGCTATAAAGCTCTTTATCAAATTTTCTAAAATCACAATACGCACTTAGATAATTTTGATAAAAGTTTTCACTGTCTTTTAAATTTTCAGTTTCTATGCGTTCTTTAATCAAACTATAATCTTGAGAAATAAGATGATTTTCTTGTTTAAAAGTTTCTTTTTTGCGTAAAAATAAAATAATCGTATTTGTCCCTGTTGCACCAAATGTTTGGCTTCCAAGCTCAACAATGGCAATAAAATCAAAATTTTGAAACAATATTTCTCTTGTATTTTTATAAATAGAATCCTTATTTAAAATAGAACTTGGCAAAATAATGGCAGCTTTAGCATTATCTTTTAAAATTTGATTTGCTCGCTCACAAAAAAAGCATTCAATAGCACTATTTGTTTCTATGTTTATATCATCGTTAAAAAGTTTATAGGTATTTTTAGATTTATCACTTAAAGTTTCTAAAAATCCTTTTACAGAATAAGGCGGATTTGCTATAAGCAAATCAAAACTATTTGATTCTATTTGTGGTTTTGCTTTTTCTCCTTCTAAATTATTTGTATTTGCTAATTCAAAAGAAGCAAGTGCATCAGCGTATAAAATATTGATTTCATTTTGCCCATACATTGCACTTGATACCTTAGAAACCTTACTTAAGCGATACTCTTTTTCAATACCATAAATATTTTTATAATGCTCTTTAAGCTCATCTTCTGTTAGATAACGCTTAAGCTCATTAGCATACGTGTTTAAAAAATGTCCAGCACCACAAGCATAATCAATCACCCTTAAAGCTTTAGAGTTTTTACTTAACATTTCTTGAAGCGGTAAAGAATACATAATAAATTCACAAATTTGAACAGGAGTAAAAAACTGCCCTTCATCTTGCTTCATACCTTTTTGCAAAAAAAGTTCAAAAAGATTGCCTAAAAATTGATTTGTAGAGTTTTGAGTAAGCTTGTAATTTGCAAAAAGCTCTACTATTTCTTTTAATACAAGTGCGTTTTTTAAGAATAATTCCTTATTATGCACTTCTAAAAATGCAAAATCATTATTTGAATAAAATTTTAATTCTTTGATGTAATTTTGCATTACTTCTTTTAAAGTTTTTATCTTTAATTGCTTAAAGTCTTTTTCTATATCTTCATTAGATACAAAGGTAATTTTTTCTCCTAAAAATTCTTTCATAGCTTCTTTATAAAGCCACATTAATCTATCTTGCATATTTGCATAAGTATCTGCCATTACGCCAAAATATCCAAATTTGAGATTGTTTTTATTAAAAGTTTCATCATAAATTTTGCAAAGAAAAATATTTACAAGTTTATCAAAGGCATTTTCCTTGCCTGATATATTATGCTTGCGTAAAATTTTTGCAAATTCGTGATATTTGCCTTCTTCTTTAAGTTCTTTAAGATTATCAAAAGTTGGAGTAATTTCTAAAATTTTATAGGCATTGACATTTGCTTCAAAAATACCTTGCTCGAAATATTGCAGTTCATAACTTTCTTTCCAAGTTTTAAAAAGTTCTATATTGTTATTAGATTTTTTATAAGAATTTTGTAATTCTTTTTCTTTTAGATATTCTTCGTTATCGTAAGCTTGTATGATGTAATTTTTATATTCTAACTTATCTCTAAAATCACTTGCATAAAGACAAAGATATTTTACACCTTTTTCTTGCTGAAAATAAGAAAAAAGCTGCCCACCATCTTCTTGCATTCTATTCCATTCTTTTATAAATTCACTATTTTTAGAATCTGTGGTTTTACATTCTATAATCAAATAAGGATTGTTTTCATTATCCTTTACTAAAATATCAGCCTTACCACCTTTTTTATCCCTGCCAAGATTCCATTTTGGCTCTAACTCTAAATGTTGAGCCTTATAACCTTTTTCTAAAAGTCTATGCACACATTCAAAAACTACAAAATTTTCAGGGTGTGAAAAATTAGAAGTAGTTTTATCGTGAATTTTTATTTCTTTTGGGTAATTAATACTTTGGTTTTTATAATCTATTAAAAGTGTGTAATTATTGATTGTTTTTACATAATTTTCATTTTTATTTTTAAAGCCTAAGTTTTCTAAAACTTGTTTGAAATTATCTTTTGTAATCATTTATTTCCTTATAATTTTACCACCTTAGCACCAAAACCTCCTTGATTGATCGGTGCGTCATTAAAGCCTTTAACACTTTTATGGGTTTTTAAAAACTCTCTTACCGCAAAGGCAAGCTTTCCTGTTCCTATACCATGGTAAACTAAAACTTCATCAAAGCCTGCAAGCAAAGCATCTGAAATAAATTTATCAAGCCTTGAAATAGCTTCATCACTCCTAAGCCCGTGCAAATCCAAGCTAACGCTAAGATTAGTCGGTTTTGCCACACTAATACTTGTTTTTGGACTTATTTTAGGTGTAGGAGTGCTTTTTTTAAGCAGTTTTAAAGGCACACGAAGTTTAATCCCATCGCTTTCAACCATAGCATCGTTTTTGGAAATGCTTATGATTTTACCCTTAATTTTTTCATATTTTACAAAATCCCCCACACGCAATTCTTCATTTTGCTCCATACTTGGCAAGATGATTTCTTTTTTAAGCTCATTGGCTTTATTAAGACTTCTTTGCTTATCTTTTGTGTCTTTAAGCTGTATGGTTTTCTTAGCTTCTTCTATGGCTTTGTGAAATTTAAATTCTAAATTTCTTAAACTCGTACGAAATTCTTGTTCATTTTTTTCTTTTTGATCTTTTAAAGAAAGTAAAATTTCATCGACTTTTTGCTCTTTTTTCTCAACATTTTCAAGCTTAGCTTTTAGTTCTAATTCAAGATTGATATTTTTACCCACAAGCTCTTCTAAATTTTCTTTATCCTCGCCATAAAGCTTTTTAGCCTCACTAACTAAATTCGGCGGAATCTGATAACGCAAAGCCGTTTCAAAGGCATAAGATTTTCCTATGGTGCCTTTTAAAAACTCGTATTTTGGGCGTGAAAGCTCTTCATCATATAAGGCAGCGATGAGTTCAACTTGCTCGTTTTTTGCTAAAAGCATAGCAAGGCGTTTGTGGTGTGTGGTGATGATGATTTTAAGATTATTAGTTATGAGTTTTGAAATCAACACACTATACAAACAAGCCGCTTCTTCAAAATCTGTTCCAAGCTCTATTTCATCGATACCTAAAAGCAAATTTTTCTTAGAAAAAAGTCTAGAAAAATGCAACATTCTTCCTGCAAAAGTTGAAATGTCGTTTTTAACATTTTGCGGATCTTCTATGATGGCATCAAATTCTTTAAAAGTACCAATTTTACTTTCACTTGCTTTTATATGCATAGGCAAAAGATGTTTAGCTAAAAATGCTGCGCTTAGCATGGATTTTAAAAGCATGGATTTTCCGCCTGCATTTACCCCTGTGATGATTAAAACTTGTTTTTTAAATTCCAAACTCACGCTTTTTGGATTTTTTAAAGCAGGATGGGCGAAATTTTTAAGAACCAAATCCGTACTTTGATCACACAAAACAAATTCAAAATCCCTTTTTTTAGCAAGCAAAACCCTAGCACTATAATGATCAAAAAGATCAAAGGCTGTATTGATAAATTTTAAAAAAGGTAGGTTTTTTGCTAAAAAAGCTGAGAAATTTTTAGCGTATTCATAATAAATTTCTTCTTTTTGATTTTTGATTTTTTCTATATCATTTTGCAAATTCTCAACACTTAAAGGCACGATATAAAAGCCACCGCCACTACTTCTACCTATGATTTTTGCTTTAATAGCGTGATTAAACCCACCTCTTACAAGCAAGGCTTCAAGATTGTTTATAAGATGGATTTGTGTATCGATAAGATAAGGCATCAAAGCTTTTGTGTAGCAAAATTTCTTAAACTCAGCTATTATGCTTTCGTTTTTCAATCTTAAAGCAGTATTAAGATTTACAAGTCTTTCATCTAAACTTTCTTTTAATTCCCCTTTCTCATCGAAATTCAAACAAAGCTCCAAAGCTCCGCTAACAAATTCTATCTTTTGCAACCAAGAGTCTAAATTTGTTCCTAGTTTTATTTTTTTTAGCTTTTCAAAATAACGAAAAATTTTTACAAATTCAAAAATTTCATCTAAATGCAAAATTCCTTGCTTGCTTAAATGAACTAAGGCTTTATCAAGATTACTAAGCTCTGGCATAGTAGGAAATTCCACCTCGCAAAGCTCATGTATGCGTTTAAAATGAAGATTAGAATCTCCTTGTAAAAAAATCTCTTTATCTCTTGCAAAAAGGGCTTTAAACTCTTCTAAATAGCTGTTTAAATCAAGCTTTGAGATCAATTCTTCTTTTGTATCATTCATCATTTAACCTACAATCTTTAATATCTATGATTAAAGAATTAAAACTTTGATTATTATCCTTTGAAATAAAACTTCCTGTACCAAATTCATAATTAAAATACGCCTTAGAAACATTGATATCTTTACATAAAATATTTTTATTTTGATTAAAAGCTACGATAATATCTGTTCTTAAATGACTTTTTTGCGTATTTTCAAATTCAAAAAATACTGCTAAAACAATAAAAATCACAAGTAAAATACTAAAAAAAGGTTTGGTTTTTTTGCCTAATTTTTCACGCAAAGCAAAAGTGATTAAGGCTAAAATTAAAATAATTAAAAAATATAAAAAAACCCTACTCATTCTTTTGCCTTAATTTATTGCTGATATCTCCTGCACCAAAACCTATAATAAGCCCTTCTTCAAAAACCTGCCCCTTAGAAGCCACCAAAAATTTACCCTCTCTTTTAATATCTTCTACAAATAAAGCCTTAGGAAAAACCGCTTTTAAATCAAGCTCTATAGGCTCTTCTCCTGCAGCATAAACAGGTAAAATTACAAGCTCATCAACACCTTCAAAAGCCTTTGCAAATTCCTTTAAATTTGCAGCTAAACGCGTGTAGCGGTGGGGTTCAAAGATAGCTGTGATTTTTTTATATCTACCTAATTTTGCGTATTCTTGTGCTGCACTTAAAGTCGCTTTTATTTCGGTTGGATGATGACCATAATCATCAATTAAAACCAAATTTTCATCAGCATGTAAAATATCAAAACGCTTTTTAATACCTTGATAATTTTTAAGTCTGGTTCTTATCGTTTCTATATCTAAAAAATTTAGAGCCGCCAAAATCGCCAAAGACGCATCAAGAGCTAAATGATATCCCATACCAAAAACTTTAAACTCACCTAAATCTTTTAACTCAAAGCTTGTAAAAGGTTTGAAATTTTCTATACACATGGTGCAGTTTTTGATATCTTTACTTGGATAAAGCTTGATTGACTCATTTTTATAATTTTTCAAAAACTCATCTTCAGCATTAATCACGCGAATTTTAGCCACATCTAAAAACTGGGTATAAGCATGATGAAGTTTTGAAACTTCATTACCATAATGATCTAAATGCTCTGCTTCCGCATTGGTAACTATAGCCAAATAAGGATTTGAATTTAAAAAAGAACTATCGCTCTCATCAGCTTCAAAAACAAGGTTTTGACTTTCTTTATAAATCATATTTGAACCAAATTCTTTTAAAATCGCTCCGATGATCACAGAAGCATCATCAAGTAAAGAAGCTAAAATACTTGAAGTCGTGCTTTTTCCATGTGCTCCTGCAACCGCAAAAACACGCTTATCTTCTAAGATAAGAGGTAAGGCCTCCTTGCGTGAAAGGCATTTAATGCCTAATTCTTTAGCATGTTTAAATTCAGGATTTTCTTCTTTGATAGCAGCAGAATAAATAACTAAATCTTTGTTTAAAATATTGTCTTTATGATGAGGGATACTGACCTTAACCCCTTCTTTTTCTAGTTCTTTAGTGATTTTACTCTCTTTAAGATCACTTCCGCTAATCTTAAAGCCCTTTTCTTTTAAAAATCTTGCTAAAGCGGAAATTCCTATACCGCCTATGCCGATAAAATGGATATTTTGCATCATTTAAACCTTTATAATTTAAAGGTTAAATTTTAGCACTTTTTTACTAAAAAGAAAATATAAATCCTATTTTGAAATGCCTAAACGCTCGGCTAATTGATATAAATTTAACTCTCTATAAAATTTATCAAAGTCTTTAGTATAACCATCAAGGTTAAAAGCTTTATTCATATCTTTTAAAGTATCATTACTTTCAAAATAGTACCCTTTACCGCCACTATAAATACCTTTTTTATCAATCCATACAGCATCGTTGATCCCAAATTCTAATTTCTCATCACTTGGTCTTGCTAACATATTTCTTCCGCCTACGCTTAAATACTTAACATTATTTAAACTTAAAGCATAAAGAGTTGGAAAAATATCTTTATGAGATCCTACACGATCTTTATCATAATAAATATTATCTTGCAAATCCTTAGGAATATAAAGATAAAAAGGTACACTATAAGCAAAAGCTTTTTGGGAATTTAAATCCATACTCATTTCGCGTACTCTATGATCTCCAGTTGCCGCTATAATGACACTATCCTTAAATGGACTTTGTTTTACTTTATCTAGAAATTTTCCAAATTCATTATTTGCATAAGTATAAGCTTTGATAATATTATCTTGTTTATCTTTTTCATAAGGAAGCATATTAAGTAAAGTTTGTGGAATGTTTTGTAATTTTGGCAAATCATTTTGTGGAATTTTATAAGGTGGATGATTAGAAATAGTAAGAGCAATTATAAGGGTGTTGTGTGGATTTTTTTGAAGCAAGTCATAAACTTTTTTATATAAAAACTCATCAGCTACCCCATAACCATTTTCACTATCTTTTGCTCCATTATAGTCTTTCATTAAAATATTTTCATCTATAATCTCATCTACTCCCAAAATACTGAGATAATTTTTAATATTTTGCCAAGATCCATTACCTGCACTTACAAAAATCACCTTATATCCTGCTTTCTTATAAACAGCAATAGGTGTTAAATCCAAATAAGTTTTCTGAAATTTACTTGTAGAAATATTAGAAAATGGACTTACAAAAAATAAGTTTGCAAAACTTGGTATAGTTCCATTACTAGAACTCAAAAAGCGTTTGAATAAAAAATCTTGCTTAAAATGTTTATCTAATGAACCTAAAAAATTATGTTCTGTATTTGTAAAATCAGCCAAATTAAGCCCAAAACTTTCCATTAAGTTAACAAATACACTAGGATGATTCTTTTCAGCTTTTAGATTTATAGGACTTTGATGCAAATAATCAAAAAGTTTTTCTTTAAGTTCTTGTGCTTTCAAAGGTGTGATAACCTTCAAAGCCGCTTCTTCTTTATATTGTTTTAAAGCCCAAGAAAATGCCATAATTGGATTTAACATTGTATCATTTACAACACTATATTCACTAAAAGAATAATTTTGCACATTTATAGCCACATGCTTAAAGGGACCCCTTAAGGCTATAACATAAACAATAATTAATATTAAATTTAAAGCTATTAAGGGAAATAATCTTAAATTAACAGGTTTTAGCTTTAAATTTAATATTTTCAAATTTAAAAAAAATACAAAAACTCCAAAAATCAACATTAAAGCTAAAATTTTTAAAATTGGATAATCATGATAAATAATACTTAAAATAGTTTTTGTATTATCATCTTTTAGAGTAAACATAAAAATATCAAATTTAGTCTTGTAAATTTCGTAATAATAGTATTTTGCATAAGAAAATCCTATACAAAGACAAGAAAGAACAATTATATAAACGCTTGAAAAAATGAAATAAAAATTTTTACTATATATTACTAACTTATTATTTATTTTTATATTAGAAAAAATTAAACTTAAAAAACCACAAAGCAAGAATGGTAAAAACGCTGCGCTTAAAAATCTTATATCATGAAAAACACCCAAAAGATACATTAAAAAGATTTCATTTTTATCACTAATTAAACCTGTAGGGATGAAAGAATTATACGATTAATGGCAAAAGTTACTATAAATAATACGCTAAAAATAAAAATTTGAAGTAAAATTTTTCTCATATTTACCTTCTTTAAAAATTCTTAAGAATTTTATCAAAACCCCAAAGTTTTCTTGCTTCATCACTTTTTTTAGGCTCTATAATAAGCATTTCTTCTTCAGAACCTAATTTACTTTCTATCTCGCCAAAAGCATTGATAAACAAAGTATCGCCGTAAAAATTCCATTCATCTTTTGTTTTGCCTATGCGATTGACTCTTAAAATATTTGCAGAATTTAAAAAAGCTCTTGTTTTTAAAAGCTCTTCCCATCTTTGTTTGCTTTCAAAGGTACAAGCACTAGGAACGATAACCAAATCAATTTTTTTCGCCATAATCTGCTGCCAAAAAATATCAAAATGCGTCTCAAAACCAAAAAGTAAAGCACATTTTAATTTTTCATAATTAAAAGTAAAAATTTTTAATTCCGATGGAGTTTTGTTGCTGAAAAATTTTTCTTCATTCCAATGTTCATAAGGCATTAAAATTTGCTGTTCATAACTTTTAACACCATTTGGAGTCACTTTTAAGCAAAGTTTTTTATAACTTTTAGCTTCAACGCTTACATAAGGAGCGATGATTTCTAATTCGTATTTTTTAGCAAGTTTAATCAAGCTTTCTTTTTTAGCTTCACTTTGTTCTTTTATCATATTTTTTGGCATATGTAAAAGTTCTGTAAAAAAACTGTTGATCACATATTCGCCCAAAACTACTAAATTTGCCCCATTGTCTTTTGAAGCTTTGAGATAATAATCAAGCCTTGATTCACTTAAAGCTAAAGTTGGAAACTGTAAAGCCGCTATTTTACTCATCGATTTGCTCCACTTCTAATTTTGCTTTTTCAAGCTCAAGTCTTGCTTTTTTGATACTTTCTAAACCCTCTTTGTAAATTTTTACACTTTCATCTAAGGCAAGCTCTTGATTGTTTAATTTTTCCAAAGATTCATTAGCGTGTTTTAAATTTTCTTCAAAACTCATTGATGATTGACCTTGTAATTTGGTGCTTCATGAGTGATAGTAACATCATGTACATGACTTTCTTTAAGCCCTGCGGTAGTAATTTCAACAAATTCAGCTCTTTTTTGAAAATCTTCTATATCTTTAGCCCCAACATAACCCATAGAAGAACGCAAACCTCCTAAAAGTTGGTGCACCACGCTTCTTATACTTCCCACATAAGGAACACGCCCTTCTATACCTTCAGGAACGAGTTTATCTTGAGCAGTACCTTGCTGAAAATATCTATCCGAACTTCCCTTTTGCATAGCCCCAAGTGAGCCCATACCACGATAAGACTTATATTGTCTTCCTTGATAAGTAAAAAGCTCTCCTGGACTTTCATCCGTTCCAGCTAAAAGCGATCCTATCATAACGGAACTCGCACCTACAGCTAAAGCTTTTGCAATATCACCTGAATATTTAATCCCGCCATCAGCTATCACAGGAACGCCAAATTTATTTGCTTCTTCCACGCACTCATCAATGGCTGAAATTTGAGGCACACCCACACCTGAAACAATACGTGTAGTACAAATACTTCCTGGCCCAATACCTACTTTAACCGCATCCACCCCTGCTTCGCAAAGTGCTTTTGCTGCGGCTGCGGTAGCAATATTTCCTGCGATAAGATCTAAATTTGGATATTTGGCTTTAATTGCTTTTACTGTATCGATAATACCTTTAGAATGTCCATGCGCAGAATCAAGCACAACAACATCAACGCCAGCTTCAACTAAAGCATCTACACGATCCATTTGCCCTACTCCTATAGCCGCACCCACACGCAATCTTCCAAAACCATCTTTATTGGCATCGGGATATTCTTTGCGTTTTTTAAGATCTTTTATAGTGATAAGTCCTTCCAAGCGTCCTTGTTCATCAACTATAGGAAGTTTTTCTACTTTGTTGGTGCTGAAAATTTTTTCCGCATCATCTAAAGTACAACCCTTTGGAGCAGTGATTAAAGGCATTTTAGTCATAACATTTTCAACCAAATTTGAAAAATCACTCTCAAATCTTAAATCACGATTGGTAAGTATGCCTATTAGTTTTTGATTTTCATCCACTACAGGAACACCTGAAATTCTATACTCTGCCATGATTTCTAAAGCCTCCGCAACACTTGCCTTAGGACTTACAAAAATAGGATCGATAATCACCCCGCTTTCGCTTTTTTTCACTCTTTTTACTTCTCTAACCTGTGAGGCTATATCCATATTTTTATGAATCACTCCAAGTCCTCCAAGTCTTGCCATCATGATAGCAGCTCTGTGTTCAGTAACGGTATCCATAGCCGCAGAGATTAAAGGCATATTTAAAGTGATATTTTTTGTTAGTTTAGTGTGAATTTTTACTTCCTTAGGTAGAACTTCAGAATACCCAGGACGCAATAATACATCTTCAAAAGTTAAAGCTCTTTTTACAATTTTCATCTTTCATCCTTAATTTTTAATCATTTGTTCTAAACTTAAAGCCCCGTCTAACAAGGTTTGTTCATCATAAGCTTTGCAAATCAGTTGTGCTGATATATTAAGCCCTTCTTTATCTTTTGCAACAGGCACACTAATGCCTCCAAGCCCTGCTAAATTTACAGAGATAGTATAAACATCTTCTAAATAAGTTTGCATAGGGCTTTTTTGAGTATCAAATTTAAAAGCCGTTGTAGGAGTTACAGGCATAAAAATAAGATCACAATCTTGCAAAATTTCTTCATATTTTGCCTTGATAAAAGCTCTAGCTTTTTGTGCTTTAATATAATACGCATCATAATATCCACTGCTTAAAACAAAAGTTCCTAACAAAATTCTTCTTTTTACTTCTTCACCAAAACCTTCGCTGCGTGTATTTACATACATTTCTTTTAAATTTTGAATATTTTCAGAACGCTTGCCATAACGTACCCCATCATAACGACTTAAATTTGCACTTGCTTCAGCTGTTGCGATGATATAATATGCCGCAATATCAAACTTAGAATCAAGCAAATTTTTATATACAATCTCATGTCCATTAGCTTTTAACATATCTATGGTTTTTAAAAGTGCGTTTTTTACTTCACTATCTGCATCATTGACATAATTTTCAATCACTGCGATTTTTAATTTTTTATTTGCATTTAAATTTGGAGCGGTTTTGATAAACTCGATATTTGCACTCGTGCTATCCATTTTGTCATATCCTGCAATCGCATCATATAAAATTGCCGCATCTTCTACATTTTGCGTTAAAACCCCGATTTGATCCAAACTTGAAGAATAAGAAGCTAAGCCATAGCGACTCACTCTTCCATAACTCGGTTTAAATCCTACACAACCACAAAAAGCTGCAGGTTGACGTACAGATCCTCCTGTATCAGAACCCAAACTTGCCAAAGCCAAGCCACCCGCTACCGCAGCAGCACTTCCACCACTTGATCCACCTGGAACACGCTCAAAATTTAAAGGATTTAAAGTTTTTCCATAACAAGAACTCGCTGTTGAACTTCCCATAGCAAATTCATCCATATTGCAACGCCCAAAAGGAGCAAAACCATTAGCTTTTAAATTAACAATCGCACTTGCATCATAAGGAGCGATATAACCTTGTAAAATTTTACTTGCGCTAGTAAGCTCCCAACCTTTTACACTGATATTATCTTTTATAGCTACAGGCACACCTTCACCTGAAACACTTAAGTCTTTATCTAAAAATTGTTCAATATAAGCACCTATTTTTTTTTCTTTTTTTGCTTTTTCATTGAGTTCTTTTTTTAAATTTTCAAGTTCTTCTTTGGAGTATTTTAAAGCTTCTTTTAAAGTTATCATTTATTTTCCTTTGTTTTTTTGATCAAAAATACTGCTAAAGCACTAAAAGCTAAAACCACCGCTATAGTTGTGATGATAATGCTATTTGGAATAGGATTTTCTAGCATTGAATCCCTTTTAAAACTTCTTCACATCTTAAACAAGGTGTTTCTTCATTTTTGCTTTGAAGTTTCCAACATCTTGGGCATTTACAAAGTGAAGCTTTGGTGATTTTAAATTTCTCATTCTCTACTTCAAATTCAGCCAAAATTTCTTCATTTTCATTGCTGATTTGACTTACCATAAACCAATCGGCTAATTCCTCATTTGGGAATTTATTAAAACTAATGTTTAAATTTAATTCCAAAGTAGATTTAATGATTTTATCTTTTTTAAGCATATCAATTTGTTCAAAAAATTTCTCTCTAGCACTCATTAAAAATGTATCATCTATACCAAAATCATAATCAAAATCCTGAGTTAAACTCAGATCAAATACATCTTTTGCACCGCCTTTGATTAAAACATTAGCATGTTCTAAAGCCTCATCTACGCTATAGCTTAAATTTGGAGCAAGCAAATTTAAAAGTTCTTTTGCTATCAAAGCCATAGCCACTTGAGCAGATTTCCTTCTTTGGACATTTTCACTATCACAATAAAGTCTATCTTTACTGATATCAAGATAAATCCCACTTAAATCTGCACTTAAGAAATTTAAAAGCAAACTAAAACCTTTAGCAAATTCATAAGCAAAAAATGCTTCTTTACTTGCTTTAAAAACTTTAGTTGCGCGACTTAATATCCATTTATCAATAAAGCTAAATTCTTCAACCTCTAAATCTTTTAAATCATTTGTATTGGCAAGCAAAAATCTTATAGTATTTCTTATTTTGCGGTATTGTTCGCCTACTTGCTTTAAGATATTATCTGAAATTTTTAAATCACTTGAATAATCACTTAAAAGCACCCAAAGTCTTAAAATTTCGACTCCATAAGTTTTTGCTACATATTCAGGAGCGATCACATTGCCTTTAGATTTAGACATTTTTTGCCCTTTTTCATCCGTAGTAAAACCATGAGTTAAAATGCTTTCATAAGGTGCACTTTCATTGATCGCTGTACCTACAAGTAAAGAGCTTTGAAACCAACCACGATGCTGATCGCTTCCTTCTAAATACATACTTGCTCTTTTTTCTCCTGCGTCATAAAGTCCGCTATTTAAAACCGCATTAAAAGTACTTCCACTATCAAACCAAACATCTAAAATATCATATACTTTTTCTAAATTTTCAGCGTTGTATTTTGAATTTGCAGGAATTAAATCTTTGATTTCAAACTCCCACCACGCATCAGCGCCATGTTTTTCAAAAATAGCTGCTACAAAGTCAAAAAGTTCATCATCAAAAATCACTTCTTTAGTGTTTTTATCTCTAAAAAAAGCTATAGGCGTTCCCCAGTCCCTTTGTCTTGAAATACACCAATCTGGACGATTTTCCACCATAGAACCTATTCTTTTTACCCCACTTTGTGGATAAAAGGTTGTTTTTAAAAGTTGTTCTTTTGCACACTCTCTTAAAGTTTTTCCTTGAAGTTTTGGTTCATCCATTAAAATAAACCATTGTTTAGTAGCTCTATAAATCACAGGCTTATGCGTTCTCCAACAAAATGGATAAGAATGTATAAATTTAGAAGAATGTAAAAGTTTTTCGCCTAAAAGTTCTAAAATTTTTTCATTGGCCTTAAAAATATGAAGACCTATAAACTCTTCAAGCAAATGAGAAGGCAAAAGCCCTTTAGCTCTTAAAGTTTCATCATAACATCCACTATCATCAACAGGCATTAAAACTTCAATGTCATATTTCAAACAAGCATAGTAATCATCTTCGCCATGTCCTGGTGCAGTATGTACAAGTCCACTTCCACCATCCATCAATACATGCTCACCCATAATTAAAACAGATTTTCTTCCATTTAAAGGATTGATAGCTTCAAGTTTTTCAAATTCTTTTGCGTTTAATTCTTTTTGAATTTCCCCACTTGTAAGTCCTTTTTCTACCATACTTTTAAGTAAAGCACTTGCAAAAATCAAACCCTCTTTGGTGATCACATAATTTTCATTAGGATTTAAAGCTATAGCTTGATTAGCCACCAAAGTCCAAGGTGTAGTTGTCCATATCACTGCACTTGCTTTTGATACGCCTAATTTTTCGCAAGCTTTTGCATCTAAATCAAAAGCCACAAAGATAGAATAATCTTCTTTATCTTGATACTCTACCTCAGCTTCTGCTAAAGCTGACTTTGCCGCCCAACTCCAAAAAACAGGTTTAGAACGCTCACAAAGTAAGCCTTTTTTAGCAATCTCGCATAAAGTTCTATAAATCGCTGCTTCAAACTCAAATTTCATAGTCAAATAAGGCTTATCCCAATCCGCAATAATGCCTAAATTTTTAAATTCTTCTCTTTGGATATCTACAAATTCACTCGCATGTTGTCTGCAAAACTCACGAATTTCTTTCTTGCTTAAGCTTTTTTTCTTTTCTCCAAGCTTTACTTCTACTTGTTGTTCTATAGGCAAACCATGACAATCCCACCCTGGAGTAAAACGCACACTCTCACCTTTAAAATAATGCGTTTTGATAATAGTTTCTTTTAAAATTTTATTTAAAGCATGTCCTATATGGATATGTCCGTTAGCATAAGGGGGGCCATCGTGTAAGGTAAAACTTTTTTTCGCATTTTTGCGATTTTCTTTCATTTTTTCATAAGCATAATTTTGCTCAAACCATTTTTTAAATCTTTGCGGTTCAAGTTCCGCTAAATTCGCCCGCATAGCAAAACTGGTGCTGGGCAAAAGTAGAGTTTCTTTGTAGTCCATTTTTTCCACCTAATTTTTAATAATCTTAAATTCTACTCAAATTAGCTTTAATTTCTACTTTGTTTTTGGCTATAATTATAAGAAAAAAAGGAAAATTTATGAAACATTTGCTTTATCTTATAGGAGATGAGCTTACTATAAACGAAAAATTCAAAAATTATATTTATAGAACTTATGAAGAAAAATTTAAAGAAATCAACGAAATTCGCATACAAAATAAAACCGATAAAGATTTACCATTTTTGCTTGAAAACCTCTTAAATCAGTATGATTTTATCACTTTATTTACAAGCTCTTTGCATTATGCGACTGTTGCTAAAATTTTAGCAACTTTAAATGATGATAATCTTATCTTAAAAGATGATACCTTGGTTCCAGATAAAGCAGAATTTAGTAAAAATAGCTTTGTGTGTAATTTTTCAAATTCAAAAATCAATGTCGTTAAAATAAATCCAAGCGAAAAATTACCCAATCTTCTTGGGCATATAAAATTAAATTTTGCATATTTTTGCATTTTTGGCATGGATGATGAAAGCGCTATATTGCTACTGCAAACCCTAACAAAATCTTATGAGATAAGTATAAAATCAACTAAGCTTTTAGATAATCTTGTGCTTATTAAGGCCACTTGTGCTAATTTTGGAAAACTTGATGGTTTTTTAAATAGCGTAAAAAATCTTTTTGGACAAAAGGTGTTTTTAGGTAAAGATCCTATACATTTTATAAGCTCTAAACTTTTAGAAAAAAAATTAAAAATTTCTTTTGCTGAAAGTTGCACAGGTGGACTTTGTGCAAGTACCTTAACCAAAATTTCAGGTGTAAGTGAAATTTTTGAAGGTTCTATTGTAAGTTATTCCAACCGCATCAAACACGAATGGCTTGGAATTAGTGAAAGCGTCTTAGAGAATAATGGCGAATACAGTGAACGTTGTGTTTATTTTATGCTAAAAGGTATTTTTAAAACAGCTAATCCTGATTTTGCCTTAGCTATTAGCGGAGTAGTTGGCGAAAAAGATGAAGGAAAAATAAAATCAGGTACTATTTATATAGGTGCAATGTTTAGAGATGGAACTTTTATCCAAGAAACGCTTTATTTAAATGGAGATCGTGAATTTATGCAAGAACAAGCCGTTTTAGCAACTTTTTGCCTACTTTTAAAATTAAAACCTGAGATTTTTGAAATTTAAAGGATTTAAAAATGAAAGAAATTAAGCTAAAAGAAGACTTGGAAAAAATTTATCCCCTGATAAAACAATTAAGAAATAACCTATCTTTGAAAGATTTTTTAGACAAATTCCAACTTGCTACACAAACTCAACATTATAAACTTTTTGCCTACGAAAATGAGGGAAATTACAAAGCAGCTTGTGGAGTCATGCCCTTTAATGTACTTTATCATAATCATTGTCTTTATATTTGTGATTTTGTCGTAGATGAAACTTTAAGAGAAAAAAGTATAGGTTCAAGCTTTTTTGACAAAAATCCAAATTTGGGCAAAAAATCAAGGATATGAAGAATTAGAACTAAGTTCAAGTTTTTTTAGAACACAAGCTCATGAATTTTATATCCAAAAAATGGGTTTTGAAAAATCCGGTTTTGTTTTTAAGAAAAATATCAAACTATAATATTTTTTGATTAAGCTTTGCATTTTATAATTAATATTATTATTTTTGATTTTAAGGAATAAAATGAATTTTAAAGAACTAATTTCAAAACGCAGAGCTTGTAAACTTTTTAATGATAAAAAAATCAATGAAAAGGATTTGCATTTTATCTTAGAAAGTGGAGTCTTAGCCCCAAGCTCACATGGATTTGAGCCTTGGAAATTTGTAGTATTAGAACAAAAAGAACACAATCTTAAACTCTCAACCCTATGTTACAATCAAAAAAATGTAGCAAGTGCGAGTCATAATATCATTTTTTTAGCAAGAAAAGATCTTCAAAGCAAAGATGAATTTGCACAAAAACAAGTGCGTCGCTTCTCAGGTTCTAGTGAAGAAAATTTTCAAAAAATTTTAGAAATTTACACCCATAAAACCAATGCAATGAATGATAATGAACTCTATCATTATGCACAACTTCAATGCTATCTTGCTATGATGCAAATGTCGCTAGCTGCAATGAGCTTAGGTATTGATTCTTGTATGATAGGTGGCTTTGAAAAAGCTAAGGTTGATAATTTTCTTAATTTAACTTATCCTTTTGAAACTGCTGTAATTTTATCCTTAGGATATAAAGCCCATGAACCAAAATATTCTACTCAACGCTTAAATTTTAATGAAGTCGTCGAATTTTACAAGGAAAAATAATGAAAAAAGAACTTGAAATTTTTAGCACAAGATATTCTTGTAGAAATTTTAAAAATGAAAAACTCAAAAAAGAGGATTTAAATTCTATTTTAGAAATAGCAAGATTAAGCCCTAGCTCCTTAGGACTGGAACCTTGGAAATTTATAGTAGTGCAAGATGAGAAAAGAAAAGAAGAACTTTATAAAATTTGCAACCAACAAAAACATGTAAAAGATTGTGCTGCATTAATTATCATCATTTCAAGACTCGATTTTTTAGATTATTTTGAAGAAAAACTTAGAAAAAGAGATATGAGTCAAACAGAAATTCAAAAACGCTTAGATGCTTATACGCCTTTTTTAAAATCTCTAAATCAAGAACAAAAAATATCTTATGCAAGAGAACAAGCTCATATAGCTCTAGCTAGCATACTTTACAGTGCTAATGCTTTAAATATAGCAAGCTGCACTATAGGTGGCTTTGATAAAGAAAAGCTTAATTCTTATTTATCACTTGATATTCAAAAAGAAAGATCAAGTTTGGTGGTGGCTTTAGGATATTGCAACGATGAAAAAAATCCTCAAAAAAATCGTTTTAGTTTTGATGAAGTTGTAAAATTTATTTAAATTTTGCTTAAAAGCAAAATTTAAATAAAAATAAACTGATTCTTTTTTGTATTTTTACTAAGTCTTTGCTTAAATTTTATACAATTTTGATTATAATTTTACATTTAATTTCACAAGGCTTGTTATGAATTTACCCAATATCTTGGCGATTTTTAGAATGGTTTTAGCACCTTTATTATTTTTTTTACTAATTCATAAATTTGAAAACATTCATCAAAGTTGGATTAACTATTTTGCTGCTTTAACTTTTTCATTAGCAGCTTTAAGTGATTTTTTTGACGGATACATCGCAAGAACTTGGAAACAAACTACAAAACTGGGCGGAATCTTAGATCCATTAGCTGATAAAATGCTTGTTTTAGCAGCTTTTTTAGGGCTTTTACTTACAGGAAAAGCTAACGAATGGGTAATTTATATTATACTAGTAAGGGAATTTTTTATCACGGGTTTTAGAGTTGTAATGATCAGTGAAAATTTAAATGTCAATGCTTCTTTTGCAGGCAAACTTAAAACCACTTTTCAAATGACTGCGATAGGATTTTTAATCATGGAGTGGATAGGCGGAGA
This sequence comes from Campylobacter sp. CH278, assembly GCF_004378845.1. Lineage (NCBI taxonomy): Bacteria > Pseudomonadati > Campylobacterota > Epsilonproteobacteria > Campylobacterales > Campylobacteraceae > Campylobacter > Campylobacter sp. CH278. Next base: position 242,005 of record NZ_RYXZ01000001.1, on the reverse strand, counting down.
AATTCTACTTTACATAGCTTTGAGTTTAACTCTTTATTCTGGATTTGAATACATCTATACTTATATAAAAGCTCAAAAAAAAGGAGAAAAATGAGATCTTTATTGTTTTTAATTGTTATTTTGATTTTGGGAATTAAATTTTATTCTATTGAATTTTTAGCAACTGTTTTAGTCATCTCATTTTTAATCTTCTTTCACGAATTAGGACATTTTTTAGCTGCAAGATCTTTGGGTGTAAAAGTTGAAGTCTTTAGCATAGGATTTGGAAAAAGTCTTATAGAGCGTGAATTTAAAGGCACAAACTATCGCTTAAGTGCTTTACCACTTGGAGGATATGTTAAACTTAAAGGACAAGATGATATGCGTCCTGGTTTTGAAAATCTAGACAAAGATAGCTATAGCATTTTAAGTCCTTTAAAAAAGATTTATATTCTTTTTGCTGGGCCATTTTTTAATCTGATTTTAGCTTTTTTTCTTTATATTATCATAGGAAATTTAGGTCTAAACAAACTTGCTCCGCAAATAGGAAACATAGCGCCAAACTCTGCTGCACAAGAAATAGGACTTCAAAAAAATGATACTATCTTAGAAATTAACGGTGTAAAAATTCAAAGCTTTGATGAAATTTCAAAGCATTTAAGTTTAGATCCTTTGAAAATATTAATCAATAGAGAAGGAAAAAATTTAGAATTTATTTTAACTCCAAAAATAGGACAAGGATATAATGACTTTGGACAAATCGTTGAAAAACCTCAACTTGGAGTCAGTCCAAATGGGACAAGCACTCTTGTAAAACACCAAGGTTTAGAAAGTTTTAAATATGCCGCACAAGAAAGTTTTCAAGCTTCTACACTCATCATCAAGGGTATTGTAAAACTCATAAGTGGCGAAGTTGAAGCAAAAAATTTAGGCGGTATTATCACCATGACTGAAATTACCTCAAAGGCTGCACAAAATAGCTTTACTTTGCTTTTATTTATCACTGCTTTAATTTCTATAAATTTAGGCATTTTAAATCTTTTACCTATTCCTATGCTTGATGGAGGACATATACTTTTTAATCTTTATGAAATGATTTTTAGACGCAAAGTTCCACAGCGTACTTTTGAATATTTAAGCTATACAGGCATGGCAATACTTTTAAGTTTAATGCTCTTTGCAACTTATAATGATATATCAAGGATTATAGGTGAATAAAAAATTTTCCTACCCTATTCCAAATTTTACTGATAGAAGTAAAAGTATAATCTTTTGGCGCTATTTGCGTTTTCAAGCAAGAAAAATTTTATATTTTCCTCAAGTAAGACTTCTAGAAAAAACGCTTAATAAAGAAAAAAATAAACATTTAAAAGACTTTTTCTCTCAAAGACCCTATGCTTGTTACAATGCTACAAGAAGATTTTGCGATAAAAGTTTTAAAGCAAATGAACGCGTTAAAACACTTATTTATGATGTTGATAAGGGACTTGCTTGTTTTAAATTTCTTCCCGAAGAACAAATAATTTTTTCTTTTGATGAAGATTTTGAGCTTTTTTTAGGATATAACTATAATGTTTGCGAAGAAGGTTTTTGGGCTTTTTCTTTAAAATTTAAAAAATACACAATCTTACAATGTAATTTTTGCTTTACTTTAGAAAACAATCTTCTACTTTCTTGTATACAAGGGTATAAATACAAAGATTTTAATATTTTAGAAATTAATAAAATTTTAACTAAAAAATGTCATGGTTTGCGCCCTGTTGCTTTACTTATAGAATGCTCTAAGATGCTTTGTGAAATTTTAAAACTTCAAGCTACTTTAGGTGTACATGAAAAAAATCAAATCCGCTCTCAAAAAGGAAAGGAAAAAGGCTATTTTGTAGATTATCAAAAAATTTGGCTAGAAAATGGTGGAGAATTAATAAAAATCAATAAACACAAATACTATAAACTCCACCACTCTCAAAAAAACCTAGAAGAAATCCCTTCGCAAAAACGCTCCATGTATAAAAAACGTTTTGCTATGCTTGAAAATATTAAACAAAATTTATTTCAAATTTTATCTAAATAATACTTTTTAAATATCCTACACTTTTCTCACAACCTTTTTTTTGAAGTTTTAAAAGCCTCTCTAAGCATTCTTGAGATACTTCTTGAGGATAATAATACTGCATAGCTTTTAAATCTTCAAACAAAGCTTTTTCTATCTTAAAAGCCCCTTTGCCTAATTCTTTAACCCCACCTGTTCCTTTTTTTCTTTTAAAAGTCGCACAATAAGGATAACATTGCTCTACATTAATACGGTCAAGTCCTTCTTTTTTAAGAATTTCTACACAAGTTTTAATGTCTAAATTTCCTTCTCCCAAAGGAACGCCGCAAACATATTCTACACCCTCTTCAATGAAAACTATATGATCCTTACAATGCGTGCTAAAAGTATATTTAGCCATGTCTTTGCAAGCTTTTATAGGATCTTCATAGGCCATCATGGAATTTCCAAAATCATATAAAAATCCTATTTTAGGATGATTGATCAATTTCAACAAATCAAGCAAATCCTCTGAAGTTTGATACTCATGATTTTCTATAGCAAGTTTTAAATCATATTTTTCCAAAATCGGTATCAAAGCTTTTATTTCATCTTTTGTAGCTAAAAAACCTTCTTTATCGAATCTAGCAGTAATTTTAGAATCATCATAAGCCCCATCGCTAGCATGTTTAACCTTTTTATTTTTATCGGTTAAGGGCACATAAGAGCGTATAATTTTAGCGCCTAAAATAGAAGCTACTTTAGCAATTTTTTCAAATTTATCCCTATTAAAACCCTTAGAGTCAATCTCACAATACATATTGTATTCATCCAATTTGGCTTTAATTTTTTTAAGATGATTTTCGTCATCGCTTCCTAAGCATCCCCATTCTTCATCCAAACCAAAGTCTTTAATGATATTTATAATCACACCCTCACAGCCCAAATTTTTAGCAAAATCGATATAAGAAAATATATCCATCCTGCCATTTTGAAACCATAAATACATGCTTTCAGTTTCTAAACCTATTTTCATGATGCCACTCCTTTTAATGCTTTTTTTCTAGCTATCATCTTAAGTAAAATCGTAGTTACAATCACACCACAAATAGCAAAAATCCCCATTAACACAAAAACAATTTGATAGCCTAATAAACCCTTGAAACGATCGATCATAAAACCATAAAGTGCAAAACAAAAAAGTTGTGGAGAATAACCAAAAATACAAGCTATACTCATAGCAGCTCCACTAATTTCCCTAGGTATTTCTATCTCATCCACAGGAGCAAAAAATGTTGCACGCATAGTAAAAACAAGAGCGGCAAAACCTAAGGTTAAACTCATACCAAAATAAATATTTAATTTCTCATGGGGCATAAAAACAAAAATTAATATGGCCAAGGCTGCTAAAATCAAAGCGAAACGCAAATATCTTGTTGAAGATTTAAAGGTTTTATCTGCTAAATATCCCCCAATTGGTCCACCTACTAATTTTAAAGTGTATTGATTGATAATACCATAAGCACCGACCAAAACCACAGGTATACCATAAATATCTTTTAAAAATGGAATAAAATAAGTCAAACCACAATACACAGAATAAATAGTAAAAATAGTCAAAGATACCACCCAAATTTCAGGAGTTTTAATCGCTTTAATGACTCCATTCCAAGCAGCTTTGTTTCTGCTGATTTCATTTCCTTGTTCATCTTGGGTTTTGATTTTGTCATCTTCAAGTAGAAAATATGCCAAAATACCTGCTATAATTACACAAGCGCTATAAAATAATATAGCAGCCTTAAGTCCACCTGCGCCAGAACCTAAAAGTAAAAAAATTCCCAAAGCATTAAAAGCAACTATAGTATCTATAACTCCACGCCCTGCTTCCAAAAATCCAAAAAGTCTCCCTTGCTGAGTAGAATCTCCAAGCAAGCGAATGGCTTTAAGTAAAACAGGCCAATACACAACTTCTCCAAATAAAGAAAGCAAACCCCAAGCTATTAAAATTCCACAAAAAGAAGGGAAAAGTAGAAATATAAATTCCAACCAAACCCACGCAAACCAATGAAAAAGGAATAAGTATTTTTTTAGAAAATCTATCTGCTATATAATATAGATGCAAAATTTCCTACCGTTTGCACTATACCATAAACTGAAAGTGCAAGTCCAATTTGTATATTGCTAAGATTCATAAATCTTGCATAGGCACATAAAAAGCATCTTTTAAAGAGGAAAGTTTAAAAACAGTTCCTCCACCAATAACTAAAACAATAAAAGTAAACCAACGAATAGGTTTTGTACTATTCATATCCACCCTCCTTTTTTAACAATTCTCAACTTAAATTAATTATATCACGGATTAAGATAAAAGGTTAAAATTTCACCTTTAAATTATAAACAGGTAATTACAAAAAATTACAACACTTATTGAAGTATAAATTAAGTATATTTTGATATAATCTAGTCTTGCTTTATGCAAAATCCTTGCTCATAAAATGGGCTTTAATATCCATAAGGAGAAAAGATGAAACATTATGAGGTTTTATTTATCTTAAAACCAACACTTACCGAAGAGGAAGTGAATGCGAAGTTGGAATTCGTTAAAGAAGTCCTAACCAAAAATGGTGCAGAAATTGAAACTGTTGTTCCAATGGGCACTAGAAAATTAGCGTATAAAATAAAAAAATACGAAAGAGGAACTTATTTTGTGATTTATTTCAAAGCTCCTACAAACTTGATTGCTGAGCTTGAAAGGGTGTTAAGAATCACTGAAGAAGTAATAAGATTTTTAATCGTAAAATATGAAAATAAAAAAGAAATTGCAGCTTGGGAAAAACTAAGCCACGGGATTAAGCAATCTAAAAAAGAAATCAAACCTTTAGATGCTCCTGAAATTCAATAAGGAAAAAGATGTTTAACAAAGTTGTTTTGGTTGGAAATCTTACACGTGATATAGAAATGCGTTATGCACAAAGCGGTAGTGCTATTGGAGCTTCCGCTATAGCAGTAACAAGAAGATTTACCACAAATGGAGAAAAAAGAGAAGAAACTTGCTTTATTGATATAAGCTTTTATGGTCGCACCGCAGAAGTTGCAAACCAATACCTTACAAAAGGTTCAAAAGTACTCATAGAAGGACGTTTGAGATTTGAACAATGGAGTGATCAAAATGGACAAAATCGCTCTAAACATAGCATTCAAGTTGAAAATATGGAAATGCTTGGCAATTCCAATGCTCCACAACAAGGCGGAAATTTTGGCAATAATAGCTTTTCAAACAACAATTATAGTGGAAACTATGAAAATCAAAGCTATGATCCTTATATGAGTGAAAATCAAAATTTTAATAAAGCAAAAGCAAACCCTGCTCCACAAAGAAACCAAAACCCACAACACGAAGAAAAATTAAAAGAAATTGATATCGATGCTTATGATAGCGATGATACCAATTTACCATTTTAAAGGATAAACTATGGCAGAAAAAAGAAAATACTCTCGCAAATATTGCAAATACACTGAAGCAAAAGTTGAATTTATTGATTATAAAGATACAGCAATGTTAAAACATGCTTTATCTGAAAGATTTAAAATCATGCCACGCCGTTTAACAGGCACAAGCAAAAAATACCAAGAAATGGTAGAAGTTGCAATCAAACGTGCAAGACATGTAGCTCTTATCCCTTATATAGTGGATAGAAAAGAAGTAATCAATAATCCTTTTGAAGGACTATAATCTTTTAAAAGCAAACTTGTAAAAAGTTTGCTTTCTTATACATTTATTCTCAAAATAAAGTTAAACCAAAGTATATTCTAAAACATCACTGAAAGTATCAACAGCAATGATTTCCATATTGTCTCTAACCTCACTAGGAATATCTTTTAAATCTCTTTCGTAATTTTTTCTTGGAATTAAAGCTGTTTTTATATCTGCTTTATAAGCTGCAATTAATTTTTCTTTTAATCCGCCTATTGGTAAAACTTTTCCTTTTAAATCTATTTCACCCGTCATTGCAACATCTGCTTTAACCTTTTTATCACTAAAAATAGAAGCAATAGCTGTGCTTATCGTAATACCTGCACTTGGGCCATCTTTTGGAGTAGCTCCATCTGGCACATGTATATGAATATTATAACTATCATAAACATTAACTTTAGGATCAATAATTATTTTTTTAGGTATTTTTATTTTTCCTTCATCGATTAAAACTTTTATCATACTAAAAGCAATTCTAGCTGATTCTTTCATTACATCACCCAAACTTCCTGTGAGCGTTAATTCTCCTTTACCTTTAATTTTTACAGCCTCTACTTTTAAAACATCTCCACCTACGATTGTCCAAGCCAAACCATTGACCTGACCTACTTGATTTTCTCCATTATTTTTTTCTATTTCAAAAACTTTTTTATCTAAAAATTCATTCAAATTTTTTGTATTAATAATGACTTTTTTAATATTTTCTAAAAGTAGTTTTTTAGCACTCTTACGACACAACTCTGCCACTTTGCGACGCAAATTTCTAACTCCTGATTCACGAGTATAATCGCTAATGATTAGCTCTATAGTTTCATCATCAATAAATAATTCATTGGATTTTAAGCCATGTTTTTTAAGTTCATCTGGAATTAAATATTTTTTCATTATATGAAATTTTTCACTTGGAGTATAAGAGCTAAGTTCTATAAATTCCATTCTATCTCTTAAAGGTGCAGGAATATTGCTAATATCATTTGCCGTTGCTATAAAAATGACTTTACTTAAATCAATATTAAAATTTAAATAATAATCCCTAAATTTAGAATTTTGCTCTGGATCTAAAATTTCTAAAAGCACCGCACTTGGATCGCCTCTAAAACTGCGATTTAATTTATCAATTTCATCCAATACAATTACAGGATTAATTTGTTTTGCCTCTATGAGTCCTTGAGTAATACGTCCAGGCATAGCGCCTATATAAGTTCTACGATGACCACGCAGCTCATTAACATCTTCAAGTCCACCTAAGGCTATACGAATAAGCTCTCTTTTTAAAGCTTTTGAAACAGAATTTGCCAGTGAAGTTTTACCCACGCCAGGAGGCCCATAAAGACAAAGTATAACTTTAGCACCATCTTTTTCTGCTATTTTTCTTTTTTCTAAAAGTTCCCTAACTGCAAAATACTCTTCTATGCGTTCTTTTGGTTTATTTAATGCATAATGATCATGGTTGAGCTGTTTTGAAACTTCCTTAATATCAAGTTTTTTCTTAGAAATTTTTTCAAAAGGAACATCTAATGCTGTTTCTATGTAAGTTTGAATCATCGATGCTTCGGAATTATCTTGATGAATGCGTTCGAATTTTTCAATTTGTTTTTTGATTTCTTTATAAGCGTCTTCGTGCATAAATTTCTTCTTTAACTCCAGACGCTTTTGATACTCTCTAACCTCATCTTCTTTTTGTGTATCAGAACCAAGCTCTTTTTGAATTTGTCTTAATTGTTCTTTTAAAAAATATTCTTTATTTACCTTATCAATACGAGAATGTACTTTATTTTTAATTTCTTTTTGAATTTTATTAGCTTCTATTTCTTGAGCAATTAAATCTATTAATTTTACTAATTTTTGCTCAAGATCTGTTAAAACAAAAAACTCATAAGCAACTTGTTTTTTAATACGCACAGTATTTAAAATCAAATCGCAAATCCTAGATGCATCAAAACCTTCTTCAATTGTTCTTAAAAGATCTGGAGAAAAATAATGACTAATATTTGCCAAATTTTTTACTTTCTCTTTTAAAACTTCAAGAAGTGCTTCTTTTTTAGTTCCTTCTAAAAAGTCTTCTTTTATAAGTTCTATCTTGGCTTCTAAAGGTTTATTAGAAATTTGCTCTATAATTTTACCCTTAGCATATCCTTGAAAAAGTATTTTCACTCTTCCATCAGGCAAAGGAACTTTTCGCATGATAGTCCCAATCACTCCGCAATTATAAATTTCATCAAAATTTCTTCCATTTTCCAACTTTGAAGGTGCAACAAAAAGCATGCTATCATTTTTAATCGCAAGATCTAAAGCTTTCATATTGGATGAATCGTTAATAAAAATAGGAGTTATCATAAAAGGATATAAAAATAATTCATCTTCAACCAATACTGGTAAATTTGCTGGATAATTTTGTATCTCTTCAATCTGCATTTATTTTCCTTGTTTATTAAAATCTTTCAAATATACTTCTATACCAAGGAAGCTCAGGTTTGATAATACTTTGCTGATAAAATTCACTTTCTTGAAGTCTTTGTTTATAAATTTGTGCACTTTCATCATGCCCTATGCGCTGGTATAGATTTTCTATAGTGCTATTAAGATAAAAAACCGCTAAATTAAATTTTGTAAGCATTGTCTGAACCAAAGGTTCATATTCTGTATAAGGATAATCTTTCAAAAAAGTATCTATTTCTTTTTGGCTTTCAAGCATTAAAGCCTGATTACGATTTGGGACTGCAAATGCATCAAATTTTGCTTTAATTTTAAGATAACGAATATAATCAGCATTGCGTGAATTTCCAAATTTTTTATTATATTCATCTAAATAAAAATCAGCTAACTTATATTCCTCTTCATCCATATGAGCTTGTGCTAAAATAATTAAAGTAGTTTCCAATAAAGGATCGGCAACATGCTCACTTGCCATACCATTATAATGATCATCGGCTTTTTCCAAATCCTTGTCCTGCAAATCTTTAATAATTTGCTTATACCACTCACTAGCACTAAGATTGTATAAACCTTCATCATTTTTCGTACTACACGCATTAAAAAAAACACTTAAAAAAACCAATAAAAAAATACCTTTTTTCATACTTCACCTTGATTTATATTCTCAAAAATCTATATTTTAACGATTTTATAATTATGTTCTTCTAAAATTATAATAAAATTAATTAAATAATTTAAAATTTTGGAATGATTATTGCTTATTTTATGTTAAAATATTAAACATTATAACTTGAGGAGAAAACATGACCCTAGCTGTTAAATGCCCTATCTTAGGTTTTGAAGAAACCAAAAATATGGAATTTTCAACTATCGATGAAGTATTTGTAAGACTTAAAAGTCTTGATGGTAAAGACTTTTCTTTTGTTTTAATTAATCCTTATTTGATTAGACCTGATTATGAATTTGATATACCAACTTACTATCAAGAGCTTCTTTCTTTAACACCTGAATCTAATATGAAAATTTTTAATATAGTAGCCATAGCAAAAAGCATTGAAGAATCGACAGTGAATTTTCTAGCTCCAGTAGTCATTAATCTTGATAATAATACTATGGTACAAGTGATACTAGATACAGTTAATTATCCGGACTTTTTTCAAGCTGATCAAATTGCTAATTATATTAAAAAATAATGCTCTATATACTTGCAAATGGAGCTATGGCAACAGCCTTAGCCTATGGATTAAAAGATAGTTATGAAATTTGCATAGTAGGAAGAAGCTTAGAAAAGCTTCAAACTCTTGCCAAGGAAGGCTTTAAAACCTTACTTTACAAAGATTTTAACATAGAGGGCAAAGATGTTATTTTGGCTTTCAAACCTTATGCTTTAGAAAATATTGCCCAAATGCTAAAAGGACAAGCACGCATCTTAATCTCTGTTTTAGCCAATGTTGATTTTGAAAAACTACAAACCATCAAAGCTCAAAATTATGTTAGAATAATGCCTAATACAGCAGCTAAATATAAGGCTTCAACTACACCATATATACTTAAAAACTCTCATTTTGAAAATGAAATTTTAGACATTTTAAAAACTTTTGGTTCAGCTTATAAATTAGACAATGAAATGCAAATGAATGCAGCTATGGCGATTAGCGACTGCGCTCCTGCTTTTTTAGCACTTATAGCAGAAAGTATTGCTAATGCTGGAGTTTATGAAGGTTTGTCAAAAGAACTTAGTCTTAATCTTACACGCTCTTTATTTAAAAGCTCTAGCGCTTTGCTAGAACATGAACATCCAGCCATTATTAAAGAAAATATTTGCTCTCCTGGCGGAGTTACAATAAAAGGCATAAAAATACTCGAACAAAAAGGAATTCGCGGAAGTTTTTTTGAAGCCATAAATGCTAGCAGCACTAAATGAAAAAGGCTTTCATACTTATAGAAAGCATTAGTGCTATAACGATCATATCTTTAATTTTCATTGGTATTTTTTATTACTATACTCAACTTTACAAAAACTATGAAAATTTAAATATTTTTGAAAGACTCTATAAACTTCAAGAAGAATTATATGAAAAGCCTATTTTTAAAACCATCATACTTCAAACCTCAGCCTTAAAACCTATAGTTTTACAAGAACAGTTTGTTAATGATGGTATATTTCAATTTCAAAAATTATACCTTCAAGATCAAAATTATAGCGTTTATTTTAAAGAATGAGCAAAGCTTTTACACTTTTTGAACTTATAATATCACTAATACTTTTTACTTTTATAACTAGCTTGCTTTCAAAACCTTTAATGGATTTTTACCATTTAAATTTCACTGCTTTGCATACAAACAATCTTATCACTCAAGCACATTTAAACTTGCTTAAAATAGAAAAATTAATACAAAATTGTATTAATATTACATTTTCACAAAATACATTAAAATGTCTTTTAAAAGATGAGTTAATTAGCCTAAAAGATAATAAACTTTATCTTATTAATTCTGCTCTTATTTTAGAAAATAATCATACACTTTATTCACCTCATTCTGATTTTAAAACACAACTCCAAAATAGAAAAGATTTATATAACGACAATGAGCATATTAGCTATGCTTATAAAATTAATAAGATTGAAAAAATATCCATCTTGGAAAATGGTATATCTGCAAATTTTACAGGTAGTTTTATTCCTTTGCAAGCTCAATTAGTTATCAAATTGCAAAATGAAGAACTTATATATGAAATAAAGCCAAAATTTAATGAACAATTAAACCAACAAGGATTAATTTCTAAAAACATAAGCTCATTTAACCTGCAAAACAATAAATTAAAAATTTGTCTAAAAAGACAAACAAAATATTGTCTTGAAAAAAGAATTTTACTATGAAAAAAGCTTATGTTTTAATTTGGACAATTTTTTTAATACTGCTAATAAGTCTATGGATGAGCTTGACCTTAAACATATCCAGCTATACTCCAAAAATAATCCAAGATAGTTATTACTACCTTCAAGCTCAAATTTTAAATCACAATGCAACACAATTTTCTAAATATTTTTTATATCAAGCAAAGCAAGAAAATAAAGAATGTTTAGATAATATATATTTTAATTACGCAAAAGCTTTGATTAAAATAAAATACTTTTATCCTATTGTACAATGTGTTAATTTTAAATTTTCCAACTTCAATCCCGATGCAAATTTAAGCAAAGATGGTGTTATTATAGCCCACATTAGCATTGCCTTAAATCGTGATAAAAATGTCAATGATGAAATTTTACTCACAAAAAGCATTATCATTTATCCCAAAGAAAATTTTTGGAATTTAAAAAATTAAACCAAAGTCTTAGCAAGCTTAACACACTCTAAAAGACTTTGATTTTCACATATATAAAGATTTTTAAAATTTAAAAGCTTCTTTGCTGTGCTTTGTCCTATAACTACAACCTTATCTTCTTCTTTTAAGCTATAAAATTTTAAAAAATTTTCTACACTTAAAGGAGAGGTAAATATAAAAATAGCAGGATGAGTAAGTTTTTTATCACCTTTTTTAAAAACATTTTCATAAACAATCACTTCATCTAAATCCACACCTGCATTTTTAAGATCCAAATTTAAAGTTGAAACAATATTTTTAGCCCTTAAATACAAACATTTTTGCGCTTTTAATTCCTCTTTAAATTCAAGAAAAAGATCTTTTCCATAAGCCTTTGATGGAATTTTAATCTTTTTAAAACCTAAATTTTTAGCGTATTGAGCTGTACTTTGTCCCACAACGTATAAATTGAGTTTGAAATTTAAAGTGATTTTTGCATGTTGTAAAGCTTTTAAAGCATTTTTTGAAGTGCAGATTAAAGCATCATACAAACTCAAATCCACACTAAAATCATAAAAAACAATCTCATTTAAAATAAGATTTTCCACCCCTTCAAAAGGAGTTTCACTTAAGAGGTAAATTTTCATAGATTTTACGCTTTAGCTCTTTAACTGCCAAAAAAGCATCTTTAGCATCCATGATGGCCCTAACCACAGCCACACCGCTTAAATTTATACCCTTTAACTCAACAAGTGCTTCTTTGTCAATCCCGCCTATGGCTACAACCCCTATAGGGCTTTTATCACAAATTTGACTTAAAAGCTCAAGGCTTAAAAGCGAACTTTCTTTAGTAGGCGTTGCCTTGATAGCTCCACAACCTAAATAATTTGCTCCTTGTATGAACTCAAGTTGTTCTAGTTTTTTAAGGCTTAAGCCTATGATTTTTTCATCTCCTAAAAGCTTTCTAGCTAGTTTTACTTCTAAATCTTCCTGTCCTAAATGCACCCCATCAGCATCTAAGGCTAAAGCTATGTCCACTCTATCGTTAATCAAAAAAGGTATTTTATAAGCCTTGCAAAGTTTTTGCACCTTTAAGCCTAGTTTATAAAATTCTCTTGCATTAAGCTCTTTTTCACGAAGTTGTATGATACTTACTCCGCCTTTTATAGCATTTTCTAAAGTATTTAAAAAACACTCCTCGCTTTTATTTCCCTGAGAAGCAACTAAATAAAGGCTAAGATCTAATTTATTTTTCATCTAAAAACTTGAAAAAATGATTTGTAGGACCACAACCTTTTCCAAGATTGAGTGAATAATAAATCGCATTTCTTACATATTCTTTAGCTTCACTAACAGCATAAAATAAATCCTTGCCTTTAGCTAAATTACTAGCAATAGCCGAAGAAAGCGTACAACCTGTACCGTGAGTATTTTTAGTTTCTATGCGTTCGCCTTTTAAAATATAAATTTCTTTTCCATCATAAAGCACATCATTGGCATTTTCTTCACTATGTCCGCCTTTAAGTAAAACTGCCTTAGCCCCCAAGCTGCATAAATGCTTAGCTGCTTTTATCATCTGCTCTTCATTAGCGATCTTAAAACCGCATAAAAACTCTGCTTCAGGAATATTAGGCGTAAGAATGTCTGCAAATTTTACTATGGTTTGTTTGAAAAAATCACAATTTTCTTGCGGCATTAAAGCATAACCATTTTTAGCAAACATTACAGGATCGATCACTATATTTTGAGGTTTAAACTCGCTTAAATTTTTAGCTACACAGCTCATTAATTCACAAGAACCTATCATTCCGATTTTAGTTGCCTTTGGCACTATATCTTCAAATACGGCAAGCATTTGTACATCCACGATTTGAGTAGGTATATCGTGTACAGAAATCACCCTTGCGGTATTTTCAGCTACCACACTTAAAACCACACTCATACCAAAAAGATTGTGCGCACTAAAGGTTTTAAGATCGGCTTGTATCCCTGCTCCACCACTACAATCACTCCCTGCTATAGTTAAAACAGGTATAAGTTCGCTTCCTTTTGCTTTCATAATTCTTCCTTTAAAATTTTGATCCATTCTTCACCCTTAGGGCTTAATTTTTGTCCTTTAAAACTCTGTTTTGCAAAAGCTACAATCAAAGCATGAAAAATTTGATAAAGTTCATAAAGTTCGCATTTTTTTCCTAAAATTTTACACAAATTTTCTTGCTCACTCTCTATACCACTTTGAAAAAATTCTCTTAATTCTTCATAATTTTCAAACTCATAGCCTAAGTGAAAAGCCAAACGCAAACTATAACTATCTACAACCAAAATCTCTCTTTTGCAAAGATAATTTAATATCCCATCAACACTTTCAAAACCCAAACCTTTGATATTTAAAAGCCATTCTCTGCTTACATTTGTTTTAAAATTTTCTAAATTTTCATAAGTGTTTATGATACTTTCTACTAAGCCTTTTAAACGCTTGGCTTTGGTGTTATAAAATCCGCTAGGCTTGATTAAAGTTGCAAGTTCTAAATTGGATAAAGTATTGATTTGTTCTAAACTTGTAATATTTTCTTTTTTTAAATTTTCTAAAGCTTTTAAGACATTTTTCCAATTTGTATTTTGAGTTAAAATCACAGAAATTAAAAGCTCAAATTCACTCAATCCTTGATTTTCAAGCCAATCAAAATCATAATAATTTAAATCCAAATTTAAAAGCTTGGTAAAAATTTGCACTCCAGTCATTTAAAATTCTCCTTAAAAGCCAAATAAAATTGCTTTGCAGTACGACCACTTCTGCTTGCTCTTAGAGTAGCAAATTCTTTAGCTTTAGCGTGTAAAAGCTCTTTATCACAAGAATAATCTTTAAAATAAAAATCTATCATCTTTAAATACTCTTCTAAATTTCCCTGATAAAAACTTAACCACAAACCAAATCTATCACTCAAACTTAATCTTTCTTCAGCAGCATCGCTTAAATGAAGTTCTGTATGTGCAATTTGCGTATCAAGATTATCAGCAATACTTTCACTTAATAAATGCCTACGATTTGAACTCGCATAAATAATTACATTATTTGGGGCTTTTTCTATGCTTCCCTCAAGCAAAGGTTTTAAAAATTTATAACTATCATCTCCTTTCTCAAAAGAAAAATCATCACAAAAAAGTATGAATTTAAAATTTTCTAATCTGATTTCATCGATGATATCTACTAAGGCAAATAAATCTTCTTTATTTAATTCGACAAGTCTTAAGCCCTGTTCTTTAAATTCGTTAAATATAGCTTTAATTAAACTTGATTTTCCAGTGCCCTTAGATCCCCATAAAAGTGCGTGATTTGCTCCCTTATCTTGAATGAAATTTAAAGTATTTTCATAAAGTGCTTTTTTTTGACTTTCCATACCTACTAAATCTTTTAAAGTGATAGGATCGATTTCAAAAATAGGCTTTAAATAGTCTTTTCTTGCTCTATAAATTGCTGCATAAGTTTTATTCCAATCCATTTTAAGCCTTTCTTAAATGCGTCAAAATTGCCTCTAAAATATCATCATCGTCTTTGCTTTTTGCCTTGATGAGTTCTTTTTCATCATTTAAAGCAGTAAATTGAATATTTTGCTCATAATTGCTAATACTTTTAAATTTATTTAAAGCTAAAATTTTAATGATAATCAAAGATAAAAATTGCTTAGTATAAACATCAAGTTTTCCAAAGCGATCTTCAATTTCACCTTCGATCTCATAAACCTCATGAACTTGCTCACACTTGCTAAGTCTTCTATAAAGTTCTAATCTTAGGCGATCTTCGCTGATAAGTTCGCTGTTTAAAAAGGCATTAACATTGAGTTTTAAATCAAGTTTATTTTCTTTTTGATCCACTTCATTTTTACTTAAAGCATTAAGTTCATCTTCTAACATTTTAAGATATAAACTATATCCAATTTGCTCGATATGTCCACTTTGATCTACGCCTAATAAATTTCCACCGCCACGAATTTCAAGATCATGATAAGCCAAAACAGAACCTGCACCTAAAAAAGAATTACTTTCTAAAGAAACTAGACGCTTTAAAGCATCTTTTGTGATAGCATTTTTATCTTCGATTAAAAAATAACAATAACCTTGCTTATCACTTCTTCCTACACGCCCACGCAATTGATGCAAATCAGCCATACCAAAACGATCGCTTTTTTCTACTATGATAGTATTTGCATTAGGTAAATCAATCCCACTTTCTACGATAGAGGTACTTAAAAGCAAATCATATTCTTTGTTTTCAAATTTCAACATTTCTTCTTCTTGCACCTTGGCATCGATTTTAGAATGTAAAATCAAAATACGCAAAGTAGAAAAAAGTTCTAATAAATGTTTTTTACACTGCTCTATACTTGCAATATGATTATGAATATAAAAAATTTGCCCACCACGTCTTAACTCTCTTGCTATAGCTTCTTTTAAAAGTGCGTCATCATTTTCTTTGACAAAAGTTCTTACATCCATTCTATCTTCTGGTGGAGTTTGCAAAACACTATAAGATTTTATAGAACTTAAAGCTTGATTTAAGCTTCTTGGTATAGGGGTTGCTGACATGGATAAAATATGTGAATTTTGAGTGATTTCTTTAAGCTTTTCTTTTTGCTTCACTCCAAATTTATGCTCTTCATCAATAATAACAAGAGCTAAATTTTCACATTCTACACTTAAAAGCGCATGAGTTCCTACAACTACACAAGCTTTATTTTCTTTTAAATTTTGTAAAACTTGTTTTTTTTCTGCACTACTAGTAAAGCGATCCAGTTTAAAAACCTTTATATCAAAAGGATCAAAACGCTTTTTTAAGGTTTTATAATGCTGATGAGAAAGCAAAGTTGTAGGCGCAAATAAAAATGCACAAAATCCACTTTTAACTACTGGATAAATAGCATTCATAGCGACTTCTGTTTTTCCAAAACCCACATCACCGCTTAAAAGCCTATCCATAACTTTTCCACTTTGAAAATCTTGCAAAATTTCATGACAAGCTTTCTCTTGATCGCTTGTATAAATAAAACCCGCACTAGTTATAAAATCAGCTTGTCTACTTAAATCCACTGTGATTTTTTTTGCTTGCACTAAAGATCTTTTAGCTGCCATAATAACAATTTCAGAAGCTAAGGCTAAAAGTTTAGTTTTTAATTTTTCTTTAAGTTTAATAAAGCTTGTTTTACCTAGTTTGTCTAAACTTGGAATAGATCCACTCACGCCCAAATATTTATCAATTAAATAAAGATTTTCCACTGGTAATAAAAGCTTATCAGAATTTTGATACTCTATAGCAACAAACTCTTTTTTTGCTCCGCTTATCACTATCATCTCAAGACCTAAAAATTTACCTACCCCATAATCTTCGTGTACTATATAATCCCCATTTTTAAGCTCATCTATAATCAAACTAGCTTTTTTTCTTGTTTTTTGTTTTTCTTTTTGATTTAAAGAAATGATTAGCTCTTCGGGACTAATAAGATTAAGCCTTAAATCACTTTTTACAAAATGGATATTTTGAGTATCTTCAAGCTCTAAAGCTTTAAATAAAGCTTCGTTTTTAGCTAAAAGTGTGATTTTTTTATTTTTATGAAATTCAAAAAAATCTTTATTGTAAGAACTTTGTAATTCTTTAAATTTTTTAGCTTGAGGTAAAATTTTTGCATTCACAAAACTTATATCTTTTTCATATTCGTTAATATCAAACTTTTCACAAGCTAAAAAATCAAGTTCTAAATAATCAAAAAAATCATCAATACACCAAAACCCTAAAGAATTGATATCATGTATTAAAGTATCGCTTTGAAAATCTTCTAATTTGTCCTTAAAAATTCCATAATTTTCTTTGTCAAAATATTTTAAAAAAGGACAAATTTCAAAATGTTCTAGTTCGTTAGGAATAGACTTTTGACTTTGCAAATCAAAATATCTTATACTTTCAATCTCTTCGCCAAAAAGTAAAATTCTAATAGGATTTTCTTCATTGATACAAAAAATATCAATAATATCCGCACGAATTGAAATTTCACCTTTATCCTGAACTATATCTACAAATTCGTATCCCAATCTTGAAATTTCATCTTCAAAACATTTCAAATCAAAATTTTGTTTTTTATCGATATGATAATTTTGCAAATGTTTTTTTGAAGGAAGTTTTTTTAAAACAGTATTTAAAGGAGAAATAAGGATTTTTTTTTCTTCTTCTTTATGATAAGCATTTAAAATCTTGCAAAGATCAAAAAGTTCTTTGGAAAAAGCCCTTAAATCATCTCCAAACTGCGCTCTAAAATCAGGTAAAACAAAGGTTTTTAAACCCTTAAATCGTGAAACTTGAGCAAGTAAATCTGCTTGTTTTTCATCTTTACAAAGCAAAAGTTCACAAATTTTTGGATTTTGTAGGTATTCATAAAATGAAGCTTGCATTATTCTTCGTTGTTATTTTCAATAAGTTTGATAGTATCTTCTTTAATTTTACTAGTTCCATTAAAGCGACCGCCATTTTCTATAGAAATTTTTTGCGTTGAAATATCGCCATTAACAACTCCACCCGCTAAAATTTCTAAACTATTGGCCTCAAGTTGCCCTTCAAAATACCCATTTACTACAATTTTATCTGCTTGTAATTCACCTTTTAAATTTCCATTTTTTCCGATAACCACAATGCTTTCAGAATGAATAATACCACTTAACTCTCCATCAACATGAAGCATAGAAGCAAAATAAAATTTACCCTCAATTCTCGCACCTGAAGAAATTACCGTTGTTTCTGAGCTAGAGCTGGATGCTGGGCTGATACCGCCTTTATTAAAGATTGCCATGGAACTCTCCTTTCTTGATTAAAAAAATCATTCATATTTTTTCTTTGCAAATTTAAAAAATACAAAGGTTCTAAAGTTTTATTAATAAACCTTACCTCATAGTGCAAATGCGGCCCAGTAGAAAGACCTGTATTGCCACTATAACCTATCAACTGTCCTTTATTAACAAATTGACCTGCTTTAACCACTTCTTTGCGCATCATATGAGCAAATACTGTTTTAAAACCAAAATTATGCAATAAAATTACATTATAGCCATAGCCATTATCACTATAACCTGAAAATTCCACTACTCCACTAGCTGGCGCATAAATAGGAGTACCAATTTCCGCTCTTAAATCAATACCAGGATGAAATTCCCTTCTTTTTAAAAGCGGATGCTCTCTCCAGCCAAAATTTCCTGTAATGCCTTTATTTTCAATAGGCCATCCATTAGGAATTTGCCCCAAAATTCCAAGTTGCTGCTCATTGGTAAGCTGAAGATTATCAAGTCTTGCACTAATTGTAAGATTATTTTCTGCTTCTAAGCCCAAAGCCTCTTCAAAAGAAGCTATTTTATCTTCTATAGCTGCATACTGCTGAGTTTTTTCTTCTATGCTTTTTTGCATTTGCGAATTAGATAATTCCAATTCTTTGCTTTTTTTCAAAAGCTCCTCACGCTTTTCACTGATATCACTAAGTTTACTATCAAGATATTTGATATAAAAACCACTAAAAACTAAAAATAAAACAATAAAAGCAATAGTATAAAAAACTATTTTTTTGATTATTTGATTTAAATAAAAATGTCTTGAACCGTTAATATCTGTAATGGTAATAGTGAATTTATTTTTTACCACACCACTCCTTTAAAAAATTTTCTACCAGTATAAAAGAACCAAAAACTAGATTTTTTTTATTTTCTTCCAATTTTACAAATTCTTTGCATTGTATGCCTAGCTTTGATGCAATACTATAAATTTCATCATCAGCCAGCTTTCGTTCTGCACTTTTATATTTATATATTTGTATTGTATCAATAATAGGCTTTAATGTATTTAAAATTTGAAAAATATCTTTATCCAAATAAGCATTATAAATAAGATTTATTTTTTCTCCTTGAAATTTATCAAGCATAGCCTTAGCAGCCATGGGATTATGACCCACATCAACAAAAAAATTTGGAGAAATTTCTTGACATCTTCCTTGTAAATTTAACTCTTGCAACTTTTTTAAAGCTTCTAAGGTTTTTTCTTGCGAAGTTAAAATTTCACAAGCCTTTAATGCAAGCTTTAAATTATGCTTTAAAAAACAAGGTAAAACAAACTTTTTACAATAAATCTCAAAAATTTCTTTCAAAAAAGGATTTAGGGAAGAAACTTGCAAATTAGCTTTTTTTAAAAAAGCAATTTTTTTTGCTAAATTTAAAACATTTTGCTCTTGCTCATCACTTATAAGTGCTATAGGCGCCATAACTTTAAGCTTGGTTCTTGCAATATCTTCTAAAGAATTGCCCAAAATTTGAATATGGTCAAATCCAATTCTTGTAAAAATATTCATTCTTCTTTCAAAAACAGAAGTAGCATCATATTCTCCACCCACTCCTGCTTCTAAAACAATGAAATCGCATTTTTGAAATAAAATCATAGCTAAAAAAGTAGCGTATTCAAAATAACTTAATTTTTGCAAGTCTTGTTTAAAAATTTCTTCAAGATTTTCATGAGCTTGTTCTAATTCTTTATCATTTGCAATCTTACCATCAAGATAAAATCTTTCATTAAAACTGAAAATATGCGGACTAGTATAATGCCCTATTTTATAATTTAAATTTTCTAAAAGTTGGGTTAAATATCTACCCGTGCTACCTTTGCCATTTGTGCCTATAACTTGGATTATAGAAATATTTTTGAAATATTTCTTATATTTTTCATACATTCTAAACATCAAAAAACGATCAATTTTATCGTAATTTATACTTTTTTGAGCTAAAAAATTCTCAACTTTCATTATATTTGTTCATCAACTGTTGAAATCTGCTGTATCAACTCATCCAAAATATTAATATTTGGCTTACTTTGTTTATCAAGATAAGCCACATGAATTTTAGGTGTTATGATATCTTGCTTATAAATAAATCTAAAATTTTCTATAGTTTTAAGATTTGTATTTACAAGTTGAATGATTTCTTCTTTACTTTTTCCTGGCGAAACAATCAAATAACTCTTTTCATCTATCATCCACAGTTCATCAAATTCGCTACAAGAATCTTTTAAAATTTTTTTAAATCGAACAAAAATTTCATTCAAACTTCCCATACCATATTTTTCCATAATGAAACGGTAATTTACTATAGAAAATAAAGCTAAAGAATAATTAACTTTATACTTATTAAAATTTTCATCCATTTTATCAAGCTCTTTAAGAACACTCCAAGCCTCTCTCTCCTCCAAGCTTTGCGTGAATTCAATTTGATTATTTAAAGATGTAATTTTTTCTCCAAGTTGTTTAAATTTTAGTTTCAAATCCTCAAAACTAAGTTTTACTTCCCCATTTTCATCTGGTTTTAAAGTATTGATAAAATCCATATTTTTTTCATTCGATTTATTAAGCAAGACAAGCAATTCATAGATTTTTTTTAGATTATCATTAAAAAAATTTAAATTTTTTTGGACATACATATTATCAACCATTATACGATGATTTATAAATTCCATTAGTTCGTTTTTAAAATTTTCTTCGCCTATTACAAAAGGCTTTTGTGTTAAATTTTGTATAAAACCTTGAATTTTTAAATCTTCCACCAATGAAGGATTTAAACCCAAGCATAATAATTCACTAAAGTGCTCATAACTACGCTCTTCAAGTTTAACTAAGAGTTTTTTAATCACGCTATCATAATCATCATATTTACTAATGCCATATTTACGAGCTTGTTCTTCTAAGTCATTTTCATCGTAATTTCTTTCAAGCTCTTTCCATTTTTTAGTAAGCAAGTAAATACTTTCACTATCCATAGTTTTAGAAATTCTAATCGAAGTCACCTTAGCCAAATCTCTTATCTTTTTATCCTTACTTATTTGCAAAGTTTTAGATATAGTATATAAAAAATCAAAAAATTCACTAAATTGTTTTCCGCTTTGTCTATTTAAAACAGAAATTAAAAAACTAATTAGTTCTTCTAAACTTCTTATAGTTTTAGAATTTAATTCTTGTTGATAAATCGGTAAAAGCAAGGTTTTGTATTTGTCAAGTTTAGCTTTATTTGAGCTTGTGATACCATATTTTAAAGATAATTCTTCAAAAATTTCCGTATAATTTTCAGGAGTTGGTTTTAGTTTTCTTTCTTTTAATGCAATTAAAGTTTGCTTTGCTATTTCATTAGTATTTGGAATCACGTTTTTGCCCTTTAATAGCAATTACGGAAATAAACTCATCAAATGCCTCGCTTGAAGCTGCTCGAATAGCCTCATACCTTGCAGAATCACTAATAATACTATTTGGAGAAATTTCAAAATTATAACTTCCACTTGTACTAAAAGCCTGACTTGAACCATCTTTAAAGACAACATTAAAATCTAAATTTAATTTAGCTTTATAACTAATAACATAGCCATTTTTATCATAAGCTAAAGGAATAAATTCTAAATTATTCATTTTAACATTAATTACATCATCTGCCTCGTGTTTTAAAGCAAGTTTACGCCCTAATTTTGAAATTACCATTTCTTTTAAAGTATCGGCAACATAGATACTATTTTTTGGGTCTTGTTGACTTAATTCAACATTAACATAAACCTTCTCATCGAAAATATTATTAGCGATTTTTGATGTAGGAACATATCCACAAGCACCTAAAAATAAACCTATACAAAAAATTAAAATCTTTTTCATTTAATCACTAGATTAACTAGCTTTCCTTCCACATAAATTTCTTTAACTATACTCTTACCTTCAAGCCATTTAGCAGTATTTTCTTTTGCAAAAGCTAAAATTTCTTCTTTGCTCGCACTACTTGAAATTTCAAATTCAGCCCTTTTTTTACCATTAATACTTACAGCTAAATTTAAAGTATCTTTTACAAAAACCTCTTCTTTAAGTTCTAATTTTTTGAAATTTTTACATTTAAAAAGCTCCTCGCTAAGCTCAAAACAAACATGAGGAATAATAGGCTCTAAAATATTTAAAATAATATAAAAAGCCTCTTGCTCCAAAGCTTCATTTTTACAAAGCGCTAAAGCATTTAAAGCTTCCATGCAAGCTGCAATTAAAGTATTAAAAGCAAAACTTTGATGATAAACTTCAAAAGATTTTTTCAAAGCTTCATATACCTTTAATCTTGCATATTTTTCTTCTTTGTTTAAATTTTCTTGTTTTAATTCTACAAGCTCACCTTTTTTAACATTTTGCGCCCTATCATAAAGTTTGCAAATAAATCTATAAGCCCCTTCAACAGCATCATCATTCCATTCAAGCTCTTTAGCCGGAGGCGCAGCAAAAAGTATAAAAAGTCTTGCGGTATCAGCACCGTATTTTTCTATAATCTCATCAGGATCTACAACATTGCCTTTTGATTTTGACATTTTAGCACCATCTTTTAACACCATACCCTGAGTTAAAAGTCTATCAAAAGGTTCATTTTGCGTTAAATAACCCAAGTCTCTTAAAGCTTTTTGGAAAAATCTCGCATAAAGTAAATGCAAGATTGCATGTTCAATACCACCTATATATTGATCCACACTCATCCAATACTTCACACTTTTTTCATCTAAAGCTTTTTCCTGCCAAGTTTTCTCATCACTTGCAAAACGTGCAAAATACCAAGAACTTTCAAAAAAAGTATCTAAAGTATCGCTTTCTTTTTGAGCCTCTTTGCCACATTTGGGACAAATACAATTTTTCCAAGTTGGATGTTTATCAAGTGGATTGCCCTCTCCTGTAATTTGCACATCTTCAGGCAGAGTAATAGGTAAATTTTCTAGTTTTTGAGGTACTATACCACAGCTTTGACATTTAATCATAGGAATAGGCGCACCCCAATATCTTTGACGCGAAACACCCCAATCACGAATTTTAAAATTTACAACCCTTTTTCCTATATTTTTAGCTTCAAACTGAGAAATAATTTTTAATCTTGCCTCATTACAATCAAGATTATCAAATTCTTGACTATGGATTAATTTTCCTGATTTTTGCGTATAAGGTAAATTTTCTTGAGTTTGAATAACTTGTTTGATGGCAAGATTATATTTTGTTGCAAATTCAAAATCTCTTTCATCATGAGCTGGAACAGCCATAACCGCTCCACTACCATAATCAGCCAAGACAAAATTAGCCACCCATAAAGGAATTTTTTCTCCGCTTAAAGGATGAATGGCATAAATTCCTAAAAAATAACCTTCTTTTTCAGAACTTTGTCTTTCTCTTGGGCTTTGATTTTGAATAGCTTTGATTTTATTTAATACATCTTGATTTAATAAATTTTGCGAAAGCAAATTTTGAACAATTTTATGTTCTGGAGCTAAAGCGATATACGAAACTCCATAAATTGTATCTGCTCTTGTAGTAAAAACTTCTAAAGAACTTTCTTTAGTTTTTTGCTTGCTTTCTTCGTCTAAATTTAAAGAAAATTCCAAACCTTCGCTTTTACCAATCCAATTTTCTTGCATAGTTAAAACTTGATTAGGCCATTTATCTTTTAATTCTTCTAAATCTTTTAAAAGTTCCTCAGCATAAGCAGTGATTTTTACATAATAACCTGGCATTTTTTTCTGCACCACTTCATGACCACAACGCCAACATTTTCCGTCTTCAACTTGCTCATTAGCCAAAACCGTTTGATCTTGCTCACACCAATTCACATTTGCTTCTTTAGTGTAAATCAAACCTTTTTCAAACATCTTAATAAAAAATTCTTGCTCAAATTTTGTATAAAGTGGATCTGAAGTAGCAAGCATTCTTTTTTTAGAAAAAGAAAAACCTAAAGAAAAAAGTTCTTTTTTCATATAAGCTATATTTTCATAAGTCCATGACTTAGGATGAATTTTATGTTTAATAGCTGCGTTTTCAGCAGGCATACCAAAGCTATCAAAACCTATAGGATGTAAAACATTAAATCCTATCTTGCGATAATATCTTGCTAAAGCATCACCTATAGTATAATTTCTTACATGCCCCATGTGAATGCGTCCGCTAGGATAAGGAAACATCGATAAAATATATTTTTTAGGCAAATTTAAATCATCTTTTGGCTCAAAATATTCATTTTCATCCCAAATTTTTTGCCATTTTTTTTCTATTAAACTTGCTTCATAAGCCATAAATTCTCCTTACACTGTTCCTTTTTCATACATTGCACGATTGCGTTCTTTATCTTGTTTTCTTTTTGCTTTTTCAATTTCTTTATTTCTAAACTCAAGCACACTAAATTTAAACCATAATAATGTCGGACTTGCAACAAAAATAGAACTTAAAGTTCCCGCTATAATACCTACAATTAAAGCCAAAGAAAATCCTTGTATCATTTCCCCGCCAAAGAAATAAAGTATCACAACGGTTGCTAAAGTTAACCCTGAAGTTAAAACCGTTCTTGATAAAGTTGCTGAAACACTTTCATTGATAATAGGTGCAAGTTCGGTTTTTTTACTGGTTTTAATGCCTTCTCTGATTCTATCAAAAATAATAATTGTATCATTCAAAGAGTACCCAAGCACAGTTAAAACAGCAGCCAAAGTATCTAAATTAACATCAATTTTAAATAAAGAAATTGCCCCTAAAGTAATCACAACATCATGAATTTCACTGATTATAGCCGCAAGAGCAAAACGCCACTCAAAACGCAACGCTATGTAAATTAAAATTGCTATCAAAGATACAGCTATAGCCATAAGTCCTTTATTTCTAAGTTCATCACCTACTTTTGGACCTACCACATCAGCACGACGCACTTCAAATTTTCCCGTATCCTTTAAAAGAGTGCTTATATGCTCGCCTATATCATTGCTTACATTATCGTTGCTTCCTAAAAAGCGTATGGTTACTTCTTCATTGCTTCCAAATTCAGTTACAGATAAATTTTGAAAAGTTCCTTGTTTTTCTAAAATTTCTCGGATTTGTGTTATAGGAGCTGCATTTTCATATTTAAGCTGAACTAAAGTTCCTCCGCTAAAATCAATACCATATTGCAAACCCCTATTCCAAAGCAAATAAATAGAACCAAAAAACAAAATAAAAGAAAGAGAAATAGTAGCAAAACGCATTCTCATAAAATCATAAATTTTCTTTTCGCTAAAAAACTGCATTATCTTCTCCTGTAACCAAACCAAAATCTTGTATTATTACTTTTTTCTATGCGTTGCATAAAATAATCAAACATTCCGTGAGTTCCTAAAATAGCTGTAATCATAGAAACGACAATACCAATTCCCAAAGTCACAGCAAAACCTTTAACTGCTCCTGTTCCATAGGCATAAAGTGCTACCGAAGTAACTAAAGAAGTGATATTTGAATCTATAATCGCACTCATAGCATTTTTATAACCTTGTTCTATACTAGCTCTTATATTTACTCCATCTCGCAAGAGTTCTCGTATGCGCTCATTGATAATCACATTTGCATCTACCGCCATACCCACAGTTAAAACAAGTCCTGCCATCCCTGGTAAAGTTAAAGTTGCTCCAAACATAGCCATAACAGCCACTACTACCAAAACATTAACCAACATTGCAATATTTGCAAAAATTCCTGCCACACCGTAATACATCATCATAAATATTACAATAAAAACCGATGCACCGATTAATGCTATCATACTCATTTTAATACTATCAGCACCTAAAGATGGTCCTATACTTCTTTGTTCAAGTAATTTTACAGGCGCAAGCAAAGCTCCACTTCTTAAAGCTACCGCCACATCACGCGCTTCTTCTTGGGTAAAAGCTCCACTGATTTGCCCACTACCTCCGCCTATGCGTTCATTGATAGATGGAGCAGAATACACTTTATTATCAAGTACAATAGCAAGACGCTTTCCAACATTTGCTCCTGTATAATCAGCAAATTTTTTAGAACCCTCGGCATTTAAAGTAAAATTAATCACAGGATAATTACTCTTATCACTAATCCCTACTCTAGCATCAGTAAGCATAGATCCATCTAAAATAGGTATGCTTTTTAAGGTATATTTTAAATTTGGATTTCTAGAATCAGACACTAAAATCAGTCCATAACTCGCAGCCTCAGCATCACTCATTGTAGAAGCTTGACCCATTTTAGAATCATCAACTTCCATAAGTTGCAAATGTGCTGCTTTTGTGATGCGCTCTTTTGCTCTTAGTTCATCTTCTTTGGTTTTAATCCCTGCAAGTTCAACCAAAATCTTATCATCACCTTGTTTAGCAACTGTTGGCTCTGCTAAACCAAATTGATCAAGCCTATTTCTTATGGTTTCAACTGCTTGCAAAAGTGCAAAATTTTCTATATTTTTTACTTCTTCTGAGGTAAAAGAAATTTTATAGTGCATATTTTCACTTTGTATATTAATTCCTTTTATTTCTTTAAGCAAATTTTCAACTTTTGCAATATCTGCATTATCAAGCAAAGTAAATTCTAAAATATCATCATGGGTATTTAAGCCATCATTTAAAATATTTTCTTTATTAAAAGAATAACTCAATGAAGATGCAATTGATTTTATTTTAGATTTTACAGCTTCTTCATTATCTACACCTAAGAGCATATAAAGCCCGCCTTGCAAATCAAGCCCTAAATTAATCTTCGCACCACGTTCTGACTGCAAAAAAGAAGGGAGTGAAAAAGCCACTCCAAAAATAAATACCGCTATAAAAATAATCAAGCGATAATTGATTTTAGAATTACGCATCAATTTTCTTTGCTATAAATTCTCTTGAAATTTTTGCAGTAACATTGTCTTCATTAAGCTTAACTTTGATAAAATCCTCCTCTGGTTTTACGACTTCACAAATAAGTCCGCCATTAGTGATGATTTTATCTCCTTTTTGCAAAGACTCAAGCATTTGTTTATGTGCTTTTGCTTGTTTTTGTTGCGGTCTGATCACCAAGAAATAAAAAATTGCAAATAACACTACAAGAGGTAACAATGAAGTTAAAATTGAATTTTCTGCCATATTTTTCCTTTATTCCAAAAAAATTAAACACTAATTCTATCATTTTTAAAATAATAAAAGTCTTTTTTATTGCAATTTTACTTTCAAATTCTATTTATCTATCATTTTTTGAAAATATTTTTACACAAACTATTAGCCCATTTTTAGCTATTTGGGGGTTAGTTTTACTTCTAAAAAGTAAAAATTCTAAACAATATTTTTGGATAGGTTTTTTTGTAGGGATTCTTTGGTTTTGGTGGATTGGTTTATCTTCAATTTATTTTAATCTAAACTATTTAGTGCCAATTATACCAATTATCATTGGTTTTATTTATGGACTACTTTTTAGATTATGTTATTTATTAAAATTTGATTTTTTAAGGCTTTGTGGAATTTTTTGCATAAGTTTTATCCATCCTTTAGGATTTGATTGGCTTAATTGGGGAATTTTTACAGTTTATGGTTTTTTTGACCCAAGTTATCGTGGCATTATTTGCATATTTTTAATAGCATATTTCATCTATGAGGGTTATATATCAAGATATTATAAAATAGCGATTGTTCTTATTTTATTCTTTAGTGGATTTCAATATAATGAAAAACAAGCTCAAACTCTTAATTTAAACTACAAACTCATCAATACTAATATCTCTCAAGATCAAAAATTTTTACAAGAAAATTTAAAATCAAATTCTGATATCTTAATTCAAGATATACTTCAAGCTATAAATGAAAAAAAAGAACTTGTAATCTTGCCTGAAACCGCTTTTGCTTTTGATTTAAAAAATACCAAATACGAGCTTATACTTAAAGAATTATCTTATAAAATCACCATTATTACAGGAGCATTTCATGTTGAAAAAGAACATACTTACAATAGCACTTATATCTTTAAAAAAGGCAATGTCTATATTTTAAATAAGCATTTTTTAGTTCCCTTTGGTGAAGAAATTCCATTTTTTAAAGACTTAACAAAAAAATATTTTCTTAAAAATATTGAAGAATTTTCCAAAGGTCCTATACAAAGCAAATATAAATTAGATAATCAAATTATCACAAATGCAATTTGTTATGAAGCTACCAAAGAACAAAACTATCAAAATTCACAAATTATTATAGCCCTAAGCAACAATGCTTGGTTTAATAATAGTAGCGAATACAAACTCCAGCAACTCTTAATGAAATTTTATGCAAGTAAATATGGGGTTAGTGTTTATCATGCTACAAATGGCAAAGAGAATATAGTTATACTCCCTAAAAAGCTTTTAAGTAAAGATTGGAAAAATTTATCCAAAGAAATATTTAATGATAAAAAATAATATTAAAATTTTAATTTTAAAGTAATTTAAGTTATTTTATATTATAATTCTGTCAAACAATATTTTGACTTAGAGGGGTTTTTACCCCAAAAGCTAAATTAATTTAGCTTCCTTCCTAACTTTTATATTTATGGGGGATATTGAAAAATATCCCTCTAAGTCAAAAATTAATATAACCTCATTAATTCTTTATAATTATACAAGCTTTTTTAAGCTTGTATAATATTGTTAATTTTTTAAAGTAGCTTTTTAAACTGCTCTAGAGCATCAAGTTTTTCCCAAGGATAATCCTTTTGCCCTACTTGCCCACGAGCTGCCACATCCGCATAAAGAAAAGTTTCTTTACTTGGTTTATCTAGATGAAATTTATCACGGATCCAATTTGGCGTTAAAGAGAAATTTTGCATAACAAAATCACTTAAAACATCATCATTTACGCTAGTATTTGTGCCCATGCAATCCACGCTTACCGAAGTAGGTTTTGCAACACCTATAGCATAACTAAGTTGAACGATGCATTTTTTAGCAAGTCCTGCTGCAACTATATTTTTAGCTAGCCATCTGCCTGCATAAAGCCCACTTCTATCAACTTTTGTATAATCTTTACTCGATTGTGCACCACCGCCTATTGGAGAATAACCTCCAAAACTATCTACTATAAGTTTTCTTCCTGTTAAACCACTATCATGCAAAGAAGAGTGATTGACATATTTACCGGTTGGATTGATTAAAATTCTAGTTTTATTAGGATCAAAAAGTTCTTTTGGTAAATTACTATCCAAAATAAGTTTCATCACCAAAGATCTTAAATCTTCTATTTTCATACTTTCAACACAAGGTGCAGAAACTACTATAGTATGAATACTTTGCGGTTTGCAATTTTCAAAATTCGCCTTAGTGCCATAATCTATAGTTACTTGAGTTTTAATATCCACTCCAAGTTCATGTGGATGAGATTTTGCATAAGCATAAACTCTATCACATAGGATTCTTGCATAACTAATAGCTGCTGGCATATATTCCTCGGCTTCACAACTTGCAAAACCAAACATAATACCTTGATCACCTGCTCCTGTTTCACCATCTTCTTGATCAACACCTTGGTTAATATCAGGGCTTTGTTCATTTAAAAACACCATAACTTCGACTTCATCAGGATGTAAGCATTGTTCTTTGCTAAAATACCCTGCTCCATCATAACCAATGTTTTTTAAAACATCTTTAACTAAATTATCGTAATCAGCTTTACTAAGCTTGTGATTTGACTTAACTTCGCCTCCTATCACAACCTTATTTCCTGCGACAAAAACCTCACTCGCCACCCTTGAATTTTTGTCATTTTTCAAGAGTATATCCACTATTGTATCAGCGATTATATCAGCGCACTTGTCTGGATGACCTGCACTTACGACTTCTGAAGTGAATAGATACATAAAAGTCCTTTCATTTAAAATGAACCACAATTGTATCTAAATAAACTTATCAAAGCTTGATAAATTAAAAATTCTCTAAAATTAAGCAAAAGTTAGTTAAAATCAACTTCTGATATAAAAAATATTTAAAAGGTTTTTATGTTTTCTAAAATCATTCAAAGCTACGCTAAAGGCAACCTCATAGTTCAAATTTGCATAGGTATAGCACTAGGAATACTTATAGGCATTAGTTCTAAAGAAATATCTGAAATTGCAAATTTACTTGGAATACTTTTTACAAGTGCCTTAAAAGCTATCGCTCCTATGCTTGTTTTTATTTTAATTTTAACCTCAATTTGCACTAAAGATTTTTCTCAAAGTGGTGCTAAGATCAAAAATATTATTATTTTATATATAGTAGGCACCTTTCTTGCTTCAGCTTGTGCGGTTCTTGCTAATTTTTTCTTCCCTGTAAAGCTTGTTTTAGATGGAGTTCAAACTGCTACAAACTCATCTCCAACCCACATGAGTGAGATTTTCAAAGATCTTTTATTTAAAATTGTCGATAATCCCATAAATGCTCTTTCAAGTGGAAATTATTTAGGAATTTTAACTTGGGCAATAGCTGGAGGTATAGCATTAAAACACTGTTCTAACGAAGCAAAACAAGTTTTTATAGATATTAATGAAGGGGTTTTGAAAATTGTTAAATTTGTAGTAAAACTTGCTCCTTTTGGAATTTTTGGACTTGTGGCTAATTCTGTAGCACAAACAGGAGCGCAAGGTTTACTAAGTTATGTAAAACTTTTAATTTTACTTGTAGCTACTATGCTTTTTGTTACTTTTGTTATCAATGCCTTAATAGTCTTTTTTTATACAAGAAAAAATCCTTTTCCTTTGATTTTTATATGCTTAAGGCATAGTGCATTTTTTGCTTTTTTTACAAGAAGTTCAGCAGCAAATATTCCTGTAAATATGGCACTTTGTGCCAAACTTGGCATAGATAAAGAATTTTATGGCATTTCTATACCTTTAGGAGCTACTATCAACATGGCAGGAGCGGCAGTTACTATAGCTATTTTAAGTCTTACTGCAACCAATACCGTTGGTATAGAAATCAGTCTTTTACAAGCCTTTTTATTAAGCATTATTGCTACCTTTGCAGCTTGTGGGGCTAGCGGAGTTGCAGGCGGATCTTTACTGCTTATACCTTTGGCTTGTTCTTTATTTAATATAGACTATGATATTGCCATGAAGGTAGTTGCCATAGGTTTTATTATAGGGGTTATTCAAGATAGTGTTGAAACTGCTTTAAATAGTTCTACAGATGTTCTTTTTACAGCAATTTGTTCTAAAAATGAATTAAATTACAATATCAAATAAGGTAAAAACATGCGTCATCTCATCACTACAAAGGATTTTAATAAAGTCGAAATTATGGAGCTTTTTAAAGAAGCAAGTGATTTCTTAGATGAAAAACCTAGAACTTTTCTTGAAGGAAAAAGTATCACGACAATTTTTTTTGAAAACTCTACACGCACCCTTTCATCTTTTGAAAGCGCTGCAAGAAGATTAGGTGCTAGGGTTTTACGCCTTGATGTTTCAAGATCAAGCTCTAGCAAAGGAGAAACTCTTTATGATACTGCTGCTAATTTAAATGCCATGAGTCCTAATGCTATTGTTGTAAGACACGCAAACTCAGGAGTTCCTTTGATATTAGCAAAGCATATACATTGTCCAGTTGTTAATGGAGGAGATGGAAAACACGCCCATCCTACCCAAGCTTTACTAGATTTATTTACTATTTATAATCATTTTCAAGGCGATGTCGAAGGTAAGAAAATTTGCATCGTAGGTGATATTAAAAATTCCCGCGTTGCAGCGTCTAATATAGAACTTTTAAGCAGATTTAATCTTGATATTACCCTAGTAGCTCCACCACATTTTATGCCTAATACCCATCTTAAAAAACATTATAAACTTGATGAGAATATCATAGCAAATTCAGATATCATCATGAGTCTTAGAACACAAACAGAAAGACATAATAAAACCGTTTATGCTTCACTTAAAGACTATGCAAATGATTTTTGCATTCAAAAAAGCTTAGTAAAAGATAAAAAGCTTATTTTACTACATCCAGGCCCTGTTAATCGCAATATTGACATAAGCGATGAAATGATGAGTGATGAAAGAACTTTAGTTTTAAAACAAGTTAAAAATGGAGTGGCCATTAGAATGGCTGTTCTTAAAAAACTCATACTAGAAAATGAAGGATAAAAAATGTTAGAATGGGATTTAAGTGCTTTATTTCACGATAAAGAAGCATTGAAAAATTTTACACAAGATCAAATCCAACAAAGTTTAAATTTCAAAAAAAACTATGAAAATAAACTTTATACATTAAATGCTAATGAGTTTTTGCAAGCTTTAAAAGATTATGAAAATTTAAATCAAGCTCTTGGCAAAATCATGACTTATGCTTATTTACTTTTTGCTAAAAACACTCAAAATGGTTCTTTTTATGCACAATACGAAGAAGAGTGTAAAAAAATAGAAGAAAATTTACTCTTTTTCGAGCTTGAATTTTGTGAGTTGGCTCCTGAAAAAAGTCAAGAATTTACAACTTTTTGCAAAGATTATGATTTTTATCTTTCTAATTTATTGCAAAACAAACGTTATAATCTTAGCAAAAATGAAGAACGCATTATGCTTTATCTTTCAAATACAGGCGCAAATGCTTTTAGTAGACTTTTTGATGAAAGCATGAGCGCTTTAAAAATCCCTTTTGAAGGTAAAAAACTTAGCGAAGAAGAAATTCTAAGCAAAATGTATGATGAAGATAGAAAAATACGTAAAAAAGCTGCCAAAAAATTCAGTAAAGTTTTGCAAAAAAATAGCAGACTTTTAAGTTTTATTATCAATATGATAAAAACAGAAAGAAAAAACATAAGCTTATTAAGAGGTTATGAAAATGCTGAAATTTCAAGACATATCAGCAATCAAATTTCACAAAAAAGCGTTGATTCTTTGATAGCAAGTGCGCAAAAACATTTTAACTTAGTATCGCAATTTTACAAAAGAAAAAAACAAATTTTAGGCTATGATGAACTTAAAGACTATGACAGATATGCACCCATAGGAAAAGAAGCAAGTTTTGATTTTAAAACAAGTAAAAATATTGTTTTAGAGGCATTTCAAGCTTTTTCTCCTCAATTTTATGATATAGCAAAAAATGCTTTTGACCAAGGCTGGATTGATGTTTATCCGCAAGAAAATAAACAAGGGGGTGCTTTTTCGCATTCTGCAACTTCTGATGCACATCCTTTTGTTTTATTAAACTACACCAATAAAAGACGCGATCTTTTTACACTTGCACATGAATTAGGACACACTATCCATCAAAAACTTTCTTATAATGTAAGCTACTTAAATCAAAATACACCTTTAACCACCGCAGAAACAGCTTCAGTTTTTGCTGAAATGCTCGTATTTGATTTTATTAAAGATAAATTAAAAAAAGAAGAACTCTTATCTTTATATGCAAATAAAATCGAAGATATTTTTGCAACTTTTTATAGACAAATTAATTTTACTTGTTTTGAAAGACGCTTACATGCTCAAGAAAATGAACTTAGCACTGAAGAAATCAATAAAATTTGGATGGAAGAATCTCAAAAGATGTTTCAAGACAGCGTAAAACTTACAAAAAATTATGCTTCTTGGTGGAGTTATATTCCTCATTTTATCCATTCTCCTTTTTACTGCTATGCTTATGCTTATGCACAACTTTTAGTTTTAGCTCTTTATGGACTTTACAAAAGTAAAAAATGTGAAAATTTTAAAGAACTTTATATCAAAATGCTTTCTTTAGGTGGAAGCGTGAGTCCAAAAGAACTAGTAGGAATGTTTGGATTTGATATAGAAGATGAAAATTTTTGGGAAATAGGCATAAAAGAAATTCAAAAACTCATCAATGAATTCATGGAGTTACAATCATGTTAGAAACAATCTTAAAAAATGAAAATTTTATCCATACCATGCAAAAGCATTGTTATGAAGTTATTTCACACCTTATAGAAGAAAATATAGAATTTTCCATAGTTGCAAATACAAATTTCATAGATTTTAACCCTGAGCTTCCCAAAGAGCTTGATATTAAACAAAATCCTTATGCACTTTTTGCTCTTGGAGGATACACCTTTGAATCCATACAACTAAATAAAGATTTCATTCAATTTCACGCAGGTTTTGGAAATGATGATTTTGATAGTTTTGTAAAGGTTGATTTAGGAGCTATCACGCAAATTCAAGTAGAAAATAGCATTTTATTTGTTAATTTTAGCCTTTATAAACGTGAAGATAGCAAAAATTTACAAAAATCTAAAAATATATTTTTAAATAATCCAAAAAATAAAGATATTTTCAAAAAATGAATCTATTTGAAGATTTAAATGATAGTCAAAAACAAGCAGTAAGCCACATTGATGGAGCCATGCTTATCCTAGCGGGCGCAGGTAGTGGAAAAACCAAAACTATCACCACTCGTCTTGCTTATCTTATCGGTGAAGTAGGTATCCCCTCGCATAACACTCTTACTCTTACTTTTACAAATAAAGCAGCTAGTGTTATGCGTCATAGAGCATTAAATTTTCTACAAGGCAATCACAATCCTTTGCTTTGCACCTTTCATAAATTTGGACTTTTATTTTTAAAACTCCATTTTGAAAGATTGGAGCGTAAAAATAGTTTTATTGTTATCGATACAGATGATACAAAAAAAATAATTAAAGACTTAATCCATGATAAAAACAAAGATAATGTCTATGATATTATCAAATACATATCTTATTGCAAAAATGAAGGCAAAAGAGTAAGCAATGTCTTTGAAGATTTAAATTTACTAAAAGAACATAATTTTGAAAAATATCAAAATGAATACAAATTTGCCAACTATTACCGTGCTTATGAAGAATACTTATTAAAGCAAAATTTTGTAGATTTTGATGATCTTTTATTGCTAAGCAATCTCATTTTAGAAAATGATATAAATTTTGCCAAAGAACAAAGCTTACTTTATAATTACATTACAGTTGATGAGTATCAAGATACTAATACCTTGCAATATAAAATTCTAAAAAATCTATGTTGTATGCATGAAAATATCACAGTTGTTGGTGATGATGATCAAAGTATTTATAGTTGGCGTGGAGCAAAAATTGAAAATATTTTAAATTTTCAAAATGATTTTAAAAATGTTAAACTTGTAAAACTTGAACAAAACTATCGTTCAGTAGGGACTATTTTACAAGCAGCAAATAATCTCATATCTCACAATGAGCAACGACTTGGAAAAACTTTAATCTGCACTAAAGATACTGGGGAAAATATTAAAATATTAAAAAACGAAAACGAAAAAGATGAAGGTTTATATATCGCTCAAGAAGTAAAAAAATTGCTAAATTCTGGAGTAGAAGCTAAAGAGATCGCCATTTTATTTCGAGTTAATGCACTATCAAGAGCAATAGAAGAAGCATTTATGAAGGAAAAAATTTCTTATAAACTACTTAGCGGTATGCGTTTTTATGAGAGATTAGAAATAAAAGATTTAATCTCGTATCTTAGACTTATCTTAAATCCAAACGATGATTTGTCGTTTAGACGTATTATTAATCGCCCTAAAAGATCCATAGGAGAAAAAGCCCTAAAAAATTTAGAAGAATATGCAAAAAAACGTCAAATTTCACTTTTTGATGCCTTATGTGAAAGCGATGGCGGTGTAGGAATTTTAACAACAAAAAAAGCACAAAATGAAGCAAATATTTTTATACAAAATATTCACATTCTAAAAAGCTACGATAATGCAAAAAAAGTTTTTGACAATATAGAAGAATTATTTAAAATTAAGGATTATTTTTCAGAGCAAGATGATGGAGATGAAAGAATCAGAAATCTTGATGAGTTTTATGCTAATCTAAGAGAAAAACTCAAAGAAGATCCCGAAGCTTCTTTAGAAGATCTACTTAGTGAAATTTCTTTATTAAGTGATCAAGATAATTTAGATGAAGAATATGTTTGCTTAATGAGCATTCATGCTAGCAAAGGTTTGGAATTTGATTATGTTTTTATAATAGGCTTTGATGAAGGATTTTTTCCTTTAAATAGCGAAGAAAATCTCGAAGAAGAACGCCGTCTTGCTTATGTTGCCATCACTCGCGCCAAGAAATTTCTCACAATAAGTGTCGCAAATTCTCGTTTTTATCATGGTTCAAGAGCAAATATCAATCCTAGTCGCTTCTTAGAAGAAAGTAAATTAATCAATGAAAAATCAAAAAATCAAAATATACAAAAAACTAGTTTTTGCAAAGGAGATCTAGTTAAACATAAAATTTTTGGCATTGGCAGGGTTATTGAAGTTAATAAAAGCGGAAAAGAGGAAAAGCTTAATATTAATTTTGGTGGTATAATGCGTGTAATCATGGCAAGCTTCGTGGAAAAAGCAGTATGAATAAGATCTTTGCAGCCTTTAAACCAAGAGGTTTGAGTTCTAATGCCTTTTTAAGTACTTTAAAGAAAAAATATAAAAATAAAAAAGCAGGATATTCTGGCACTCTTGATCCTTTCGCCAAAGGGGTTTTAATCATTGCATTTGGACAATACACAAAACTTTTCCGATTTTTAAAAAAAACTCCAAAAACCTATAAAGCTACTTTATGGCTTGGAGTTTACTCCTTAAGTCTTGATGATCAAAATATAAAAGAAATTAAAAATATAAAAGAATTTGATCTTGCAAATTTACAACAAATCATTGATCAAATGCAAGGAATTATCTCCTATACACCGCCGCAATTTAGCGCCAAAAGAATCAATGGAACTCGCGCCTATGAACTTGCAAAAAAAGGTATAGAAGCAAATTTAAAACCTTGCCAAATGGAAGTATTTGATTGCAAGATTTTAAGCTATAATCATCCTTTTTTAAATATCGAAATCACAGTCAGTGAAGGTGCTTATATAAGATCTTATTGCAAACTTTTTGCTAGAAAACTAGGTATTAATGCGACTTTAAGCTCTTTAGAGCGCATTAAAGAAGGCAAATTTGTTTATAATAATGAGAAAAGCTTAAATGTGTTAAAATACATTAACCTAAAGCCAAATTTTATCAAGGATTTAAATAAACTCGAAAATGGTGCTAAAATTTTTGTCGAAGAATTAAAATTTCATGATGAAGGAGATTATTATATTGAAACAGAAAAATATTTTAGCATAATTAATATTAAAGAAAATACAGTAAAATATCTTCTAAATAAGGTTGAAAAATGTTAATATTATCAAGAAAAGAAAATGAAAGTATAATTATCGGAGAAGGTATAGAAATCAAAGTCGTTCAAACAGGGAAAGGATATGCCAAAATAGGCATAGAAGCTCCAAAATCCCTTATGATACTTAGAAAAGAACTTGTTCAACAAGTAAAGGATGAAAATTTGCATTCTGTTGTTCAGAATGATATTAAACTTGATGACTTAAGCAAAAAACTAATCAAATGAAAGCTTACGCTAAAACAAATATTTTTTTAAAACTTACCGGTTTTGACTCAAAAAAATATCATCTTTTAGAATCACGATTTATACTTTTAAAAGATCTTTTTGATGAGCTTGAGCTTGTTGATAAAGAATCAGATTCTAAAAAAGAATTTGAAATCATCAGTAATTTTAAATGCGAAAATAATATTATTCAAAAGGCTTATTTGCTACTTTCTAGAAGATATAATAACGAATTAAAAGAATTATTTAGCAAAAAAAGCCTAAAACTCACAAAAAATATCCCAGTATGCGCTGGACTTGGCGGTGGAAGTAGCGATTGTGCGAGTTTTTTACTACTAATGAATGAAACCCTAAATTTAAAATTAAACCTGCAAGAACTTATAAATTTAAGCATACAACTAGGAAGTGATATTGCCTTTTTTTTAAGTGGCTTTCACTCTGCTAATGTAAGTGGCTGTGGTGAAATTATAAAAGAATTTGAAGATGACATACCTAATTTAAAATGGACTTTTCCACAAATATCTTGCCAAACTAAAGCTGTTTATGATGAATTTGATAGAGGAATGTTTGACTTTCAAAAAAACAATAATCAAGCGCAAATCTACAAAAAACTCAGCACAAAAGAGTTGTTACAAAACTTTAAAAACAAAGAATTAAATGATTTATTTACTCCTTGTGCAACTTTATATCCTAAAATGAAGTCTTACTTACAAGAAGATTTTTTTCTAAGCGGTAGCGGTAGTAGTGTTTTTAAGGTTGATCGATGAAAATTATTGCGAGAAATAAAAAAGCTTTATTTGATTATAGCATCATAGAACGCTTTGAAGCCGGAATTGTCCTTAAAGGAAGTGAAGTTGTAGCCTTAAGAGCAGGAAGAGCAAATCTTAAAGACTCTTTTGTTCGCATTATAAAAAATGAGATTTTTTTACTTAATTCTCATATTTCATTGCTTCATACTACACATTCTTTCTATAAACACGAAGAAAGAGGTGCTAGAAAGCTTTTAATGCATAGAAAGCAAATTGATAAATTATTAGGTAAAGTAAGTATAGAAGGATATACTATCGTTGCATTAGATCTTTATTTTAACACAAAAAATAAAGTAAAAGCCACTCTTGCTTTAGCTAAAGGGAAAAATTTGCACGACAAGCGTGAAACTTTAAAGAAAAAGCAAGCCGATTTAGAAGCTAGAGCTGCTATGAAAAATTATAAATAAAGGAAATTAAATGAAAAAAATTTTAACCCTATTTTTAATAAGTTTAGCATTTTTTCTTAATGCTTGCTCCAAAGAAGAAGAAATTCAAAATGATTTTATGTTTGAAGAGTATCACAAAGGAGATAAAATAGTCTTAAATAGTGTAAATGGTGGAAGCAAAACTTTAATAAGAACAGATAAAGGTTTTGTGGTAGAAGGAGAGGAAGGAAAAGTTTTAATGTTTGATTTTTTTGGCACTTTTTGCACCCCATGCAAAGAAGAAGCTTTAGATCTTAGCAAACTTTGGAAAAATAATTCTAGCAAATTTGTTATTATAGGACTTACACATTTTGAAGATGTTAGCGATGAAACAGTTAAAAAATTCGCGGATGATTATGGTGCTTACTATTTTCTAAGCAATGGCGGTTCTAATGATCGTATTATTGCTCAAATTTTAAAAGATATAGACTATCAAAATATGGAGCAACTTCCTTTTAAAGTTGTTTTAAAAAATGGAATTTATCAAAAAATAAGCGATTACTGGAATAATAATGCTCCAACAAATTTTTATCTTGGCAAAATTCCAACAGAACTCATGCAAGAAGATTTAAATAAAATCTACAAAGGAAAATAATGCCAAAAACCCAGACTCTAGAGCAGACAAAACTTAGTGAACCAAAAATGTATAAAGTTATACTCTTAAATGATGATGTAACAACCATGGATTTTGTCATAGAAATTTTGATGAATATTTTTCATCAAAACCTTGAAAAAGCAAGTCAAACAATGTTAGAAATTCATCACAATGGTTCTGGAATTTGTGGCATTTACACTCAAGAAATAGCTCTTTCAAAACAAAAAAAAGTTATAGATGCGGCTAAACTTGCTAATTTTCCACTACAAGCAAAGGTAGAAGAAGAATGAAATACCAAGAAAATTTACAAAAATATCTTGATAATGCCAAAAATCTAAGCTTAATAAACCACCATGAATTTGTTACCTGTGAGCATGTACTGTTTGCATTACTAAAACTAAGCACTGATTTTAAGGATATATTTGAAGAATTTTCAGATGGAGATCTTGAGCTTCTAGAAACCGAATTAAAAAATTATATTTCTCAAAACAATCAAGTTATTAAACAAGAAATAGAACCTACAATATCTGTTGTTTTAGATGAAATCTTACTTTCATCTAAAAATAAAAATAATGAAATTAAAATTATAGATTTTTTAGAAAAGCTCATACACGATTCAAGAAGTTATTCTAGCTATCTCTTAAAAAAACACAACATAAATCTTAACAAAATTCAAGAACTTCAAAATCATGAAAATATACAAAATTTAAGCAACCACACAAGTGATTTAACACTTTTAGCTCAAAATGGCAAGATTGATCCTTTAATAGGAAGAAAATTTGAACTTGAAAGAATGATGCAAATTCTTTCACGTCGCAAGAAAAATAATCCTATTTTAGTAGGAGAAGCAGGAGTTGGCAAAACGGCCATTGTAGAAGGATTAGCATTGGCTATTGCAAAAAAAAAGGTGCCTAAAAACTTACAAAATGCAAAAATTTTTAGTCTTGATATGGCTAGTATACTTGCGGGAACAAAATACCGTGGAGATTTTGAAAAAAGAATTAAAGAAATTTTAAATGAACTTGAGAAAATACCCAATGCTATTTTATTTATTGATGAAATTCACACTATAGTAGGAGCTGGAAGCACAGGAGAATCTCATACTGATTTTTCCAATCTTTTAAAACCAGCTCTAAGCAATGGAACTTTAAAATGCATAGGTGCAACAACTTTTATGGAATATAAAAATACTTTTGATAAAAATAAACCCCTAAGTCGCCGTTTTGCTAAAATAAATGTAGATGAACCAAACCAAGAAGAAAGCTTGCAAATTCTTAAAGGATTAAAAAACAAATATGAAGAATTTCATCATATAAAATTAAACGATGAAATTCTTCAATATGCTGTAATTTGGGGTAAAAAATTTTTTAATGATAAATTTTTACCTGATTGTGCTATAGATCTGATCGATGAACTTGGCGCTTCTTTTGCTTTAAATCCAAAAGCTAAAAAAAATGTCAATTTAAAAGATTTAGAAAATGTTTTAGCAAAAATGACCCACCATCACAAAATGTTTGAATTCGATCAAAATAAAGCTTTAATGAATTTAAAAACAAATTTAAAAGCAAAAATTTTTGGCCAAGATGAAGTTATAGATAGTCTTGTTTTATCACTTAAGCAAAGTTTCGCGGGATTTAAAAATTCCAATACACCACGCGGAGTGTTTTTGTTTACCGGATCAAGTGGAGTTGGAAAAACAGAACTTTGCAAATCTTTAGCTGAATTTTTAGGTTTAAATTTAGAACGCTTTGATATGAGTGAATATGCAGAAAAACATGCTATAAGTAAACTAATAGGATCTCCAGCTGGATATATAGGTTTTGAAGAGGGTGGACTTTTAAGCAATGCTATTCGCAAAAATCCTTTCAGTCTTGTTCTTTTTGACGAAATAGAAAAGGCTCATCCTGATTTAAGCAATACCTTTTTACAGATTTTTGACAATGCTGAACTCACTGACAATAGCGGTCTTAAAGTAGATTTTAAAAATACAATCATTATTATGACATCTAATCTAGGACTTAAAGAAAGCAATGAGCTTGGTTTTTTAAGTAAAAATGAAGAAAAAAGTAATCGTGCTATCAAAGATTTTTTTGCTCCAGAATTTATTAATCGCATTGATAAAATTTTACATTTTAATGATTTAAACGATGTTATACTTGTTAAAATTATCGAAAAAGAACTTGATGAAATTTCTAAAAATTTAAATAATATAAAATTATCAGTGGATGATAAAGCTAAAATTTATTTAGCTAAAAAAGCCTATAATAAAGAATTTGGAGTAAGGCTTTTAAAACGCATAATTTCTGAGGAGATAGGAGAAAAAATCAGTGATGAAATTTTATTCGGAAAGCTTAAAAAAGGCGGTATAGCTAAAATCAAACTTGGTAAAAATGGAAAGCTTGAATTTATATTCTAAATTACTCAATGCACCTAAAAATGCTCCTGTATTTTTAAGTCAAAATTTAGAAGCTGATTTTATTGTAAAAGCTTATACTTTTGGTCTATTCCCATGGACAAGTAAACCTGTAACTTGGTGGTGCCCAGATCCTAGATGCGTTTTAATTCCAAATCAAATTCACATCCAAAAAAATATGAAAAAATTTATTAATCTCTATCAAATTAAACTTGATTATGATTTTTTAAAATTAATTACATTATGTCGCGATACACGCTCTCAAAGCTGGATAGATGATGAATTTATTACCACTTATTATAAGTTATTTACCCAAGGCTATGCGCATAGCCTTGAACTTTATGAAAATAATGAACTTATAGGTGGAATTTATGGTTTAATTTTAGGCAAGGTTTTCTTTGGTGAAAGTATGGTAAGCATTAAAAAAAATGCATCTAAAGTTGCCATGATTAAACTTTGTGATTTATTAAAACCTTATGATTTTATCATAGATTGTCAAGTTTATAACCAACATTTAGAATTCATGGGTGCTCATAATATTTCTAGGAAAGAATTTTTAAATATTTTAAAAGAAAAATGCAATCAAGAAAGTGGTTTTAAAAATTTTAAAGATTTAATGACTTAAAAAATAAGCGTGAAAATCACGC
This sequence comes from Campylobacter sp. CH278, assembly GCF_004378845.1. Taxonomy (NCBI): domain Bacteria; kingdom Pseudomonadati; phylum Campylobacterota; class Epsilonproteobacteria; order Campylobacterales; family Campylobacteraceae; genus Campylobacter; species Campylobacter sp. CH278. Next base: position 199,402 of record NZ_RYXZ01000001.1, on the reverse strand, counting down.
TTATGACATTGCTTTAGCAACTTCAGCAGAGCTTTCACGAATTTTCTCCATACATTCTCTTGCTTCTTTTGCAAGTTCAACACTCTGATTAACATCCTCTAAACCGCTTTTAATACTCTCAACCACTTGTGATGTAACATTACGAATAGAATTAATCGTAGTGGTAATTTCATTAACTGAATGCCCTGTTCTTTCAGCTAAATTTCTTACTTCATCAGCAACAACAGCAAAACCTCTACCATGTTCACCAGCACGTGCTGCCTCAATAGCAGCATTTAAAGCAAGCAGATTAGTCTGATCAGCAATATCACTAATAGTCTGAATAATAGATTTAATTTCATCTGATTGTTGATTTAATGAGGAAACAAGATTTGAACTTTGAGACATCATATCAGCAATATTCTGAACATTTGAAACAGTGTTTTCAATTACACGATCTCCATCTTGAGTAAGATTATCATTTTTTTCTGCAAGTTCGCTTATGAGACGAAGTTTTTCTTGATCTTTTTTAACTTGTTCGCTTATATCTGTAGCAAATTTAATAACCTTGTAAATTTTTCCATCATCATTTTTAACCGGATTATAACTTGCTTCAAGGTATACTTTTTTATTATTTCTTCCGTATCTTATATATTTACCTGATTGAAATTTACCCTCTCTTAAATCTTCCCAAAATTGAACATAGTCCTTAGAGTGTCTATAATTAGAATCACAGAACATACTATGATGCTTTCCTTTAATCTCATCAATATTAAAATCCATAGTTCTTAAAAAATTTTCATTAGCCGTAATAATAGTCCCATCAGGTTTAAATTCAATAATAGCCATAGAACGATTAGCAGCAGCAATAGTATTTCTAAGATCAAGCATTTCATAATGTCTTTGAGTTATATCATTGGCAAATTTAATAATTTTATAAACATGACCATTATTATCACTAATTGGAAGATAATTTGCTTCTAAATAAACATCTATCCCTCCCTTAGCTATACGTCTAAAAAGACCACTTCTGGCTTTTCCATCTCTTAAATCTTTCCAAAAATCACTATATGCTGAAGAATTAACAACTTCAGGCAAACAAAACATACTATGATGCTTGCCCTTGATCTCTGAAAGAGAGTATTTCATAGTTGTTAAAAAATTTTGATTTGCCTCTAAAATAACGCCATCGGTAGTAAATTCAATTACCGCCATGGTATTCCCGATAGATCTTAAAATATCTCCTAAACCATTACACTTTTTTCAAGTTGTTCAATTATTTCAGTATTATTTTTCTTAGCACCAAACATAAAACTCACCTTTTTAATAATAAATTATTTTAAAATTATATCATATTTATATAGTATTATTTACTTAAAATTATATTAATTTATAAGTTAAATATATCCTTTAAACCTACAATAATCATCTTAAACCCCATAGCAGCAATAAATACTTGTGCTATACGAGAAAAAACATGTAAAATCAATTTTCCAACTATTTTTTCTATAGTAGCTGCAAAATGAAAAAGTATAAACATAAAAATAAAAGCTATCATTACTCCGCCAAGAGCAACATCAAGCCCACCATCTTCGGCTATAACGATAACACTAGCTAAAGTTCCAGGCCCAACAAGCATAGGAAATGCCATAGGTATTAAACTCTGTCTTAAAATTTCCTTATCATCCATATCCTGATAAGAACTAAAATCCTTAGTTGCAATTTTTGTTGAAAAAAGTAAATTTTTAATAGCCATTATAATAAGAACCAAACCACCAGAAACCCTTAAATCATCTAATGAAACCCTAAAAATATAGTTCATAAACAAAGGTCCTGATAATAAAAATACCAAAACTATAGTAAAAGCTGTATAGAGAATAGTTCTAAAAAGTTTTTTTCGAAGCATTAAAGGCAATCCATCACTCATAGCCAAAAATTGAGTTAAATTACCAAAAGGATTTAATATGGCAAGTAAAGTAATTGCAGCAAAAAACATCAAATAAAGCTCAGAACCCATACTAGAAAACACTATCAATCCTTAGTTTTTACAAATTCCAAAGAAATAGAATTTACACAATGTCTTACATTTTTAGCAGAAAATCCTTCTCCTTCAAAAACATGACCTAAATGCCCATTGCAGTTTGCACATACAATCTCGGTTCTAATCCCATCTTTATCAGGAATTCTTTTAACAGCCCCTTTTATTTCATCATCAAAGCTAGGCCATCCACAACCTGATTTAAATTTATCTTCGGATTTATAAAGCGAAGCTCCACATTGCTTGCATTGATAGATTCCTTTTTCATAAAAATCATTATATTTCCCACTAAAAGGAGCTTCTGTTCCTTTATTTAAAATTACTTTTTTTTCTTCTTCACTTAATTCTTTCATGTTCTACCCTTGTAAAATAATTTTTATATTATATAATTAAAATTTCAATTTTAAATGATAAATTTTTATAATTTTCAAGAAAGTTTTAAATGCAAAAAGAATTTTTTCAAGAACTTCAAGATATTTTATATGAAAAAAATACAACTATAAAATTCCACTCTTTTCAAAATTTTTATGAAGACTTTAAAAGCCACAAATTTATTTTTAATCACGAACATCAAAGCATTTTCAAAAAAAATACATCGCAACAAATTACCTTGCTTCATCCTACGCGTATAAGAAGGCCTAAATTTGTCAATTCAACTCATGCGCTTGCTAAAATAATTCATTCAGTTGCTCATATAGAATTTAATGCAATTAACCTGGCTTTAGATGCGAGTTATCGCTTTAAAAATCTACCTTTGCAATTTTATTACGATTGGCTGGAGGTGGCAGATGAGGAAATTAAACATTTCAAACTTTTAAATTCAGCACTTGAAGAACTTGGTTACAAATATGGAGATTTTCCAGTGCATGATAATTTAGAATCTGCTCTAGAAGCTACAAAAGACTCTTTAAGCTTTAGAATGGGAATAGTTCATAGAGGTTTAGAAGCTAAAGGGCTTGATGCCAACCCTTTTGTTGTTCAAAAACTTCAAAGTTCCAATCATTCCATTAAAAATCTTTTAATGGAATATCTTGAAATTATACTTAATGATGAAATAAAACACGTTAAAAAAGGAGATACTTGGTGGAAATTTGCAAATCAAAGCAAGTATGATTTTATCGAGCTTTGCAAAACGTTTAAACAATTCTCTCTTGCAGGAAAAAAACTTAACATTCAAGCAAGAATCAAAGCTGGCTTCACTCAAGAAGAATGCGAAGTCATTGAAAAATTTTACTCTTGATTTCTTATCTTAAATTTTGAAACAATAATGGTATATAAAACCCGAATAATTCCATAAAGCACATACAAGCTTGCTAAAATTACTAAACTTTCAAGGGGATAAAGATATAAAAATGAAAATATTATAATTAAAATAATCAAAACTTTTAAAACACTAGAACGATTAAAATCAAGCTTTTTAAAGCTAGGATAGCGTATATTACTTACCATTAAAAGCCCTAAAATTGCTTGAAGCACCAAAAAAACTACACCATAAGGCTTTAAAAAATCATAACTGATAAACGCGTAAGTCCATATAGCACTCACAACTGCTGCAGTAGGTATAGGAAGACCTATAAAAACGGAGGGTTCATAAGTGCCTGTGGTGACATTAAATCTCGCCAAACGAATAGCTCCAAAAACCACAAAAAAAGCTGTAATCAAAGATCCAAGCTTTCCAAAATCATAACCTATAGCCATATAAAAAAGAACCGCTGGAGCAACTCCAAAAGCTACTAGATCAGCTAAAGAATCAAATTCTACTCCAAATTTTGAAGTAGAATTTGTAAGTCTTGCAACGCGGCCATCAAGCCCATCGCAAATCAAAGATAAAATAATATAAATCAAAGCTGTATAATAATTTCCATGTATTGAAGCTATAATAGAAATAACCCCTAAAAAAGCTGAAGCAGCTGTAAAAAGATTGGGTAAAATATAAATTAGTTGCGGTCTGTTATTCATTGTTTTTCCTTACGCAAAATAGCCCAACAATGAACCTGCTTTAATTTCATCATTTAAGCCTATATGAATTCTAGTATCTTTTGGTAAAAGTAAACTTATAGAGCCATTGATTAAAAAACCCATTCTATCTCCTGCTTTTAAATCATGAGAAATATTATCGAGCTTTAATTTTCTATCAAAAGAACCTGCATAGATTCGCAAGGCTATCGTTTTATTCTCTTTAACTTTTGCCAAAATAAAAGCTCTTTCATTCATCATTTTTGCAGATTTTAATTCACTGCACAAAAAAAGCCCATGTCGTAAACGAATATCTATTATAGACATTGCAAAAGGTGTATTAAAATTCCCAGCATCATAAAGAGCATTTTTAATAGTAATTTCAACACATTCACCCAAATCTTTATGATGAATATTTTCTATTTTAGTAACCCTACCATCTATAGGTGCAAAAATAGCTTTTTCATCACTACAAACAAGTTCTCTTTTAGGTGTTCTAAAAAGAAAAATACAAATTACAATTAATGCTAATAGCAAGATGGAAAAAGAGTAAAAAATCCACATAAAAATAAAAATCAAGCTTAAAATAATAAGACTTAAATATCCATCTTTTGCAATAAAATCTTTCATTCTTCTACTTTAACTTCAGTTTTAACTTCTTCGAGTTCTTGTAAACGAGTTGGTAGACTATTTTGATCCTCAAACTCTTTAATAATCTCACGCACTTTATTACCTTCAATAGTTTCTTCTTCATAAAGGGCTGCAACCATAGTCTCAATCGCTCCCTTATAAGTATTTAAAGTATCTTTAACATCTTTATAGCGTTCATCTAAGGTTTTCTTTACATAATCATCTAAAGATTCTGCCATCTTTTCAGAATAGTCTTTTATAGTTTGCCCACCACTTAAGAAAGTATTTCTTTGTTTTTCAAGCACCATAAGTCCTGCAATTTCACTCATACCATACATAGAAATCATAGCTTTTATGATATCGGTTGCTCTTTCTAAATCATTACTTGCACCCGTTGAAATTTCACCTATAAACACTTCTTCAGCTGCACGACCACCCAAAAGTACATCTACTTCAGCGATAAGTTCATGTTTTTGCATTAAAAATTTATTTTCCTCAGGAGTATTTAAAGTATAACCTAAAGCCGCAAGACCACGCGGAATCACAGAAACCTTACTTACACGTTTTGCGCCTTTGGTTGTTTCAGCAATCAAGGCATGACCACATTCATGATAAGTAACAATTTTCTTTTCTTTTTCATTAATACGACGTGATTTCTTCTCAAGTCCTGCTATAGCTCTTTCGACAGCTTCAACTAAATCATTTTGTTCTACATATTTTTTAGAATCCCTACCCGCTAAAAGCGCTGCTTCATTAATAATATTTGCAAGATCAGCTCCTGCAAGCCCTGCAGTTAAGCGTGCTATATCTTCTACTTTAACTTTTGGGGATATTTTGACATCTTTCATGTGCACTTTTAAAATATCACACCTACCTTTAAAATCAGGTTTATCAACTAAAACTTGTCTATCAAACCTTCCTGGTCTTAAAAGCGCTGCATCTAAAACTTCTGGGCGATTTGTTGCTGCTAAAACAATGACTGGGGAACTTTCTGTCCCAAAGCCATCCATTTCAGCCAAAAGCTGATTTAAAGTTTGCTCTCTTTCATCGTTTCCACCCATCATGCCACTTGCTGCACGACTTTTACCAATAGCATCTATTTCATCTATAAAAACAATAGCAGGAGCTTCTTTTTTTGCATTTTCAAACAAATCTCTCACACGAGAAGCACCTACACCCACAAACATTTCTATAAAAGATGAACCTGAAACACTAAAAAACGGCACATCAGCTTCACCTGCAACTGCTTTTGCAAGCAAAGTTTTTCCTGTACCTGGAGGTCCAACAAGTAAAAGCCCTTTTGGAATTTTAGCTCCCAATTTAATATATCTTTCAGGATACTTTAAAAAATCTACAATTTCTTTTACTTCTTCTTTAGCTTCTTCAACGCCAGCTACATCGCTAAATTTTACTTTAGGTTTTTCCGAATTTACAAGTTTTTTGGAACTTCCTATCCCTAATATAGAACTCCCCATATTTTTTTGCATACGACTTGCTAAAAACATCCAAATACCAAAGAAAATAAATACTGGCAAAACCCATGAAAAAAGTATATCCGTAAACCAATTTGTTTCAGAATACGCACCATAAGCGATATTTTTACTATCTAGTAAACTCACAAGCTCAGGATCATTAACTTTTTTTGCTGTATAAACAGTATTGTGAGAGCTTGAAATCGCTTTGATTGTTGTTTGTCCTATGCTAACTTGATTGATTTGTCCACTTTCAATAAGCTTTTTTAACTCAGAATAAGGGACATTTTTATTTACTTCATTGCCATTCAATGCCCCGCCAAAAGAACCATTGCCATCAAAAAATCCCTTAAAAATAATTATCATTACAATTGCAAAAATCGCAAAAATAAAAATGGGATTTTTGTTAAAAAAATTATTACCCTGCGGATTACCCTTATTATTTGAGGTATTATTATTCATTACTTATCCTTTTTTATTATTTTTATATACAAAACTACACCACTCATTAATTTGCATTTCATCAATGAGTTCCAAATCTTGAAATTTTTCTTTAATTCTTGTTGAATATTTATCTAAAATTCCTGACAAAATAAGTATAGCATTATCTTCTAAATGGTTTTTAATATCTTTTTCTAAAATTAAAATCACATCTGCAATGATATTTGCAACAATTAGATTATATAAACCATTTGCTTTATCTATAGATCCACACCAAGCCTTGTGAAAATCGACACCATTTAATCTTGCATTTTCTAAAGAACTATCAATAGCCAACTCATCAGTATCACAAATTTCAACATTACAGCCAAACTTTGCCATAATAATACCCAAAATTCCACTACCACAACCAAGATCTAAAGCTCTTAATTTATTTTTAGAAAATTTTTGTAAAAATTTTACACAAGAATATGTGCTTTCGTGATGTCCCGAGCCAAAGGCTAAGGCTGGATTAATCTTTATATTTATAAAATTCTTTTTTTCTTCTTGCCAAGTGGTATGGATGTAAACATTATCCACTAAAATAGGTTTTATGCCTTTTTTATATTCTTGTATCCAGTCCTTGTTTTCTTTCTCTACAAGACTTAAATTAGAAATAATTTTATGGTTTAAATTGAAAGTAGTTGTAAGTTTTTGAGCAAATATTTCAAGCGCCCATGAAAGCTCTTCTAAACTCTCATGGGATCTAATGTAAACACCATTATCTTTCTCTTCTATGGCTTCTATACCTAAATCAAAAGCAAAATCAAGAAATAAATTTTTATACCGCTCTTCTACGATAAAGAACAATTCGTAATATTTTTTTTGCATTTAGAATTTTAAAAATCAGCCTTTACTCAGCTGCACCTTCTCCACTTCCTGTTCCTAAAACATCTTCAAGTTTTTCCTTTAAAACTTGTGGAGTAAAAGGTTTTACAATATAGTTATTTACGCCAGCTTTTAAAGCAGTAATCACTTCAGCTTTTCCGCCCTCAGTTGTAACCATGATAATAGGCATATCTTCATATTTTTTCTCTGCTCTTACTTTTTTTACCAACTCCAAGCCATTCATTTCTGGCATATTCCAATCTGTAATTAAAACTTTTACATCTTCATTTTTAGTTAATAAATCCCAAGCTTCAACGCCATGCTCAGCTTCTAAAACATCATCGTGTCCAAGTCTTGTTAGGGTATTTTTAATAATCCTTCTCATAGTAGAACTGTCATCAACAACTAACAATTTCACAATTTCGTCCTTTCAAAGTTTTTATAGTTTTATTTTACCCTTTTTAGCCTTATTAATCAAGCTAAAAAATTTTAAAAAACAGCATTATATCATCTTTTACTTAAATTTTTACTCAAATATTATTATTTTTATACTTAACCGTAAATAAATATACACTTAAACCCAAAAGAAGTAAGCTCACTCCACCGATAAGATAAATCGCATAAATCATCTGAGAAAGATCACCAATAGCAAGTTTAAATACCAACATCAAAGCTTCTATAGCTAAAGCAATGATAATAGAACCCAAAAATCTCACCATAGTTTTTTGAATTCCACCTTCTTCTTTTTTTGTCCTTCCTAATACTTCTTGTTCGATCAAAGTTTTTGCCAAATCAAAAATAGCTAAAGCTAAAGTTATAGCGATGGTACTTTCAAACATATGTTCTATACCTATAGCTTGATTATCAAAAAGACTAAAAAAACCTTTTTGAAATAAAAAACAAGTAATCACAAATAAAACCAGTGCGAAGCAAAAATATACCAAACGACTAAATTGAGTAAAAACAAATTCAAATTTTCCTGCTTGAATAATCTTTAAAATATCTTCAAGCTTGATATCAATACAAACAACAAAAAGCAAGTTATTTTTATCATCGTAAATTGGCATAGAAGCTGTCACACAAAGCTCATTATTTAAAACCGAAGGATAAGGATCACTCAAAACACATCGTCTTAATTTTACAGCTCTATAAAAATAAGAACGAGTACTTCTATCCTCACCCTGCCCTATTTCATGAGCCTTATTTAGGGAAATCGCATTTTCTATTTGCATGCCTGAAATATCTAAAATATACAAAGCATCAAAAACAACAACTTCATGGGCTATTTTATCCAAAGCTGTTTTAATCGTTTCAAGGTGAATGTCAGGAAGTTTATTGGGCAGATTTCTTGTTAAAATATAACTCATATAAGCTCTAGCACAATAGCGGTTATCTTCAAATCTATGTATATCTTTTATATACATTATACACCTTCTTTATTGTGTTTAAATTCAGGTACAATCTTTAATAAAGCCTCTGAAATATCTTCACATATTTGTAAATTTTCTATCTCTTTATTAAGCCAATTAAGATCAACCTTCTCATTCTTTGCTACAAAAATACTCTCATATTGTGTTTTAGCATCATTTTCATCAATCAAAAGCTCTTCATAAAGCTTCTCACCTTTTCTTAAGCCTGTGATTTTAATTTCTAAATCATTGCGATTAGAAAGTAAAAGCATTTTTTTAGCTAAATCTATGATTTTCACAGGCTTACCCATATCCAAAACAAAAAGTTCTCCCCCTTTTGCGATAGCTCCAGCTTGTAAAACAAGTTGCACTGCCTCAGCCACAAGCATAAAATAACGCACTATATCAGGGTGCGTTAAAGTTAAAGGCTCATTATTGGCAATTTGTGCTTTAAATTTCGGTATCACACTACCACTAGAACCTAAAACATTACCAAAACGCACACAAGCAACTTCAAAATTTTCATCATTCATACTTAAAGTATAAAGCTCGCAAACTCTCTTAGTGCAACCCATAATATTTGTTGGTCGTACTGCTTTATCTGTACTTATCATCACAAATTTAGCTACTTTGTTTTCTTTAGCACTATCGCATAAAATTTTAGTTCCTAAAATATTATTGATTACTGCTGAATGTGGATTTTGTTCGCAAAGAGGCACATGTTTATAAGCGGCTGCATGTAAAATAAGCTCGGGTTTATAAGTTTTTAATACCTCATCTAAACTTTGCTTATCTAAAATACTCAGTAAAATAGGAGTAATTTTTTCTTTATATAAATTTAAATCATCATTGATCTTATAAAGATTATACTCACTATGATCAACCATGATAAGATGCTTAGCACCAAATTTAATACATTGCTTACAAAGTTCACTGCCTATAGTTCCACCTGCTCCACTTACCAAAACTACCTTATCTTTTAAAAAAGCCGCCACAGCACTATCATCTAAATCTTTTGGTTTTCTAGCAAGCAAGTCTTCTATACTGATATCTCTTGCTTCGTTTCTTGTAAAAGAAAATATTTTTACATCGCAAATACCATAAGCTACAAGTTCTTCAAAAAGTTTTTTAAGCTCTTCTTGTTCAAGTCTTAAAGCAATAATGGCAGTTTTTACCCCTTGTTCTACATAAGATTTTATTTTTTCTTTTTCTTCTACAACAAATTTATCACAATAAGTCCCTATAAGCTCTTTTCTCGCATCAACTACGCCCACAGGAAAAAGCCCTAAAGAACCTTCTTTTGCACCTTTTAACAAATGTAAAGCCTTAGAAGTTGCCCCTACTACAATACAAGGAGTTTCTTCTTCTTTCATTCTAGAAGGTTTAAAATCCACAAGCATTCTTTTGCTAATTCTTAAAGTACCTATAAACATATAAGAAAGAACAAAATCTATCACAACAGCACTTCTTGGAAAAGGATTAAAAAAATCACTAAAAAAATAAAAAATAAGAAAAAAACAAAACTCAGCTAAAAGCAAAGCGATAAAAATTTTTCTTGCTTCATTGAGAGAAAAAAATCTCCAAGCTACTTTATAAATTCTAAAAACAAACAAAAATGAAAGTTTTAAAACAAGCAAAATAATAGCAGAAACCATCATGCCATGATAAAAAATGCTCGGAATATCTCCACTAAATCTCAAAGAAAAAGCCAGATAAACACTAAGTAAAATTAAAACAATATCTGAAGTTAAAAAAAATGCTAATCTTTTGCTTTTATAAAAAATCATTTTAAGCCTTTATGCTCTTTAAGATCAGTTTTGAAATTTCATAAACATCATCTTTACTCATCGCCGTGCCACTTGGCAAACAAATTCCTTTTTGGAAAAATAACTCACTATTGCCATTAAGATAAGCCTTAGCTCCTTTAAATACTTCTTGAGTGTGCATAGCTTTCCATAATGGTCTTGTTTCTATTTGTTCATTTTTCAAATCTTCTATGAGTTTTGAAATTTTTGGATGTAAAGCGATATTTTTTTGACTGATATTTATATCTTTTTGACAAGCATTAAGTTCATTTTTATCAAAATCAATCAAAGCTGTACTTAACCAGCGATTACTTCTTGAATTTTCTAATTCATCTAAAAAGCTAAAATACTCTCCTAAAAATTCTTTATACCACTCATAAATTTCTCTTTTTTTAAGCACTCTTTGTTCTAAAACCTCCATTTGTGCTACGCCAATAGCTCCTAAAACATTGCTTAAACGGTAATTATAACCATAATCTAAATGTTCATAATGCAAACAATTTTCCCTAGCTTGAGTGCTATAAAATCTTGCTTTTTCAATCTTTTCTTTATTTTTTCCTATAAGCATACCTCCACCTGAAGTGGTGATAATTTTATTACCATTATAAGAATAAACTCCAAATTCTCCAAAAGTTCCTAAGGCTTTATTCTTATAAAAACTTCCTAAAGCTTCAGCAGCATCTTCAATTAAAACAATGTCATTTTCTTTGCAAATTTCAACAATTTCATCCATTTTAGCCGCATTGCCATAAAGATGAGTTAAAATCAATGCTTTTGGTTTTTTTTCGCATTCTTTAATGGCAAGTTTTAACAAATCTACATCGATATTATAAGTTTCATCACAATCTATAAATACAGGTTTTGCTTTAAGATAACAAATAGGCGCCACTGAAGCAATAAAAGTAAAAGAAGAAGCCAAAACAATATCATCTTGTTTTACCCCTGCCACCCTTAAAGCTAAATGCAAAGCCGCTGTAGCTGAATTTAAAGCTAAGGCATTTTCACTTTTGCTATAATCTTTTACACTTTGTTCAAAGCGATTTACAAATTCACCCAAAGGTGCTATATAATTGCTTTTGAAAACTTCTTCTATGTATTTTAATTCATTGCCGCCCATATGCGGAGGAGAAAGAAAAAATCTCATGATTTATCCTTTGTATAAAACAAAATTTTTATAAATTGACTCTATTTTACCTAAAAAAATTTACAAAGAATCAAACAAAAATCTTTTTATAATCATTTCATATTTTTCTTTTTGCAGGCACTCCCACAAAAACACCTTTTTCATCTTGACTTTTAACCAAAGTTGCTCCACCACCTAAAATACTATCATCTGCTAAGCTTAAATTAGGCAAAACACAAGAATTAATCCCTAAAAAACAATTTTTACCGATTTTTACATTACCCGCACATTTAGCCCCTACACTCACATGAGAAAATTCCCCTATCACGCATTCATGTTCAATCACACTTGAAGTATTCAAAATCACACCTTTTTCTATTTTGGCTTTAGCGTTAACTACTACATAAGGCATGATTAAAATTCCTGCATTTTCTTCCACACTTGCGCTAGAACTTATAAGTGCGCTTTTATGGATAAGATTAACGATTTTAAAACCATTTTCTAAAATTTTTTGATAAATCTTTTTTCGAATTTCATTGTTTCCTATGGCTATAAAAATATCATATTTTGGCAAGGTGCTTTCAAATTTCATTCCTTTAAAATCATCTAAAAAAATACATTCTTTATAACCCATATTTTTAGCCACATCTTCACAAACAAGCCCATGACCACTAGCACCATAAATATAAATTTTTTCAGTTCTTGCCATTAAATTTCTCCGTTGTAACATGGCCCTCTTTGCTTACCCCACTTCGTTTTAAAACCTTTAAAGCTGTTAAAAACATGATTTTTAAATCAAGCAAAAAAGAGATATTTTTCACATAATACACATCAAGTTCGAATTTTTTCTGCCAAGAAATAGCATTTCTACCATTTACCTGCGCCCACCCTGTTATACCTGGACGCACTTTATGACGCAATTTTTGCTCTTCATTATAAAGGGATAAATACTCAACCAAAAGAGGTCTAGGCCCCACAAAACTCATATCCCCTTTTAAAACATTAAAAAGTTGCAAAAGCTCATCCAAACTTAAGCTTCTAACAATTTTTCCAAAGGCTTTCAAACGCAATTCATCGCTTAATAACTCACCCTTTTCATCTCTTTCATCGCTCATGGTTTTAAATTTATAAATTTTAAAAATTTTTTCATCTAACCCAGGACGATTTTGGGTAAAAATTACACTTCCTTGAGTGATTTTTAAAAGCAAAGCAGTGATTAAAATCACCGGAGAAAAAAGCACTAAAAGCACTAAAGCTAAAATAAAATCAAAAATTCTTTTAAAAACTTTTTCATACATTCTTAATTACCCTATCATAAAGTTTTAAATAACGCTGTGCGATAATATTTTCATCGTATTGTAAAGCATCTTGGGCGGCATTTTTAGCTAAATTTAATCTTAATTTTTCATCTTCTAATAAAAGTGAAATTTTTTCGCTTAAATCCTTAGTATTTTTTGTTTTTGCCCAAAGTCCATCATAAGCATTAGAAATAGCCTCTACACAACCTTCGCAGTCACTCACCACTATAGCCTTACCACAAGCTTTTGCCTCCAAAACACTTACAGGAAAGCCTTCTTTATAGCTTGGCAAAACAAAAATATCACAATTTTGCAAAAGCTCGACTATATTACTTCTAGCACCCAAATAATGCACCACGCCAGAGTTTAAAAACTCCAAACTCGCACAAGAAGGATTTTCATCTCTTCCACCAACTAAAACAAAATTTGCTTTGTCTTGTAGTATAGTAGCACTTTCATAAAATTCTTTTATACCCTTATGCCATAAAGCTCTTGCTATCATAAGCACAATGGGTTTTTTATCTATGTTTAAATTTTTCCAAAAAAGCTCTTTTTTTTCCGATTCTACATAAATAGGAAAAAATTTTTTTAAATTGATCCCTACGGATTTTATCACGCAAATTTTATTTTCCTTAAGTCCTAAATTCCGCATAAACTCAGCATTACTTTCATTGACAAAAATAAATTGGTGTGCAAATTTAAAACTTAATTTATAAAGATTATTAATAACAAAACGCACTAAATTTGCCTTAAAACCTTGATCTATATAAAAAGATCCCAAGCCTTCTACTAAAGCAAAACGATAAGGAATTTTTGCCCATTTTGCTGCTAAAATTCCAAAAGTATTGCTTTTATGTGCCGCACTTTGAACAAGATCAAGATTTAAATTTTTCAAAACCTTAGCAAGATAAAAAAAATTCTTTAAAACCACTAAAGGATTTAAACTAGCTCTTGAAAGCTCATAAACAATTACTTTTAAGCCAAGATCCCTAAGTTTTTGCGTGTATTCATCTTGCGGCACTATAACAAAAACTTCATCTTTTCTATCTTTTAATGCTTTTATAATAGGCATTCTAAAATGATAAATACTTGCTCCTGCATGTGATAAAAACCCTATTCTCATTTTCAACCCTTAAATTTTAAGTTTAAAAACCTTAGCATCTCTAGAATTAATCACCAAGTCAAATAAATTCTTATCATAATTTCCTAAAAAAAACATTTGCACATAAGCACTATTAAACATGGTTTTATCCATTAAAATAAATTGTGCGTAAGGAATAGCACTATCCTTTAAATAAAAAATATAAAACTGAGCCTTATCATCGATTGGAGTGATTTTGTATTCACCTTGTTTAATAGAATTAATCTCTACGATACTATTTACAGAAACCACATTATCACCTATTTTAAAACTCCTAAAATCATCGCTTAAAACCACTCCGTTGCTAAGATAAATTTCTCCATTTTTAACATCAAGTGGATAAGCTGTGCTAAAGGTAAAAGGTTTGTCCAAAACTCCTGTATCTAAATTAACAAAAGAAAAACTAGCCACCGTAGAAAAAATCAAAGACATTCTAGCGGGCATATAAAGATAAATATCACGAGTTTTTGGCGTATCGATTTTAAAATCAGGTTTTGATAATGAAGCTAGAAACAAATCCACATTGCTTTGATTATAATCTTTCATCATGGCTTGTAAAATGTCTGTTTTTAAAATATCATTTTGCGGAGCATAAAAGCTTTTTTCTGTATATTCTACACTAAGTCTTGCCATATTAGCCGCAGCTTGTTCATCTTTGCTTAAAGCAAAAGAAGGGAAAAAATTATCCTTACCTAAATGCTTTCCACCATCTACTAAAGTTTTCACATCACTATAATAACGCACAGGATAACCATAATCCCACCAAGTTACCACATAATCTTCTCTATTGGCTATATTTTTTAATTGATTTAATAATGATGCTTCATTTTGAGAAAAAACTGTTGGCGCTTTATAGTTGTAAATATGGATAAATACTGGAGCTAAAGTCAAAATAGTTGCAAAAACAATACAAACATTTGAAGTTAATTGGCTATATTTTTTAACCAATATAGCCTTAAACTCGCTCAATAAAAAACCAAATCCTAAAGCCATTACAGGTACAGAATAAATGGTAAATCTAAGCCCCCCTTTTAAGGCTAAAAACCCAAGCACCAATATAGGTAAAGCCATAATCATACTTTTATGTTTTCTCAAAAGCCATGCAAAACCAAACAAAGAAAACAAAAAAACAATTTCACTACCACTAATTCTTCGCATAAATTCGCTAAGATCTACATTTTCAACTTCTTGTATGGTTTGATTGACATTAAAATACATAAAACCCTGTGTTAAATTCGCACTTTCATCACTTCTAAAAATATAAAATTTAAGCTGATAAAGTATAGGATCAACCCCGCCACTTAAAATCAAAAATATCAAAGTTACACTACCTAAAATTCCTATAATCATAAAATTTAAGCGTTTTTGCTCTAAGGCGAATAAAGCAAAAAGTATTACTATAATGGCACTTTGATAAAACCATGCTATATTTGAAAGAGTAAGAGAAGACAAAATCACAGCTATATAAAAAATCTTTTCTTTTCTATGAAAAATAAGTGTATAAATTAAAAAAAGTCCAATTAAAGCTACATTTAAAGTATAACTTGAAGGATACCACCAAAGATAAATTCCTATAAATAACGGCAAGGCAATCAATGAAAAAAAGTCTTTTTTTAAAATCATTCTTACCATAAAAAATAAAATAAACATAGGCAAAACAATTACCAGCATATCCGTATCATAATACCCACTCATAGTGCGATTATAATAACTGTTTGCTATACTTGCTAAAAGAGCAGCTACAAAGCCCATTAAAGGACGTTTGTATTCGTTAGCTAGCAAAATAGTAGGAATCACCACCAAAGAAGATAAAAAAGTACTCATATATAAAATGATACTTTCAAAAGAAAAAGGTGTGATTTTATAAAGCCAATAAGTAAGCGCGGATAAAGAAGATCCATAATAACTCAAATCATTAGGCTGATGAAAACCTGCTATCATATCTCTTGCGCCCTCAGCAAAAGCATAGCCATCATTTGAAATGATCATTAACTGATTATTGAAAAAATACTCATTAAACTCACTTGCCCACCAAACCCAATAAAACCTGCAAAATACACTAAAAACATAAGCTAATATAATCATCGCAAACAAAACTAAATAAGGGTTTTTTAAATACTCTTTTTTCAACATCTTTTATCCTAATAAATATTTCAAAGCATCGCGTGCAATTTTTACTTTATCAAAAGCTTTAGCCCTAGTTTTAGCCTTATTTTTATACGCTTTTCTTAATTTATCGTCTTCAAGCATAGTCTTTAAACCCTGAAACATGGAGTTTTCATTATCTACTTCTACTAAAAGTCCAAATTCATCATCGCCAAAAAGCTCTCTTGCGCCACTTTTATGATCAGTGCAAACCACAGCACAAGAACAAGCTAAGCTTTCAATTAAAACATTTGAAAAGCCTTCAAATACAGAAGCAAAAGCAAAAAATTCGCATTTAGCCATGTATTTATAAGGATTATTATCAAATCCTAAAAGCAAAACCTTTTCTTCTAAATTTAACTCTTTAATCAAAGCTAAAAGCTCATCTTTAAGCACACCTTCACCTAAAATCACAAGCTTTAAATCTGTTTTCAATCTTGCATAAGCACGAATTAATAAAGCATGATTTTTACCTTTATCAAGCCTGCCTACACTTAAAATAAATTTATCTTTTAAAGCTACATCTTCAAGAGCTTTTTGCTCTATATTTTCTAAATCGATGGCATTGTATAAAATTTCACATTTTTTTGGATTTATACTAAAATTTTGCACTAAATCTTCTAAATTTCCCTTAGAATTAGGCAAGATTAAATCAGCTTTTGGGTAAAGCAAAGAAATTAAAAATTTATTTGCCAAAGAATTAAAATTATTTTTCGCATACATCACACTTGGCGTAGTGCATTCATTGATCACAAGGCGAGTTTTGTTTCCAAACATTCTTGCCATTAAGGCTATATAATTAGGTCGATTTAAAAAAACAAATTCTGTATCAATGCCTAAATTTCTGCAAAGTTTTTTATATTTTAAAGCCAAAAAAGGTAGTTTTAAAAATTTCAAAATAGGATTTTCACTAGGTTTTGAACATTCTAAAAAATGAATTTGACACTCTGGAATTTCATAAGAAATTTTATCATTCATCAAGATCAAATGCACTTCAAATTTCAAACTTAAAATAGGCAATAAAGTCGCCACAACTCTTTCAGCACCACCACTTCCTAAAGAATAAATAAAAATGCCTAATTTTTGCATAAAGCCACCCGAATTTTTGATAATTTTTCAATCATATTATTTGGAATTATACTTAAAATGAGTAATATCAAAGCAGGAGTGTTGATTTTTATACTCAGGCTTTTAAACAAACACTTATAAAGAGCTTTATAATTTTTTGCAAGTTTTGCATAATAAGCTGCCATTTTATAATAACTCGCACAAGTTTTTTTATAATCTTTATCCTTACTCATTCTAAGTTCATTTTCTAAAATTTTAGCAAGCTCTAAATATCCCAAATACACCCTATGAGCATTTTTACTCGCCCCTAAAGTCACGCTATCTTGCCTAAAAATCCTATAAATCCTAAAAGCCTTATGGATATAAAAACTTTTTTCCTTGTATAAATTTACCCAAAGCGTGGCTTCATTGCCATAAAATTCTTCATTAAAACGCTTGTTTTCAAGTAGAGATTTTTTAAAAACAGAAAAAAACTCTCCGCTAAATTTAGCCATTAAAAAATCTTTTTTAGAAATTTCACTATCTTTTTCCAAGCCCTTGCCGCTAAATTCCTTGCTTAAATTTCCTTCTTTTTCCATCAAACAATTTCCAAAAACATGAGCATAACCCTCACTTGCTTTTTGCATCAAGGTACTTAAAGCCCCAGATAAAAGCTCATCATCATCATCTAAAAAAGTTACAAACTCGCCACTTGCTTGGTCTAAGCCATTGTTTTTATTGCCATTTGGGCCTTGTTTGTAATTTTGATTTAAAAAATACTTAATGCGATCATCATCTTTTTGTAAATTTTGCACCACACTTTTAGTATCATCACTAGAATTATCATCGCTTACAATAATTTCTAAATCTTTAAAATCTTGATTTTGTATGCTTTTAATAGCCTTTTCTAACAAAACTTGACGATTAAAAGTTGGTACTATAACAGAAAGTTTAGGCATTTTTAACCTCGACTATAAGCTTAAGCCATTCTTCTTTGATATGAGAAATTTCAAAGTCTTTACACCTTTGTTTGGCATTATTTACAAGTTCTTTTCTAAAATTTTCATCATTTAAAACAAGTTCAAGTTTTTTAGCAAGTGCTATTTCATCATCACAACCTACCAAAAGCCCATCATGATTATCTTTGATTAAATCCTTAGCACCATTATAATAAGAACTTGAAATTCTACAAACCTCAAAATACAAACTTTCAATTAAAACCGTTGGCAAACCCTCTACAAAAGAACAAAGGCAAAGCACTTTTGCTTTTTCATAAAGAGCCTTGACATTTTCAACTCGCCCTAAAAAATCAACTTTTATTCCTAAAGATTTTACCTTGTATTCAAGTTCTTGCCTTAACTCTCCATCTCCTGCTATAACAAATTTATAATTTTCTTGCAAATTTTTATCCAAATGCGCTATAGCTTTTAAAAACATTGCAGGGTTTTTGTTGTGATCTAAACGCCCTATAAAAAGGACCAAATTTTCCTTTTCAAAACTAGAATCAAAAGAAATTTCATCGCTAAAATGACAAGGGTTTAATAAAAGCTTAACCCTTTTTACAAATCTTTCATAATACACCTTATCACTGCCTCCAAGCACACTTAAAGCATCACAAAAAGGATAGCTTACCCTTCTTAAAAAACGCCAAATTTTAGGTTTTAAATACGCTTCATTACTATGCTCGCTAATGATGAGTGGAGTTTTAAGTCCTATATTAGCTAGAATACAAGCAATATTAGTCGTATCCAAAAAAGAAATAAAAACATCAGCTTTGCTTTCTTTCAAAGCCTTTCTTAAAGCAAAAAATTTCTTAAAACGACTTGCGATTTTATGATAAAGCGTGTCAAATCTAAATTGTTCTAAACTTGTAACTTTAACTTCATTTTCAAGCTTATAAAAAGATTCTCCTGCATGAAATTTAATAATACTTACTTCATGCTCTTTGCAAAGCGCATTAGCTAAGGTTACTAAAACACGCTCAGCGCCTCCTGAATTTAAAGTTGCGATAATAAAGCTTATTTTCATCATTTCTCCTCTTTAAGCTTACCGTGTTCTAAACGATAAACCTTATCACATTGTGTTATCGTAGAAAGGCGATGTGCGATAATAATCATGGTTTTATCTTTGGAAATTTTATAAATTTCATCCATAATTTTTGCTTCACTTTGAGTATCAAGCGCAGAAGTTGCTTCGTCAAGCACTAAAATTTCAGGCTCTAAATATAAAGCTCTTGCTATGGCTATGCGTTGTTTTTGCCCCCCGCTTAAATTACTCCCCCCATCACCTACTTTTGTCTGAACTCCTTGAGGTAAATTTTTTATAAAATGCTCTAAATTTGCTTGTTTGATAACCTTACTAAGTTTTTCTTCATCAACCGCATCTCCAAAAGTGATATTTTTAGCTATGCTGTCATTAAAAAGATAGATATTTTGTGGGATATAGCCTATTTTTTGGCGATAATTTTTTGCATTACTTGCATTTAATTCTTGCTTATCAAGTAAAATTTGCCCTTCTTTTGGTTTTAAAAGTCCTATGATAAGATCTACTAAGGTGCTTTTTCCACAACCACTCTCCCCTATAAAAGCGATTTTTTCACCTTTTTTAATGTTTAAGTTAAGATTTTTAAATAAATATTTTTTTCCCTCATAACCAAAGCTAAGATTGCAAATTTTAAGCTCTTGATTAAAGCTTAATTTTTCCTCGCCCAAATTTTCTTCTTCTTGTCTTAAATTTTGATAAATAATATCCAAAGAAGAATGATAATAAAGCAAATCATGATAACTTGTAATAATACGATTTGCGCTTGGCATTAAGCGATAAAGCACTAAAACAAAAATAGAAATCGTGGATAAAATACCTGAAATATCACTTTCATTTTTCAAAACCAAAAATACCACGATAAAAACAAGCACACAAAAACCTATTCCTTCAAGATAAATTCTAGGCACCGCAGCTACGCTTTCATTGGTAATATTTGCTTTAGAAAAAGCTTCACTTTGTGCTTTAAAAAGACTTAATACTCCATCTTCTTTAGTTTTAAGCTTGATAAATTTAAAATTATTTAAATTTGTATTTAAAATTTCGAAGAAATTTTTCATCGCTTCTTCGCGTCTTAGTCCTGCTTTTTTAATGATAGGGCTTAAAATTTTCACTAAAATAAAGGCATTTAACACCATAAAAATACTTAAAAATAAAGTGATTTTATAATTAATCAAAAGCATTAAAGCATAAAGCAAAAGCACTACAAAAATTTCACTCATCAAAAGTAAAAATGATGAAATCATAGTGCTTAGATTATAAACTTCCCCTGTAATGGACTTTAAAATTTCAGATTGATTTTTTTGAGTAAATTTTTCATAATTAATATTTAAAAATTTAGAAAAAACCTTATAAGCGATCGCATGATAACGTCCTTTAGAAAATCTTGCCAAAAGATGAAAATAATACGCATTTAACAAAGCTCTAAATACATAAAAAACAATAAGCCCCACTCCAAAATAAACAATGATTTCAAAAACAGGGATATTAAGATATTCTTTTAGGCTGATTAAATATTTATTACGATCAAAATAAGAAAAATCACTAGCCAAAGTGATAAAAGGCATTACCAAAGAAATCGCAAAAGTTTCTATAAAAGAAACAAATACTGAAAAAACAAGCAAGAAAAATAAAAAATTTTTATCTTCCTTGCTTAAAATAAAAAAAAGTTTTTTTAGCACTGTTTTTCCCAATCAAAAGCAGATTTACAAATAAGCTCTAAATCATCATATTTAGGCTGCCAAGAAGTAAGATTTCTGATTTTACTTGCATCAGAAATCAATACACTAGGATCACCCGCACGGCGTGGGGCAAGTTCTACTTTAAAATCCACTCCGCTAACTTTTTTCATTGCTTCAATCACTTCTTTTACGCTAAAACCATGTCCATAACCTACATTAAAAACATTGCTTTCATTCTCTTGTAAATAATCCAAAGCCGCTAAATGCGCACTTGAAATATCATCCACATGGATAAAATCTCTTATGCAAGTGCCATCTTTTGTATCATAATCATCGCCAAATATGAAAAGTTTATCACGTTTTCCTGCGGCACATTCAGCTGCAACTTTTATAAGCAAAGTCGCTTTTGGATAGCGTTGTCCTAAAGTATAATCCATACAAGCGCCTGCAACATTAAAATATCTTAAAATACAATGCTTAAATTCAGGATTTGCCATACTTGCATCACGCAAAACCTCTTCGCTCATAAGCTTACTACGCCCATAAGGATTAATAGGTGCTAAAGGGCTTGTTTCGCTCACAACGGGAGTTTGTGGTTCGCCATAAGTGGCTGCCGTTGAAGAAAATATAAATTTATTTACTCCAGTTTGTAAACAAGTTTCGATAAGATTTGTCGTATTAACAGTGTTGTTCATATAATATTTTAAAGGGTTTTGCATACTTTCAAAAACTTCAATGCTCGCTGCAAAATGCACAATAGCGTCAAATTTTTCTCTCTCAAACAATGCTTTTATACCTTGAAAATCACTTAAATCTTGTTCAAAAAATTTAAAAGTTCTTATTTTTTGCAAATCTTCTATTGCGATTTTAGAACCCTTAGAAAGATTATCTAAAACACAAATTTCATGATCTGTTTTTAAAAATTGTCTTAAAGTATGAGAACCTATATAACCTGCACCACCGCTAATAAGAATTTTCATCATCATTCCTTTTTTTAAAAATGTCAAAAATAAATTTTAATATATTTTCTTAAATACTTAAGATCGAGCTTTTGAAATTTCACTCTCACAAGCTTTTGCAAAAACTTCTGTATAGGAACGATCTGATTTTTTTTCACGCAAAAAATCTCTCATATAAGAAAGAAAATCAACATAATCTTCTTCACTAACATTAGCTTTAATAAGTTCATATTTTAAAAAAAGCATATAGGTGTTTAAAACATCACTTTCACAATATTCGTGAATTTTTTCAAGTTCATTTTCATAAAAAAGTTTCATCACCTCATCGCCATGCACATCATATTTTCCTGGCAAACCCACCATAGAGCAAAGTGTATCAAGCTTTATTCCACGCCCATTAGATCCTAAGGATTCTAATAAATCGCAATGTTTTAATTCTGAAAATCTTGTTTTATAATTATTCCATTTATCGCTTTGAGTATCTAAATAAGTTGCTGCTTTTAAATTGTATTTTAAAGCCCTTAAAACAAGAACGGGCATATCAAAATTTTTACCATTAAAGCTGACTAATTTTGGCTCATAATTTTCTATAAAATTGAAAAAATTCTCAATCATTTCTTTTTCATTTTGCCCATCAATTTTATTTACTTTGATAAATTTTCCAAAATTATCACTTAAAACCGCACAAATACTGATGATTTTATGATAAGGCAAAGGCAAAAACTCACTCCCGCTTTGTTCTTTTTGCCACTGAAGTGCTTTTAAACTTACCTCTAAATCACTTCCTTCAAAACCCAAAGTTTTGCGGATAAGCTCAACATCTGGCACACTCTCACAATCAAAAACACAAATATAACCTTCATTTTTTGCCATTTTTAACCTTTTTTTAAATAATTTCGCTAAAATCATAGCAAAAATTTTAAAATATTAGGCTTTTAATGAAAATAGCAATTGTTCGTTTATCAGCACTTGGTGATATTATCCAAAGTGCCGTGGTTTTGCAATTTATCAAAAATTTTAAAAAAGATATAGAAATTCATTGGTTTGTAGATGAAAAATTTGAAGGCATACTTAAAAACCATCCTTTAATAGACAAACTCTATGCCCTACCCTTAAAAGACAAAAAAATTTTAAAAAGCCTAAAAATTCTTCTTAAAGCAAGAAAAAACAACTATAATGCAGTAATAGATCTACAAGGGCTTATAAAATCTGCTATTGTAAGTCGAATTTTAAGTAGAAATAATTTTGGTTTTGATAAAAACAGCCTTAAAGAAAGTTTTGCTCATAATTTCTACAACCAAAAACTTGAGTTAGATTACAATGAAAATGTATTTGTAAGATACTTAAGTCTTACCTCCTTTATGTTAAATACTGATTTTAATGTCAAAAATTTAGCCTTTAAACAAGATATTTTTGGCGTAGATGAAAATTTAAAACAACTCTTAAACAATAAACTCAAGCTCGATAAAAACGAAAAAAACATACTCATACACGTGGGTTCAAGTGTAGAAAATAAAATCTATCCTAAAACCAAACTTGCTATACTTTGCAAACTTTTAATCAATGAATTTCAACAAGCAAAAATTTGGCTCGCTTGGGGAAATGTAAAAGAATACGAATTTGCTAAAGAGGTTTTAAATCTTAGTGGTATTGATGAAACACATATAGAATTAGCGCCAAAATTCAATCTTGAAGAACTAATGGCTTTTACAAAAATGATGGATCTTATCATAGGAAATGATAGCGGCCCAACACATTTAGCTTTTGCTTTAAATAAGGCATCTATTACGATTTTTGGTGCAACACCAAGCTACCGCAATGCTTTTCAAACTCATATCAATAAAATCATTGATGCAGGTAAAAAAATCCAAAATGCCAAGCATATCGATAAAAGTGATTTTTGTATCACGCGTATAGAAGAAGAAGATATCTTCAAACTTGCCAAAGGCTTACTTAATGAAAAATAGTGATAGAATATATCTTAGTCTTTATTATATTTTGAAATTTTTTGTTACTTTTATGCCTGAGTGTATCTTGCATTTTTTAGCTTTGATTGTAGCAAGAATCACTTTTTATCTTAACAAAAAACATCGCAAGATCATCGATACAAATTTGCAAATCTGCTTCCCTCAATACACTCAAAAAGAACGCGATAAACTATCTTTGAAAATTTATGAAAATTTTGCTCAATTTGGAATTGATTGTTTGCAAAATCAAAACACCACCAAAGAAAAAATTCTCAATAAAGTAAATTTTATCAATGAAAATTTTCTTATAGACGCTCTAGCTTTAAAGCGTCCTATTATCTTCACAACTGCACACTATGGAAACTGGGAAATTTTAAGCCTTTCTTATGCAGCTAAATATGGTGCGATTTCCATAGTGGGAAAAAAGTTAAAAAGTGAAATTATGTATGAAATTTTAAGCCAAAGTCGCACCCAATTTGACATAGAGCTTATTGACAAAAAAGGCGGTATAAGACAAATGCTAAGTGCCCTAAAAAAAGGGCGAGCTTTGGGAATTTTAACTGATCAAGACTGCGCAGAAAACGAAAGCGTAAGATTAAAATTTTTTAACAAAGAAATGAATTATCAAATGGGAGCAAGCCTTATCGCACAAAGAAGCAATGCTTTGATCATCCCTGTTTATGCCTATAAAGAAGCTGGTAAATTTTGCATAGAGTTTTTTAAAGCAAAAGATTCTCAAAATGCAAGCTTAGAAGAACTGACACTTTATCAAGCACAAAGTTGCGAAGAAATGATTAAAAAAAGACCTTGGGAATACTTTTTTTTCCATAGACGCTTTGCAAGTTATAATGAGGAAATTTACAAGGATGCAAAATGAATCTAAAGCAAATAAGTGTTATTATCATCGTAAAAAATGCTGAGCAAACTTTGCTTGAGTGTTTAAATTCTTTAAAAGATTTTGATGAAATTATTTTACTTAACAATGAAAGCAGTGATAATACCCTAAATATAGCTAATGAATTTAAAAAAGATTTTGCTAATTTACACATTTATCACAGTACTTTTATAGGTTTTGGAGCTTTAAAAAATCTTGCTTTAATTTATGCAAAAAATGATTGGATTTTAAGCATTGATGCTGATGAAGTGCTTGAAAATGAGTGTATTAAAGAGCTTAAAAATTTAGAACTTCAAGAAGATAATATCATCGCACTTAGCCGTAAAAATCTCTATAAAGGCGAATGGATAAAGGCATGTGGTTGGTGGCCTGATTATGTTTTGAGAATTTTTAATAAAAATTTCACTCGTTTTAATGATAATTTAGTACATGAAAGCCTTGTTTTACCAAGTAATGCTAAAAAAATTTATCTTAAAAATGGATTGAAGCATTATTCTTATAAGGATATCTCTCACTTAATTGACAAAATGCAGTACTACTCAAGTCTTTGGGCAAAACAAAATATGCACAAAAAAAGTGGTGTTTTAAAAGCAAATTTAAGAGCTTTTTGGACTTTTTTTAGAAATTATTTTTTAAAAAATGGCTTTTTATATGGTTATAAAGGCTTTACGATCAGCGTTTGCAATGCCTTAGGAACTTTTTTTAAATACATGAAATTATATGAACTTCAAAGACAAAAACCAAAAACTTGCGCTTTAATAATAACAACTTATAATCAAAAAGAACGCCTTAAACTAGTGCTTGATAGTGTTAAAAATCTAGCCTTTTTACCCAATGAAGTTTTAATCGCAGATGATGGTAGTAAAGAAGATACAGCAAGGCTTATTGAAGAATATCAAAAAGATTTTCCTTGTCCTTTAAAACACATTTGGCAAGAAGATGAAGGGTTTAAACTTAGTAAAAGTCGCAACAAAACTATAAAAAACGCTGATAGTGAATATATAATAGTTATTGATGGTGATATGATTTTGGAAAAAGATTTCATAAAAGAACATTTAGAATTTGCACAAAGAAAGCTTTTTTTACAAGGTTCAAGAGTAATTTTAAATAAAAAAGAAAGCGAAGAAATTTTAAGCAAAGATGATTATCGCATAATTTTTAATAAAAAAGATTTTAAAAATTCTAAAAATTCTTTTTTAGCTAAAATATTTTACAGTCTTTCAAAAAAAGATGAAAAAATCTTTTAAAAAACCACTCTTATTAAAGGTATTAGGGGGTTGCAATATGAGTTTTTTTAAAGCTGATTTTGATAAACTTGATGGTTTTAATGAAAATTTTATTGGTTGGGGTAGAGAAGATAGTGAATTTGTGGCTAGATTTTTATTTAATAAAGGCATTTTTAGACGCTTAAAATTTAAAGCTATTGCTTATCATATTTATCACAAAGAAAATGGCAAAAAAATGCTTGAAAGCAATCATCAAATTTATTTAGATACCATCAAAAATAAAAAGATTTCTTGGAGATAAAACATGAAGAAAATAGGTGTAGTTATACCAATCTATAATGTGGAAAAATATTTAAGAGAATGTTTAGATAGCGTTATCAATCAAACTTATACTAACTTAGAAATCATACTTGTAAATGATGGTAGTACAGATGAACACTCACTCAATATTGCAAAAGAATATACCTTAAAAGATAAAAGAATAACTCTTTTTGATAAGAAAAATGGGGGTTTAAGTTCAGCTAGAAATGTAGGTATAGAATACTTTAGCGGGGAATATAAATTAAAAAACAAAACTCAACATATAAAAGAAAATTCTTTAATAGAATTTCAATTGGATGGTAATAATCCTTATAATATATATAAAGCATATAAAAGCTCTCAAGCTTTTAATAATGAAAAAGATTTAACCAATTTTACTTACCCTAGTATAGATTATATTATATTCTTAGATAGTGATAATTATTGGAAACTAAACTGCATAGAAGAATGCGTTATAAGAATGAAAAATGTGGATGTATTGTGGTTTGACCATGATTGCACCTATGAAGACAATATAAAAAATAAGCACAAAAAAACAAGGATGGAAATTTTTGATTTTAAAAAAGAATGTATAATCACTCCAAAAGAATATGCAAATCGAGCATTAAGCGTAGGATCTAGAGATATTTCTTTTGGATGGAATGGAATGATTGATTTTAATTTTTTAAAGCAAATTAAACTTAAATTTATAAATTTTATTATCAATGAAGATATACACTTTGGGATAATTTTGTTTGCTAGTGCTAATAAAATTTATGTTTTATCACAAAAGTTGTATTTGTGTCGTTTAAGAGCAAACAGTATATCAAATCATGATAAGAAGATTACAAAAGCAAATGTGTCAGAGTATTTTAAAGATATATATGAAACTTTCGGGGAAAACGCTAAGGAAGCAAAAAATTATTTAAAAGCAGCAAGCAGGGTTATAACTGCTTTAAAATTGATAGAATTTTTTAAAGATCAAAAAAGCGAAAATGCGCTTACTATAAAAGAAACATTTTTACCTTGCTATGCCAAAAAAGCTTTAATGATTAAAAAATTTAAAAAAGATCCTTTAAATTTAAAGGAACAATTAGTTTTAATTAAACCTTTTATTCAAACAAAACTTCCTTATGATATTTGGAAATTTTGGCAAAAAATAAAAAAATATTTAATAATAAAAATATAAAAAATTAATTAATTTTTAGGTATAATCACTATAATTATAGGAGAAAATATTTTATATGCTATTTCAATCATACTTTGTGAAAATAATTTGCTTATTCATCCCTTTTAGAAAAATTAGACATAAAATAAAAAAAACATTTTTACTAAAAAACATACAACGAGATAAAATCGATTCTTATCTACCAAAAAAAACTCTTATACAAATTAATAAATACAACAATGAAGATTTAATTAAACTTAATAAAGCTATTATAGGGGGGGGGGTATCAAGGATATTTTAATTATGATGAAAAATCTAAAGATCCAAAATCTCCTTTGAATCCTTGGGCTTTTATACGAGTAAAAAATGAAGCTATTACCTTAAAAGCTTCTCTTGAAAGCATATTACCTGCTATCCAAAGAGGTGTTATAGGATATAATGATTGTACCGATGGAAGTGAAGAAATAATTCTAGAATTTTGCAAACAATATCCTTCATTTATACCAATAAAATATCCTTATGAAATTCAAATTCAAAACCCAAAATCAGAAGAAAATAAACTCTATAGCTATTATAATTATGTTGCAAGTTTTATACCAAAAGATGAGTGGCTTATAAAAATAGATGTAGATCATATCTATGATGCTAAAAAACTTTATAAAAGCTTCTATATACCAAAAAACAAATATGATGTAGTTAGTTATTCAAGGGTTGATATTCACTATTTTAATGATAATTTTTTTCTTTGTAAAGATAATAATGGCAATATATTGAAAGAACCAGGAGATTGCTTGCTTATCAATAATTATAACTTAAAATGGAAAGAAGTATTAATTGACAGAATCAATAACAATTGGAAAAAAGCAACAAAACAAAGTTTTCCTTCAAATATACACTCTTTAGAGCAATTAAAGTATAAACACAGGATATTATTTCACACTGAATTAAATAATTATCATTTTCCTTTTTTAAAAAAACATAGAGCTCAAGATATTTATAAATATAATTGGATAAGCATTGAAGAATTTAAAAAATTCTATTTACAAAATATTAATCATAAAATAGAACCTTCTATGATTTCAAAAGAAACTCTAAAAAAAATATTCCTAACATTGTTTTAAAAATTTTTTATATTTAAATAAAATTTTTAAAGTTAAAATATTTATTTTAGCTAATAATGCAACCATTAATTTTGTTCTTTTTATTTTATATATTTGAATATATAGCAAATATTTAATTAGCACATAAAGAACGCTACAATACTTGTTTAAAATATAATTTTGCCTTAAATAGTGTAAAACCAACTGCAACTCTTGAATATTATTTTTAACAAGCACTTCATTCTTAGTATTACAAATTGAATTATTATTAGGCGCGTAATGATATAAATTACAGTTCATATATGCTATTTTTTGAGCTTGACTTAACATTGGATAATATAACAATACATCTTCAGCCATATTGATTTTAACATCTTTCTCGAGTCTTAAACTTGAAAAAGCTTCTAAATACAATTTCTTTCTTATAAGTTTCCCCCACATAGTCCAATATAAATTTTTCTTTGCAATAATTTTTTTTACAAACTCTTTTTTGCTATAAAAACCAGAATTAAAGTCAAACTTTTTATATGAAATAACATTACTTTCAACAATAGCATTGAAAAACACTAAATCAACTTCATCTTGTTCATCTAAAATTTTTATACACTCTTCACAAGCATTAAGTTCTAAATAATCATCAGGATCTAAAAACATTATATAAGGAGAGTTTGCTACTTTTACACCTTCATATCTAGCTCTTAAAAGTTTTAAATTTTCTTCATTATGTATGATTTTTATTCTATCATCTTTTTTGGCATATTCTTTAGCTATATTTATACTTTTATCACTCCCACAATCATCAACTACAATTATTTCTATATTTTTAAAAGTTTGGTTGATACAACTTTCTAAAGCTTTAGCTATATATTTCTCTACATTAAAAGTTGGCAAAATGATTGAAATTTTAGACATATTTATTCCTTATTTTATTATAATTTAATTATAACATAAAATCTATTTTGATAAAATCGTTAAAAATAAATCTTGATGGAAAATAATCATGAAAAAAGTTATTATTGCTGGAAATGGACCAAGTTTAAAAGAAATTGATTATTCAAGACTGCCAAATGATTTTGATGTATTTAGATGCAATCAATTTTATTTTGAAGATAAATACTATCTTGGTAAAAAATGCAAAGCAGTATTTTACAATCCTAGTCTTTTTTTTGAACAATACTACACTTTAAAACATTTAATCCAAAATCAAGAATATGAGACCGAACTAATCATGTGTTCTAATTTTAACCAAGCTCATCTAGAAAATCAAAATTTTGTAAAAACTTTTTACGATTATTTTCCTGATGCTCATTTGGGATATGATTTTTTCAAACAACTTAAAGATTTTAATGCTTATTTTAAATTTCACGAAATTTATTTCAATCAAAGAATTACCTCAGGAATCTATATGTGTGCAGTAGCCATAGCCCTAGGATACAAAGAAATTTATCTTTCGGGAATTGATTTTTATCAAAATGGTTCCTCTTATGCTTTTGATACCAAACAAGAAAATCTTTTAAAACTAGCCCCTGATTTTAAAAATCATCGCTCACACTATATCGGACATAGTAAAAATACAGATATAAAAGCTTTAGAATTTCTAGAAAAAACTTACAAAATAAAACTATATTGCTTATGTCCTAACAGTCTTTTAGCAAATTTTATAGAGCTAGCACCAAATTTAAATTCAAATTTTATCATACAAGAAAAAAATAACTGCACTAAAGATATACTCATACCTTCTAGTGAGGCCTATGGAAAATTTTCAAAAAATATTAATTTTAAAAAAATAAAAATTAAAGAAAATATTTATTACAAGTTGATAAAAGATCTATTAAGATTATCTAGTGATATAAAGCATTATTTCAAAGGAAAATAAATGAAAGAAATAAAAATACAAAATATAATCATAAGTGAAGAAAAAGCACCCTTAGTCGTGCCTGAAATAGGCATTAATCATAATGGCAGTTTAGAACTAGCTAAAATTATGGTAGATGCAGCCTTTAGCGCAGGTGCTAAGATTATAAAGCATCAAACCCACATCGTTGAAGATGAGATGAGTAAGGCCGCTAAAAAAGTAATTCCTGGTAATGCAAAAATAAGCATTTATGAGATTATGCAAAAATGTGCTTTAGATTATAAAGATGAGCTAGCACTTAAAGAATACACAGAAAAATTAGGTCTTGTTTATCTTAGCACACCCTTTTCTCGTGCAGGTGCAAACCGCTTGGAAGATATGGGAGTTAGTGCTTTTAAGATTGGTTCAGGCGAGTGTAATAATTATCCGCTTATTAAACACATAGCAGCCTTTAAAAAGCCTATGATAGTTAGCACAGGAATGAATAGCATTGAAAGCATAAAACCAACTGTAAAAATCTTATTAGACAATGAAATTCCCTTTGTTTTAATGCACACGACCAATCTTTACCCAACCCCGCATAATCTTGTAAGATTAAACGCTATGCTTGAATTAAAAAAAGAATTTTCTTGTATGGTAGGCTTAAGCGACCACACAACAGATAATCTTGCGTGTTTAGGTGCGGTTGCACTTGGTGCTTGTGTGCTTGAAAGACATTTTACCGACAGCATGGATAGAAGTGGCCCTGATATAGTTTGTTCTATGGATACAAAGGCTTTAAAAGAGCTAATTATCCAAAGTGAGCAAATGGCTATAATGAGAGGAAATAATGAAAGCAAAAAAGCAGCTAAGCAAGAACAAGTTACAATTGATTTTGCCTTTGCAAGCGTAGTTAGTATTAAAGATATTAAAAAAGGCGAAGTTTTATCTATGGACAATATCTGGGTTAAAAGACCTGGACTTGGTGGAATTAGTGCAGCTGAATTTGAAAATATTTTAGGCAAAAAAGCATTAAGAGATATAGAAAATGATACTCAGTTAAGCTATGAGGATTTTGCGTGAAAAAAATCCTTTTTATAACAGGTACTAGGGCTGATTATTCTAAGATTAAATCTTTAATGTACAGGGTGCAAAACTCAAGCGAATTTGAGCTTTACATCTTTGCAACAGGAATGCACTTAAGCAAAAATTTTGGCTATACAGTTAAAGAGCTTTATAAAAATGGCTTTAAAAATATTTATGAATTTATAAATTATGATAAATATTATCAAACTGATAAGGCTTTAGCCACTACAATTGATGGATTTTCAAGATATGTAAATGAGCTAAAACCTGATTTAATCGTAGTGCATGGAGATAGAATCGAGCCTTTAGCAGCAGCTATTGTTGGAGCATTAAATAATATCTTAGTAGCACACATTGAAGGTGGAGAGATTTCAGGAACTATTGATGATAGCTTACGCCACGCTATATCAAAACTAGCACATATTCATTTAGTAAATGATGAGTTTGCAAAAAGACGTTTAATCCAACTTGGAGAAGATGAAAAATCTATTTTTATTATAGGTTCTCCTGATTTAGAACTTTTAAACGATAATAAAATTTCACTTAATGAAGCAAAAAAATATTATGATATAAATTATGAAAATTATGCTTTACTTATGTTTCATCCTGTTACAACTGAAATTACTAGCATTAAAAATCAAGCAGATAATTTAGTAAAAGCACTGATACAAAGTAACAAAAATTATATTGTTATTTATCCAAATAATGATTTAGGCTTTGAATTAATCTTGCAAAGCTATGAAGAGCTTAAAAACAATCCTAGATTTAAGCTTTTTTCATCGCTTAGATTTGAGTATTTTATAACTTTGTTAAAAAATGCTGATTTTATAATAGGAAATTCAAGTTGTATTTTAAAAGAGGCCTTATACTTAAAAACAGCAGGAATTTTAGTTGGCTCAAGACAAAATGGAAGACTTGGCAATGAAAATACACTAAAAGTTAATGCAAATAGTGATGAAATACTAAAAGCTATTAACACCATTCATAAAAAACAAGATTTATTTAGTGCTAAGTTAGAGATTTTAGATAGCTCAAAATTATTTTTTGAATATTTATTAAGCGGAGAATTTTTTAAACTCAGCACACAAAAAGTTTTTAAGGATATAAAATGAGCTTAGCAATAATTCCTGCTCGTGGTGGCTCAAAGGGTATTAAAAATAAAAATTTAGTTTTATTAAACAATAAACCTTTAATTTATTACACCATTAAAGCTGCACTAAATGCTAACAGCATTAGTAAAGTCGTTGTAAGCAGTGATAGTGATGAAATTTTAAATTATGCAAAAAGCCAAAATGTTGATATTTTAAAACGCCCAATTAGTCTTGCACAAGATGATACTACAAGCGATAAAGTGCTTTTACATGCTCTAAAATTTTACAAAGATTATGAAGATGTAGTTTTTTTACAACCTACTTCGCCGCTAAGAACAAATATTCATATTGATGAGGCTTTTAATCTTTATAAAAAAAGCAATGCAAATGCCCTAATTAGCGTAAGCGAATGTGATAATAAAATTCTAAAAGCCTTTGTTTGTAATGATTGTGGCGATTTAGCAGGGATTTGTAATGATGAATATCCTTTTATACCAAGGCAAAAATTGCCTAAAACTTATATGAGCAATGGTGCAATTTATATTTTAAAGATAAAAGAATTTTTAAACAATCCTAGCTTTTTGCAAAACAAAACCAAGCATTTTTTAATGGACGAAAGCTCAAGTTTAGATATTGACTGTTTGGAGGATTTAAAAAAGGCTGAAAACTTAAATTAAATATTTTTCCATTTAAAATTTTTTAATAATGAAAATAAAGAAAAATGAGGCTTATAATCCAATTTCTTACATAAATCAAATATTTTATGCTTGTTTAAAAGTTTACTATAAATTCCATTGTCATAAAAAGTATTTTTATTCATTCTATTAACTCTCCACATTTCAGAAAACAAATGCAAACAAGGTCTATTTTCATCAAAAGTTTTTTTCTTATCTATAAAATCTCTAGCATTTTTCCATGGAATTTGACAAGTATCCTTATAATCTAAGGCATATTCTTCCAAATCACATTCTTTAACCCATTTAGCTAAAAACCAAGGTCCTATGACTCCCCAAGAAATAGTTTTTTTATTATTTATAATCTTTTTTGCTTCTTCTATAAGCAATCTTCCGAATTCACTTTGTTTTGGAAATTTAAGTAATGAAGTTGTAATTCTAGCTTTGTTAGGATCATCATCAATTTCCTTAGAAAAAATATATTCTTTTTCATGATAATCATAAGGGCTTAAACACACCATATCTAAATCTACCCATACCCCCCCCCTGAGATAGAGTAGATTAAATCTAAAAAAATCTGAAAAAGCAGCCACTCCAGATCCCCTATCGTCTCTAAAATAATTTTTAAAAGAAACAATTTCATTTGCATCTTTTAATTCAAAATCATCAAAAATTTCATTTAATTTATTAAAAATTTTATCATCTAAATTATAAGTATAAAGTATAAATTTATAACCATTATCTATAAAAGATTTTATAGATAAAAACTCCATTAAGCCAATACCTTTATAACCTCTAGGTGTATACCAAAAACTACTAATTTCTTGCTTCATCAATCCTTCTTTGTAAATCAAATTCTTCTTTCTCTAAAACCCCAAACAACTTCTTATGAAAATCATTATTTTTAAAGTTTAAACAAAGTTTTTTTATAAGTTCATTGCTTTTCTTTTTATCTTGATAATTCTGCCATAAAATTTCTTTATTTTTGTTTTCATATCTTCCATTTGGATTAAATTCATAATGATAAATGCAAGTTTTAAAAACAGCTATTTTCTCACAAAACATAAAATAAACATAACAAAAAAGTACATCTTCGCCATAACTTAAACACTCATCTATTTTAATTTTTTCAAAACTTTTTAAGATGACATCTTTTCTAAAACACTTCGCCCAAACCGACCAGCAAAAATGCCTTTGTTTGCTTAGAAATTCTAAAAATTCTTTTTGATTAAAAAACTCATCTTGTTTAAAACGATAAAATTGCTTGGTTTTTACCCTATGTACAAAAGCATCAAAGCAAAGCAAATCAAAACCTTTTTTCATCTCTTTAAGTGCTATTTTACAAGCATCAAGAGTTAAAAAATCATCACTATCTAAAAACATTATAAAATCAGAACTAGAATGCAAAACTCCCAAATTTCTACTTGCAAAAGTGCCCAAATTTTCTTCATTTTGAAAGATTTTTATTCTTGGATCTTTTTTAGCAAATTCTAAAACCATATTTAAACTATTATCTTTACTTTTATCATCGATAATCAAAATTTCAATATCTTTTAAAGTCTGATTTATACAACTTTGCAAAGCTCTTAAGATAAAATCACAAGAATTAAAAAGCGGGATTATGATCGAAAGTTGTGGCATATTTTTCCTAAATTTTGTTAAAATAATAAAAACAATTCTATCAAAGTTTAGGAAATTTATGAAAATTTTTATACATCTTCCCACTTGGTTAGGCGATGCGGTAATGGCTTCACCTGCTTTATACACTATAAAAGAACATTTTAAAGATGCTCAGTTTATCCTTTATGGTTCTTTTGTTTCTACAGCACTTTTTAAAGAATTTCCTAATTCTAAAATCATCATAGAAAATAAACAAACCCGTTATAAACAAGCCCTATCTTTACGCAAAGAATTTGGTAAAATAGATCTTAGCTTTGCTTTTAGATCTGCGTTTTCTTCTAAGATTATCTTGCATATTCTCAAAACAAAACAAAGATATTTTTTTGACAAAAACAAGCACAAAGAAGAACATCAAGTTTTAAAATACCTTTATTTTATAGAAAACTCACTTAGCATAAAAGCTCATTCTAAAGACTTAAAGCTTCCCTTTAAGCTAAAATTTCAAAACCCTCTTATCTTAAAAAATGGTAAAAAAATTCTAGGACTCAACCCTGGTGCAAGCTTTGGAAGTGCAAAAAGATGGGATGCGAGTTATTTTGCTAAAGTGGCTTTAAATTTCAGCCAAAGTCATGAGATTTTAATCTTTGGTGCAGGAAAAGCCGAACAAGAACTTTGTAATGAAATTTATCAAATTTTAAAAGAACAAAACATAAAAGTAAAAAATCTTTGCAATAAAACCACCATCAAAACCCTTTGTCAAAATATCGCTTTTTGCGATCTTTTCATCACAAATGACAGTGGTCCTATGCACATAAGTGCGGTTTATAAGGTAAAAACCGTGGCTATTTTTGGCCCTACGAAATTTACCCAAACTTCACCTTGGCAAAATGAAAATGCAAAATTAGTGCATTTAGATCTAGCTTGTATGCCTTGTATGCAAAAAACCTGCCCTTTAAAACACCACAAATGTATGAAAGATTTAAAGCCTGAAAAAGTGATAGAACAGGCTAAAAATTTACTTAAAAACTCTCATCTATGATCTGACAAAGTGTGTGTATGATTAAAATGTGCATTTCTTGAATTCTAGCTGTATCATCGCTTGGCACAACAAGATTATGATCACAAAGCTTATTCATCATTCCACCACCTTTTCCGCTAAGCCCTAGACAAAGCATATTAAGCTCTTTTGCTTTTTTTAAGGCTTCTAAAACATTAGGGCTTTTTCCACTGGTTGAAATGCCAATTAAAACATCATTTTCGTTTCCTAAAGCCTCTACTTGTCTTGAAAAAACAAATTCAAAACCATAGTCATTTCCTATAGCACTAAGTGCTGAAGTATCGGTTGTAAGTGCTATGCCTGCTAAAGCCTTGCGTTCTTTTTTATAACGCCCGCTAAGTTCAGCCGCAAAATGCTGAGCATCAGCCGCACTTCCACCGTTTCCGCAAATTAAAATTTTACCACCTTTTTTAAGACACTCACACAAAAGCTCACCTACTTTAGCGATTTGTCCTTTTAAAATTTCGCTTGCTTGAACAATTTTTTGATGTTCTTGCCATTCTTTTTCCACTAAATTTATCATTTTTTATCCTTAATCTTTTCTATGATCTTACTTGTACTAAATCCTTCTTCAAAGTCAATTAATTCAACCCTTGAAACGATATCTGCACCCACAACAAGTTTATCTTTATAATCAGCTCCTTTAACCAAAATATCAGGCTTTAAAAAGCTTATAAGTTCTAAAGGCGTGTCTTCATCAAAAATCACTACAAAATCCACAAAATAAAAAGCTGCCAACATACAAGCTCTTTGAAATTCTGAATTTACAGGACGACTCTCGCCTTTGAGTCTTTTCACACTCGCATCTGAGTTCAAACCTACAATCAAAACATCACCCAATCTTTTAGCTTTTTCAAGGTATTTTATATGTCCAAAATGCACTATATCAAAACAACCATTTGTAAAAACAATCTTTTTATCATTTTGTTTTAAAAGTACCAAAAGTTCTTCTTTGCTTTTGATTTTTTTCTCAAAATCCACGCGCTTAAAACTTTTAATCTCATCAAAACTCACACTCACGCTACCTATTTTACTTACCACAACAGCTGCAGCTTCATTGGCAAGTTCGCAAGCTTTAAAAATTTCAATTTCATTTGCCAAACAAAAAGCCAAAACTGCGATTACACTATCGCCCGCTCCTGTTACATCATAAACCTCTAAGGCTTTAGCAGGTGCGATTTTCAAACCCTCATCAAAAAGTGCAATTCCAGCTTCTGAAAGAGTGATGATAGAATAACGCAAAGAAAAATCTTCTTTTAATTTTTTGATGCCTTTTTCTAAATTTTCACCCTCTAAATTTTCAAATTTCAAAGCCTCTAAAGCTTCTTTTTTATTAGGTGTAAGTAAAGTTGCACCACTGTATTTGTTAAAATCACTCCCCTTAGGATCAACCAAAACAGGGATATTTAAAACCTTAGCCTTTTCTATCACAGCCTTACAAACTTTAGGGGTTAAAACACCTTTGGCATAATCGCTTAAAACCACAGCCTTAAAGTCTTTAATCTTTTCATCAAACAAAGCTATAAGCTCATTTTCAAGCAAAATCTCACTTATATCTTCTTCATCCAGTCTTAAAACCTGCTGATTATGCGCCATAATACGATTTTTAAAAGGAGTTTTGCGTCCTTTTTGGATCAAAAATTCTCCTTTTAAATTTTCTTGTAAAAATTTCCCACTCTCATCATCGCCCACAACACCAAGTGCAAAAACATCAGCACCTAAACTTTTCAAATTTGCATAAACATTCGCAGCCCCGCCTAATCTTTTATCTTCTTTAAGAGTTTTAGCTATTAAAACAGGGGCTTCAGGGCTGATACGCGAACAATCACACCAAGTGTAATTATCCACCATAAAATCCCCTATAATCAAAATTTTAGGTTTTTGCTGGCTTAAAAACTCAAGCATTTACTTCCTTTTCAAAAAGTCTTTTTATCTCGCCTAAATAATCTTTTATACCCTCTTCAAGGCTAAAATTTGGCCAATAATCCCAAGTTTGATCTAACTTTGCTTCAGTATGAAACTGATAAGATTTTACATAAGGATTTGGGATATATTCGCAAGGCAAATCAGTCTTTAACTCTTTTTGCAAAATATCAACTATATCTTGAAAAGTCCTTGCTTTACCACTGCCTACATTATAAACTCCACATTTTGAATCAAGGGCAATGAAATTGGCATTAATAACATCTTTAATATAAGTAAAATCTCTATAAATTTGATCACTTCCTTCAAACAAGCGTGGATTTTTTCCTGCTAAAATTTGATGACCAAATTGTAAAACCATAGAAGCGGTTTTGTTTTTATAAAATTCGCCTTTTCCATAAACATTAAAATATCTAAGTCCTACCAAATGAGCTTTATCGTAGTATTTTTTCGCTAGCTTATCCATCATCAATTTTGAAAAAGCATAAGGATTTTTTGGTTCTTCATCTTTACCTACAGTTTGTGGACTTTTTGCATCACCATAAACCGAAGCTGAACTTGCATAAATAAGCTTTGCATTAAGATCTATGCTAAGTTCTATAAAATCTTTAAAAGTATTTAAATTAGTTTGTATAACCTTGGTTTGATCAAAAACTGTAGTATCTGAAATTGCCGCTTGATGAAAAATAATCTCTGGCTTAAAATCTTTAATCTTTTTTAAAACTTTTTCATCGTTAATATCACCTGTAAAAAGTTCTCCATCAAATTCAAGTAAATTTTTAAAATGCCCAAAACTTTGTAAATTTCCATTTTCAAAAGTCGCACTACTACGCATTTTATCGATGATTAAAATTTCATGTTTTTCTTGCAAATTTAAAGCCAGTTGCGAGCCTATAAATCCTGCACCACCTGTAATTGCTATTTTCATTTAAATGTCCTTTTCTTTAAAAAAGCTCAAAATTTCTTTTAAATTTTTGCATTGCTTAAAAAAATCGCCTTCTTTTTTTTCTTCATTTACTAAAATCAAAGTGCCAATATCAGCATTTAACCCTGCTTGCATATCGCTTAGATTATCTCCGATAAAAATAGAATTTTTCATATCTAAATTAAACTCATCTTTTGCTTTTAAAAGCATTCCTGCTTTAGGTTTGCGACATTCACAACCTTCTAAATGCGGACAATGATAAATTTTATCAATTTTTATACCTTGTTTAGCAAATTCTTTAAGCATATAATCACAAAGCTTAAAAAAATCACTTTCTTTATAATATCCTCTTGCAATGCCTGATTGGTTTGTCGCTATAAAAAGCAAATAATTTCTAGCCAAAAAATATCTACAAAGTTCAAAAATTCCATCACAAAATTCGAAATCTTCTATTTTATAGACATATTTTTTATCTATATTAATCACACCGTCTCTATCTAAAAATAATGCTTTTGTTTTCATAAAAACATTATAATATAGCTTTTTTAAAAAGAAAATAAACATTATCTTTAATTTCTTAAGATTTTTATTAAAAATAAAGATATATAATACCTAGCAATCTAATTTTTACTAAGGAGAAAACAAATGAAAAAATTATTAGTAGTTTCTGCTTTGGCATGTCTTGGCGTTTCTGCTTTTGCTGCAGATGGTGCTACACTTTTTAAAAAATGTGCAGTATGTCATGGTGCAAATGCTGACAAAGTTTACTTAAACAAAGTTCCAGCTTTAAAAACTCTTTCTTCTGCTGAAAGACTTCAATACATGAAAGAATATTCAGAAGGCAAAAGAAATGCTTATGGTCAAGGTGCGATCATGAAACTTAACCTTAAAGGTTTAACTGAAGAAGATTTTAAAGCTATCGAAGCTCATATTGAAACTTTAAAATAATTTCTAAAAAAGGCTTTCCTTTTTAAGAAAGCCTTTTTTTATCCAAAGCTTCTTTTTTACGCCTTTCTAATTCTATAGCATCACGCAAAGAATTCTCATCATCATTTAAAGTAGTAAATTTATAATCATCATCAAATTGCTTATTTTTAATCCCCCAAAGTAAAGTTGCCAAAATGATAAAAAACGCTAAGATAGAAACTCCTATCATCATCATGATTATACTATTCATTCTTTGATCCTTAAAGCATTTAAAACGACTATTATACTACTAAAAGACATAGAAATAGCAGCAAATAAAGGATTTATCATACCCAAAAAAGCCAAAGGTATGGTACAAGCATTATAAAACAAAGAAAAAGCAAGATTTTGCTTGATAATTTTAAAGGTATTTTTAGATAATTTGATGGCTTTTTTTAAAGAAAGCAAGTCATTTTTCAAAAGTAAAACATCACTACTTTCTATAGCTAGATCACTTCCTTCTCTTAAAGTCATCGAAACACTTGCGTATTTTAAAGCTAGTGCGTCATTTACCCCATCACCTACAAATAAAACTTTGTAATTTTTGCTTAAATTTTCTATAGTTTTCATCTTATCTTCAGGCAAACAAGAAGCTTGATAATTTTGAATTTCTAATTTTCTAGCTATTTTTTCCACTGCTTTTTGATGATCACCACTAAGTATTATTAATTCTTTTTTTTCTTTTTTAAGATAAGCAATAAGCTCTTTTGCACCTTCTCTTAAAACACTATCAAACTCAAAAAAAGCTAAAATTTTACCTTCCTTGGCAAAAATAAAATGTGTATTATCAAATTCTTTAGTTGCAATACCCTTTTCTTGCAAAAATTTAGAACTTCCGCCTAAAAGCAACCCTTCGTTTAACTCAGCACTTAAACCTTTAGCTTGAATGCTTGAAAGTTTTTTAAAATCCAAATTTAAATCCTTAGCTCCTTTTTGCTTTAAATACGACGCAATATTTTGAGAGATAGGATGTTTAGAAAGTTTTACAAAATTATAAAGCTCATTTAAATCAAGCGCTTTATCTAAAAAAACCTCTTTAAGTTCAAGCTCTATTTTAGTTAAAATACCCGTTTTATCAAATACCACGCAATCACATTTACTTAAATCTTCTATCACGCTAGAACTTTTAAATAAAATATGTTTTTTCAAAGCTCTACCTAAAGCTACAAGATTGCTCACGGGCGTTGCTAAAGCCAAAGCACAAGGACAAGCGATAATCAAAACCGCAATCGCATTGACTAAAGAAATTTCAAAACTCGCTTCCTTGTAAAAAAACCAAAAAGCAAAACAAATAAAAGCAATCAATAAAACCGTTCTGGAAAAATAAACCGAAAGACTATTAACCAAACTTTCAAGTTTTGCTTTTTTAGAACTTGCAAGTTCTAAAAGCTGGATAATTTGACTGAGTTTTGAATCTTTGTAAAGCTTTGTTGCTTCATACTCCACACTTCCATCAAGCACTATACAAGCTGAAAAAATTTCATCTTCTTTTTGTATGAGTTTTGGGATATTTTCTCCATTTAAAGAAGAGGTATCCACGCTCATTTCACCACTTTTACAAATCCCATCGATTAAAATTTTATCTCCAGTTTTAAGCAAAATTCTATCCCCTAAACAAACCTTTTGCACTTCTTTAGGAGCAAATTCTTTACCATTGAAAACTAAAACTTCATTTTGTAAAAAATCATTAAGCCCATCTATGGTATCTAATGCACGCTTTTTGCTAAACATCTCAAGATATTTACCTATAAAAACAAAGCAAATTATCATCGCCACAGAGTCAAAATACACTTCCCCTACCCTAAAAAACATGGCCCATAAAGAATAAACATAAGCCAAACTCGCTCCGCTAATCACCAATACATCCATATTTAAACTATGCATTTTTAAAGTTTTAAAAGCACTTTTATAAAAATGAGATCCCGTATAAAAAAGCACAGGAGAACAAAGGATAAATTCAGCAAAATTTAAAATATCCTTAGTGTCCTTATCCATACCGCTAAAAAATCCTGCGTATTTTGCCACTGCTATCCACATGATATTCATCACACAAGCTATAGCCACAACAAGCTTAGAATAAAATTCCCTTTTTAGTAAATCCGCTTTTTTTGAAGCCTTGCTCGCATCATAAGCACTCGCTTT
The DNA here is from genome assembly GCF_004378845.1 of Campylobacter sp. CH278. Lineage (NCBI taxonomy): Bacteria > Pseudomonadati > Campylobacterota > Epsilonproteobacteria > Campylobacterales > Campylobacteraceae > Campylobacter > Campylobacter sp. CH278. Next base: position 157,396 of record NZ_RYXZ01000001.1, on the reverse strand, counting down.
ATAGCCTATGCTTTCAATAAGTCTTAAAATTTGCACCAAAGAAATACTTTGCTCATCAAAAACAATGCGTGCTTTATGGTTTAAATGATTAATATCAAGTTCTAAAATTCCTTCTTGTTTGGTTAAAATTTTCTCATTAAGCCACACACAAGCTGCACATTCTATACCGTGTATCATGAGATAAATTTCACTAAATCCTTCTTTGGTTTTAGTGATAAACTCATCATAATTTTTCATTTCATTTTGAAAATTTACAGGGCTTAAAGTTTGATTTCCAAGCTTTTCATAAAACTCATCTAATCCACTTTCATGCAAAATTTCCCAAACGCTCTCACAACCTTTACAACAAAAAAATTTACCCTTATACTCTATCATTTGGGCTTGTTTATAATCAAGTTTGCAATGTTCACATTTCATAATCATTCTTTAAAAAAATATTTTTTATAATTATAAACAAATTTGACAAAAAGTGCATTTTTTTATTAAAATCACATTTTACAAAAATTATTCTGCTAAATCTTACGAGGACTTATGGAAAAAGAAAAAAAACAACATCAAAGAACCCACGTTCCAGTGGAAGGTTATAAAATCGAAGAATTAAAATTATTAGATTTAGAAAATCTAGTTAAAATCGCTAATGAATGTGAAATCGAAAATCCAAGAGAATTTCGCCGCCAAGAACTTATTTTTGAAATTTTAAAAGCACAAACAAAAAAAGGCGGTTTCATACTTTTTACAGGGATTTTAGAAATTTCTTCTGAAGGTTATGGCTTTTTAAGAGGCATGGACTCTAATCTTAGCGATAGTGTTAATGACGCTTATGTTTCAAATTCACAAATTAGAAAATTTGCTCTGCGTGTAGGCGACATCGTTACAGGACAAGTTAGAGAACCAAAAGATCAAGAAAAATACTACGCTCTTTTAAAAATCGAAGCGATCAATTATCTGCCTTTGCAAGAAGCCAAAGAAAGACCTTTGTTTGATAACTTAACCCCTATTTTTCCAACAGAAAAAATCAAACTCGAATACGATGCGATGAAGCTTACAGGCCGTGTTTTAGATCTTTTTACCCCTATAGGAAAAGGACAACGCGGACTCATCGTTGCTCCACCACGCACAGGTAAAACAGAACTTATGAAAGAACTTGCTACTGCCATTGCAAAAAACCATCCTGAAATGCATTTAATCGTGCTTTTAGTTGATGAAAGACCTGAAGAAGTTACCGATATGCAAAGATGTGTAAAAGGCGAAGTTTTTAGTTCTACTTTTGATTTACCTGCTTATAATCACGTGCGTGTAGCTGAACTCGTGATAGAAAAAGCCAAAAGAATGGTAGAAACAGGTAAAGATGTTATTATCTTACTTGATAGCATCACAAGACTGGCGCGTGCTTATAACACCGCAACTCCAAGCAGTGGAAAAGTCCTAAGCGGTGGGGTAGATGCTAATGCTCTGCACAAACCAAAACGCTTCTTTGGTGCAGCTAGAAATATAGAAAATGGAGGCTCTTTAACCATAGTTGCTACAGCTTTAATTGACACAGGTTCAAGAATGGATGATGTGATTTTTGAAGAATTTAAAGGCACAGGAAATAGCGAAATAGTTCTTGATAGAAATATCGCTGATAGAAGAATTTATCCTGCGATTAATATCATCAAATCAGGAACAAGAAAAGAAGAATTACTCCAAGGCGTAGCAAATCTTCAAAAAATTTGGGCAATCCGTTCAGCGATTTCTCAAATGGATGATGTTGAGGCGTTGAAATTTTTATATTCTAAAATGCTTAAAACCAAAGACAATGTAGAACTTTTATCTATAATGAACGAGTAAAAAATGCTTCAAGCTTTAGCGATTAAATACAGACCAAAAACTTTTGATGAACTCATAGGACAAAAAACAGTTAGCGTAAGTTTAAAATACGCCCTAAATCATAATCGCTTAGCTCATGCTTATCTTTTTTCAGGACTTAGAGGAAGTGGAAAAACTTCAAGTGCTAGAATTTTTTCTCGTGCTTTAGTTTGCGAACAAGGACCAAGTGATACTCCATGTGGTACTTGCAAACACTGTTTTGCAGCACTTGAAGGCAAACATATAGACATTATAGAAATGGATGCTGCAAGCAACCGTGGGCTTGAAGACATACAAGCCTTAATCGAACAAACCAAATACACCCCTTCTATGGCAAGATTTAAAATTTTCATCATTGATGAAGTACATATGCTTACCCCACAGGCTGCAAATGCACTTTTAAAAACCTTAGAAGAACCCCCAAGTTATGTTAAATTTATACTTGCAACCACTGATCCTTTAAAACTCCCAGCTACTGTGCTTTCAAGAACGCAACATTTTCGCTTTAAACAAATTCCACAGAGTGAAATTTTAAACCATCTTAAAGAAATTTTACTTAAAGAAAATGTTAAATTTGAAGAAGAAGCTTTAAAATTTATAGCAAGAAGTGGCAACGGATCTTTAAGAGATACTTTAACCTTGCTTGACCAAGCCATTATTTTTTGTCAAAATGAAATCAGCATTAGCAAGATTACCGATATGTTAGGCTTTTTAGATCCTCAAAAAATCAAAGCCTTTTATCAGGCTATCTTAACAAAAGACAAGGAAAAAGTTTTTGCATACTTAGAAGAATTACAAGACTATGAAGCCTCAAGCGTGATCGATGAAATGCTTTTTTATTTAAAAGAAAGTTTTTTTGCAAAAAGTACAGAATTTTCTACTTTAATTTATGAAAGATTTTTCCGTATTTTATCAAAAGCTAAAAATATGCTTTGCGATGATGATGGCTTTACGATTTGTGTTATGGCTTTTATGATGATGGAAGCAAGCCATTTAAAAGAAATTGATGCACAAATCCAAGAAATCAAACAAGAAAATACAACAAATATTACACCTAGGATCACACCTTCTCCTATCATACCTAATCTTGAGAAAAAAATAGAAAAAAATGCTTATGAAATCTTGCTTGATAGTATTTATGATAGGGATTTTGATCTTGCAGAATGCTTTAAACAAAGCACGAAATTTATTAGTTTTGAAAACAATACCTTAAATATAAGCTCAAATGCACAAGGACAAAATCGCGATACACTCAATAAAGGCTTTAAACTCATACAAGAACTTTTTAAAGCTAAATTTGGAGAAAATGCTAAAATTAATGTGCAAAAAGCACTAACAATTGATGAAAATAAGCTTCAATCCTTAACTCAAGAATTACCAAACAATGAAAATAAAAACATAGATATTCAAAGTTCTATTAATATGCTTAAAGAAGGAGCCAAAAAATTTGACCCACAAGAAGATCTTAAAGAGGCTCTTAAAGATTGTTTTGGAGAGCCTAGTATAGAAAATTAATCATCATTTTTAAGAGAGATGAAAATCAAAGCTAAAAACATATAAGTTACCAATCTTGTAGCATCAGCTAAACCGTTCCAAACCTTGCTCATCCACATTCCAAACCATTCTGCAGCAACTACTTGGAAGGCAAAAAACCATAAAATACAACAACAAGTTAAAGAAATAATCCCAAAAATCTTAGCATTATGAAAGCTTTGGGCATCTAAATTTCTAGCTTTAAACATATCATAAGCACCTTTTAGAGCTGTTAAGGTAATAAAAGTTTCAAAAAGAATAATTGCTATATAGCCTATATGATGAATCACAGGAGAAGTAATAGCCCTATAAACTATAGCATTACCCAAATAATCAGGCTTTGTATCCATACTCATCACATGCGAAACAAATTGGAAATTAGAATTGTAATCTGTCACATTTCCAAAAACCACTATACCTGCTAACGATGCAACGGTAAGCAAAATAATAATTTTTGAAAATCTAATCATTTTGCTTATGCAAAAACATTTTTGTTGCATTTATACTCCTTTAATAATATATTTTGGTAATATTAATTATATATAATATATTCTTAATAAAAATTAAATTTTTAAATTCTTTTAAGTCTTAAAGAATTAAGCACCACGGTAATAGAGCTAAAACACATTGCAAGTGCTGCTATATGAGGACTTAAAGTGATAAAAGGTATAAATCCTGCCGCAATAGGAATGCAAAGTACATTATAAATAAAAGCCCAAAAAAGATTTAGCTTAATAATACCGCGTGTTTTTTTAGCAAGTTTAAAGCATTTAAAAATCGCTGATAAATCATCTTTTATCAAGATAAAATCTCCTGTTTTTTTAGCAAGTTCATTTGCTTTTGAAAAACTCATACTCACGCTTGCAGCAGATAAAGCCGCCGCATCATTGATCCCATCTCCTACAAAAAGAGTTTTTTCAAATTTTTGAATGATTTGTAGTTTTTCTTCACTCTTAAGTTGAGCGTGAAATTCGTCTATTTGTAATTCTTTGGCTATTTTTTCTACATTTTTTACATGATCACCACTTAAAATAAAAGTTTTAAGATTTTGCTTTTTTAAATTTAACACAAGCTCTTTAGCCCCATCTTTTAAAGCATTGCTTAACAAAACACCGCCTAAACACTTTTTATTCTTAGCAAAATACACCCTAACATATTCTTTAAAAGAATCAAAAAAGATATCACTTTCTTTTGTGTCAATTTCATTTTCGTGCAAAAACTTCGCATTGCCTACGAGATAAATATCATTATCTTCTTTGTATTTTATACCAGAACCCACAATCACTCTTCCCTCGCCCTTTAAATCAAAAATTTGATCTTTATGCAAAGCCTTAGCTATAGGATGAGAGCTTAAACTTTCAATTTGACATAATTTATCAAAATCATCTTTAGAAAGATTGTGCTTAAAAATACTCAAATTTTCCTTTGTCAATGTACCTGTTTTATCAAAAAAAGCATACTTAACTAAGGCTAATTTTTCTAAAGCAGCAGGATTTTTAACAAGAATGAAATTTTTTGCCGCATTTGCACTTGCCACAACCAAAGCTATAGGTGTTGCAAGCCCTAAAGCACAAGGACAAGAGATCAAAAGCACAGCACAAGAGTGTAAAAAAGCTGTATTTAAATCTGCTTTTAGCGCCCAAAAAACAAAAACTAAAAAAGCAAAAAATATTATACCCCCTACAAAGTATTTAGAAATTTGATCTGCTAAATTTGCCAAAGGACTTTTGATATTTCCTGCTTCAAAAACTAGATTTTTGATTTGTTCTAAAGTACTATCCATAGCCTTTTTATTTGCTTTGATCCTTAAAGCACCATTTAAAACTACTGCTCCTGCTTGAACTTCATCGCCTTCTTTTTTTAAAACAGGCAAAAACTCTCCATTTAAAAAACTCATATCAAGCTCTGCACTCCCTAAAAGCACTACTCCATCTGCGATAATGCTTTCTCCTTCTTTTACCAAAAGCACATCGCCACTTTTGACAAAAGAACTTGAAATTTCTTTAATACTTTCATCTTCAAGCAAAATTTTTGTCTTTTTTGTATCTATATTTTCTAAAATTCTTTGATAATCTTGTGCCTTAAATTTAGCCTTGCTTTCAAGATATTTTCCTAAAAGCACAAAGGAAATAATCATCATTGCACCGCTAAAATACAAATCTTCTTCTTTAAAAATTTGCAAATACACCAAAAAAGAATACACAAAAGCACTCAAAGTCCCCAAAGCTACAAGGGTATTCATATCTAAATTTTTACTTTTAAGTCCTAAAAAAGCATGGGAAAAAAAGTCTCTCCCACAATAAAATATCCCAAAAAAACTCAAAGCCATTTGGATATTTTGCGAAAAAGAACTTTTAACAAACATTTCAAAATACATAATAATCACACTCAAAACTATACTTAAGAGCAAATTTTTTCTTAATTCTAAGTGTTTTTTTGCCTTATATGCGTTCAAGCTTTGCTCATCTTCTAAAATTTCAAAGCCTAAATTTTGAATTTTTGCGATGATATCTTTACGTTTTTCTTGATTTTCAAGTAAAAAAACCCCGCTAGAATTCACATAAGAAACACTAGCATCTTTAACACCATCAATTTTTTTACAAGCTCTTTCTATGGCATTAGAACAATTAACGCAAGTCATTTTGCCTATTTTTATACGCAATTCTTCCATTATAAACGCTCTACGATCTCAAAACCTAAATCTTGAAATTCTTTTGTAAAATTTGATACTTGATTTTCTTCTAAATTTAAACTTAAAATTTTTTGATCCAAATCCACTTCTATATTTCCAAATTCATCTTCGAGAGAATTTTTGATCAAATTTACACAATTCATGCAATTAACATTTTTCACTTTAAATTTCATTTTCGCTCCTTATAGGTTGTATAGTAATGTGCCCGATTTCAAATTCATGTAGTAATTTATGGGATAAATCTTGAGATAGTTTTTCAAATTCCTTTAGATTGCAAACTTTCACTTTTAAATGCATAGAAGCTACTAGCATTTTATTGGTAATTTGAGTAATATGCAAATCCACCACCTCATCCACACTAGGATTTAAAAGCAAAACTTGTCTTACTTTTTCTATATCCACAGGAGAACTTTCAAGCAAGACATTAGCGCTTTGTTTAAGCAAGATAATCGCCCATCTTAAAAGCAAGATTGATAATACAATAGCTAAAACCGTATCTATATAAACAATACCGCTAAAATACACCACAATCCCACCTATAATAACCGCTAAAGAACCCAATAAATCGCTCATCATATGCAAAAAAGCGGACTTCATATTGACATTTTCTAAATTTGCACCCTTAAACATCATCAAAGCATTAACCCCATTTACCAAAAAGCCCAAAATAGCTACAATTATCATGGTTTTAGCGTCAATTTCCTTTGGATTAATAAATTTTTCTATAGCCTCATAAATGATAAATAAAGCCGATAAAATAATGGTTAGAGCATTGATAAAAGCCACTAAAACTTCAAGACGAAAATACCCAAAGGTCTTTTGATGATCTTGCCATTTTTCTACAGCTATAATGGCTAAAAAACTAAGAGCTAAGGCAAAAACATCAGAAAACATATGCAAAGTATCGCTTAAAAGTGCCAAAGAATTTGAAAGGATTGAATAAATAAATTGCACAAGCATCATAGAAAAAGTCATTAAAAGAGAAATTTTTAAAATCTTTTTATCCATACTCCTTGCATCAGCATGGGAATGATGATGTTCATGAGAATGTTCTTCGTGATTATGATGACAAGATTTGTTAGCTAAAGGCTCGTGTGATAAAAATTTATACATCTTATATCCTTTTTGCTTGACATTTTAAGATATTAAGCTAAAAAGGATATAAATATTTGTTATTTTTATAAAAATTAAAAGTCAAAAAGCTCGCCTAGCCAACTTTCTTTCTTTTTCTTTTTATAGTAGTCATTGTGCTGATGATAAGCTGAGTCATTATATCTTGACTCTTGTCTTGGAGCTTGGTTAAAATTTGCTGTATTAGGGACACTGCGTTCTATGATTTTGTCAAGTTCTCCACGATCAAGCCAAACGCCACGACACTTTGGACAATAATCAATCTCAACTCCACTCCTATCACTCATAACCAAATCTACATTACAAACTGGACATAACATACAATACCTTTTTTTAAATTTTTGATTTAAAATTATAAAAAGAAATATTAAACAAATTTACAACAAGTTTTAATGTTTTTTTGCATGTCTAGTCATCATAAAACTTTGTTCAAAAAATATAAGCAAAGTAACACTCACTCCTATAGCTAGAGCCAAAGTCACAGAAACAGTTGTAAAAAAATAATCAAAAAATTGAACCAAAAATTCAGACTTAGCCTTCAAATCATCACTGCGTATAAAAGAAATAAGATACAAAATCGCTTTATAAGCATAAATTCCAGGTATCATAGGAATAAGAGCAGGAAAAGCGATAATTTCAGCAGGGGTTTTGATGATTTTTGCTAAAGCAATTCCTAAACATCCTATGCAAAATGAAGCAACAAAAGTTGCGATTGCTAAAGTTTGAAAATGAAAATATTCCACCAAAGTAAAACGAAGCCCATGTGCAATTGCTGCTAAAAGAGCAGATAAAATAAGGGTTTTTAAAGGTGGATTGCAAGCATAAGCAAAGCCAAATCCCGCCACAGCAGCAAAAAACATATCTCTTAAAATAAATTCAATCATCTTAAAATCCCAAAATCCGAAATACTAAGCGTCATGTAAATTCCAAGCGCTATACAACAAATCAAAATAGCCACGCTGATAATACGACTAAGTCCCATTAAAATATGATCTTTTAATATATCAATCACAGAATTTATAAAAAATACCCCTGGTATAAGATACAAGATACTAGAACCCAAAGCCACATCAGAAGTATTGGTATATCCCATATCCAGTCCAAAAAATACAAACCACGATGAGATAAAAGAACAAAGGATGTATTGAATTCTTAAATCAATCTTTGCTTTAGTTAAAATATATCTTAACAACAATCCCACAAAAGTTGCAAAAAATACTAAATTTCCAGCACCAAAATCACCACCAAAAAGTCTACAAAAAGCTGAATTTGCCATAGAAACAAATAAAAGATTAAGCAAATAAGAATGCTTTTTTTGTTGAGAAATTTGCTCAAAAACGACTTTCGCTTTTTCAAGATCGTATTTGTGATCATATATAGCCCAGCTTAAAGCACTTAAATCAAAAATAAGTTTAAAATTAACATGGGCATGATGATTGGGTATAACATAAGTTCTTTGAATGGAGTTATCATCCATATCTACAACATTTAAAGTAATATGATGAAAAAAGAAATTGATATTTATCTCATAGCCATAAACCTCAGCTATTCTTCCTACGCATTTTGCCACCCTAGCTGTATAAGTTCCAGCACCTAGCAAAGTTTTAGTATATACGATTAAAAAATTAGTTAATCTTTGTATATCAGGTTTTTCCATATTTTAATAATCTTTGATTGAATTTGTTATAATTATAGCAAATTTTAAAATAAATAAGGAGAAAAAATGGCAAAAATCGGTATAGTTGGTTTAGGTTATGTAGGAGCTGCTAGTGCTTATAGCATAGTTACTCAAGGAATTTGTTCAGAACTTTACTTATATGATATAAAACAAGATTTAGCTCTAGCTCATGCAAGAGATTTGGAAGATGTGTCAGCCATTCATTTTTCTTATACAAAAATTTTTCATGTGCCAAATTTAGAAAATTTAGCTTCTTGCGATATTATCATTTTAGCTTTTAGAAAAGAAAGCTTAAAAGAATTACCTAGTCGCTTAGTAGAACTTAAAAACAATACCCTCGAACTTAAAGACATTGTCTTAACCTTAAAAAATGCTAATTTTAAAGGCAAATACATTGTCGCAACAAATCCAAATGACACCATAACTTACTACACTCAAGTATTAAGCCAATTACCTAAAAATCATGTTTTTGGTAGTGGAACAAATTTAGATAGTTCAAGACTTAAGAAATTGTTAGCCAAAGATTTAAACATAAATTCAAAAGATATTTTTGCTTGTATGATTGGTGAACATGGAGATTCTCAGTTTGCAGCACTTTCTAATGCAAGCGTTTTAGGACAAAATTTATTAGATTTTTATAAGCAAAAATTAGGCAAAGATTTAGACATACAAGAACTCGAAAAAGCCGTGATTAGCGAGGGATATTTCATCTATGAACGCAAAGGAAGGACAGAATTTGGCATAGGAACTTCTTGTGCAAATTTAGCCAAAGCCATCCTAGAAGATAGAAAAAGTTTACATCCTGTAAGTGTGGTTTTTGATGATATAGCTTTTTCAATGCCCGCTATCATAGGAAAAGATGGTATAGAAAAGGTTTTTGAATTAAAATTCAATGAAAAAGAAAAAACAAAATTAGAAAATTCAAAACAACAAATCAAAAACGCCATACAAAGCGTAAAAGATAAAATTTAAGCCTTTTTAAAAGGCTTTTTGATTTTGATATAAATTAAACTTGCTAAAATCACAAAAACAATTATAATGATTAAAATTTGAGTTAAATAAGTTTTAATCAACTCTTCATTTTGTCCTATATAATAACCCAAAAATACAAGTATAGCCATCCAAATAGCACTACCAAGTGCAGTAAAAAGTATAAAATTTACAAGTTTCATTTTTACCAAACCTGCAGGCATAGAGATGTACTGACGAATTCCTGGTAAAAGACGACAAGTAAAGGTTGAAAATTCCCCGTGTTTGTTGAAAAATTCTTCAAATTTGGCAAATTTGGCTTCGTTTATACCAAAACACTTACCCCATTTTAATACAAAATTTTTACCCCAAAAAAAACAAATATAATAATTAATCAAAGCCCCTAAAACAGAACCTAAAGTCCCGCTAAGTATACAAAGAGTGATATCAAGTTCGCCTTTATGTGCCAAATATCCAGCAGGTATCATAACAACTTCACTTGGAAAAGGTATAAAACAACTCTCTAAGGTCATTAAGATAATAATACCCAAATACCCCCAAGCACCAGCCGTCTCAACAATAAAAGAAATGATTTCTTGCATATTAGCCTTATTTGAAGAAAATTTTAAAAAATTGTAGCTTAAAAGATTAAACAGTAAAAAGCGGTTTTACACCGCTTTTTTTATTTACCTGCAACTGAAACTTGATTTGGATTGTCTGCTGCACGAGCGATCATGCACTCTTTTAAAACAGCAGCATCAGCTGGATCGCTAACTTTTTTATTAATCCAGCGTTCAACTTGTTTCATTGTTTTTGACTCTGGCTCTGGAGCTTCGTATTTTGCCATCAAACTTGCACAATCAGCCAAAGCAATGATAGGTAATAAACTTGCAAAAAGTATTTTTCTCATCTTTTGCTCCTTAGAATTTTACATTATACATTAACATGATATTATCAGCTCTTGCTTTATCTTTTTTCGCTCCACCAAATGGTAAGCCACGATTACCCCAAATATTTTGGATATTAGTATAACTTAAGCGTAAGAATTGATATCTATCAAGTTGATAAATCACATAAAAATCATGTGCTGTTCCTCTTGTCATTCTTATATTAAGCGGATCGTTGATACTTGGACGGCTCATAGTATACCAGTATCTACTTCCCCAGAAGAACTCATATCCTACTTTTAAAGCTTTGGTAAAATCATAGCGTCCGCCTACATGTACAGCATAGCCGTCCTCTTCATTAAATTTACCATTACCATAACCTTGTTTTTGAAGAATTCCACTTAATGTAGAGCTTAATTGATTGTTGTTCCCGTGAGAATAACCTAAAGATAGAAAATAATTAAAATTCGTTCCAAAAGCTTTATAATTTTCAAAATGAAGATTTGCTATAGTTAAATCTCCTAAATTTACCACACCATCATCATCAAGAATAGTAGTAGCACCATTACTAGATAAACCAATTGGACCATTGTTAAGTGGTAAAGCAAAATCACTTAAATATGCAATATTAAATAATATTAAATTATCTCCCATACCTTCTATAGGAAGCTCTCCTTCTACTGCAGCATAGTAAAGATTTGCATCAGCATCTTTTTGATCGCTCATCCAGTCTCTTACCTTACCTTCTTCATCCCATTGATAAGTTTTACCATAAGCTGCACGGATAGCTACCTTATGATCTTGCAAACTTTCAGGCTTATAAGTGATCACTGCTGCATCACCTAAAGCGTTGATTGCTAAGGCTGGATAAGTTGATTGTCTTAAAGCATTGTTTCTAAGATTACTTCCTGGACCATCGGTTCCTGGCTGTCTTCCTACGGTTGCAATCCACTCAGGTGTGATATAGTAGTCAAGATAAGCTCTATCTACATAAAGTACAGGCCCACTTGATCTTGTGTTTCTTCCTGAATCTAAGTCATAAGGGCTTCCACTCCAACCCATTTGAGACCAGTTTTTAGCCATAGATAAACGACCATAGAATTTGGTTTTATCATTAATATCAGCATTCATATTTAAATGAAGCTCATTCATCCATTTGTTGTTAGCACTATAATCTTGTCCGCTAACTTTATAGTTTGTATTTGAAACCGCTGTTGAAAACTCAAGTCCAAATTTAACCTTGCTCAAAGCAGCTTGAAATTCTGTTTCATTGGCTCTATCATTAAGATCGGCAAGTTCAGCTTTTACAGCTTCATTTTGCTTAGCTTGAACTTCCCTTTCTTTTCTGATTTCTGCAAGTTCAGCTTGAATTTGTGCAAGCTGTTTTTGAAGCTTGGTTATCTCATCATCTGTATTTTTAGCAAAAAGTGAAGATGAAAGAAGACAAGCACTTAAAATAAGTGAAAACTTAGTTTTCATAATCATAACTCCTTATAATTTTGTTACATTTAGTAAATTAAAATTGTGATTATAGAAAAAAAAGTTTAAAAAAAAATTATACATTAATCATTTTTAGCTAGTCAAACTTATGACTAGCTTTGTAAATATTGTAGTTTCAAAAAAGTTTTAAAATTTTAAATTTTTAAATTTTATCGCAAATTTTGATGTCTAAAATTTTATCTCCTTGGCGTATAGAATCTAAAACTTCTAAACTTTCTTCATCTTTTGGATCAATTTGCCCAAAAACAGTATGAACCCCATCCAAATGAGCTTGAGGGCTGTGACAAATAAAAAATTGAGAGCCACCCGTATCGCGTCCTGCGTGTGCCATAGATAAGGTTCCACGCTCATGCTTATGTTCTTGATCATCACATTCGCAAATGATTTCATATCCAGGCCCACCTATGCCATTGCCGTGCGGACAACCTCCTTGTATGACAAAATTTGGGATCACACGATGAAAATTTAAATCTTTATAAAACCCTTCATTAGCCAAAGTAGCAAAATTACAAACCGTTTGTGGAGCCTCATCGCCAAAAAGTTTTAGTTTCATTGTGCCTTTTTCAGTTTCTATAAGAGCAAATTTGTATTCGTTTACTTTGCTTGTGTCAATTGTCTTTATCATTATTTCTCCTTAATCTATATTTGTATAAACAGCTTGAACATCATCATCGTCTTCTAACTTATCTAAAAGTTTTTCTATATCGCTAAGCTGTTCTTCGCTAAAGCTTACAGGATTGTTTGGTATATACTCAAGCCCTGCTTTTTTAAGAACTAAACCCTTAGCTTCTATAGCAGAACTTAGCTCACCAAAGGCAGTATAATCACCGCTAATTACTAACTCTTCTTCATTTTGTTCTAATTCTTCAAGTCCTGCATCAATCAAATCAAGTTCTAATTCTTCTAAATCTCCTGCAAATTTTTCAAGATGAAAAACCGCTTTTCTAGTAAACATAAAGCCTAAAGATCCATTTTGTAAAACTTCTCCACCATTTTTGCTAAAAATAGCTTTTACATTAGCCACGGTGCGTGTAGGGTTATCGCTCATACATTCAACTATAACCAAAGCTCCATGTGCAGCTTTTCCTTCATAATGAATGTTTTTAATATCTGCGCTATCTTTTCCGCTCGCACGCTTAATAGCCGCATCTATATTATCTTTTGGCATATTATTTGCTTTTGCTGTAGCTATAGCACTTCTTAATTTTGGATTCATATCAGGATCGGTGCCACCTTCTTTAGCGGCTACTTGTATGGCTTTAGCAAGCTTAGGAAAAAGCTTACTCATTTTATCCCATCTAGCCTCTTTAGAAGCTCTTCGGTATTCAAACGCTCGTCCCATAAATTCTCACTTTCTTTAAAGATTTTTAAACTTAAAAGTATAAACTAAAAAGGCTAATTAAAGCTTTAAATGGTATGATTTTACCATTTATTTTTGGGGAGAAGCTTTTTGAATATCGCAAAAAAAGAACTTTTTGTTGCTTGGTTTTTCTTGATTACTGCTATTGTATTTGAAGTTTTAGGTACTAGTTTTTTAAAAATGGAAAATCAAATTTTAGGCTATATATTTATGGCTTTATTTATAGCTTTTTCTTATTTTTTTATGGGCAAGGCGATTAAAAAAATTCAAGTAGGTATAGCCTATGCTGTATGGGAACTTTTAGGGATTATTCTTATACTTTTAGTTTCTTTTATAGTTTTTAAAGAGAGTTTAACCTTAACTCAAATTCTAGGCATTATTCTTTCTATCGTTGGAATTATCATGATTAATATAGGCGAGGTTAAAGAATAATGTATATTTTTATCATTGTTCTATCGGCATTGTTAGATATCGTAGCAAATTTATTACTAAAAAAATCAGATGGTTTTAAGCATAAAATTTGGGGCTTGGCTGCGATTGTCAATGCTATACTTGCTTTTTTTCTACTTTCTTTTTCTTTAAAATATGTTCCTTTAAGTATAGCTTACTCAACTTGGGGTGCTATAGGCATCATAGGAACTTGTCTTGGTGGATGGATTTTATATAAAGAAAAATTAAACAAAATAGGAATTTTAGGTATCATTATCGTAATAATAGCAGTATTTTTGCTAAATTATTAAAACAGCAAAATGCTGTTTTAATGTTCCATTTTGTTTTTCGCTTCAATACCCATTAAAGAAAATGCAGTTTTAATACTAAGAGCAACCAAAGAAAATAATTTAAGCAAATCATTTTCATTTGCAGAGCCTACAACTTTATTTTCATTATAGAATTTATGAAAATTTGCAGCTAAATTTTTAAGATAATCAGGAATTTTTTGCAAAGCTCTAGCCTCAAAAGCATCGTTTAAAATAGCCTTTAAATTCAAAGCTTCAAAAAGCAAATTTACGCCATCTTGATTTAAACTTTGCAAATCAGCCTTCATTACATCATCGGTTTTTTTACCAGCTTTAGCAAACACTTGATGAATTCTAGCGTGTGCATAGTTGATATAATACACAGGATTAGAGCTATCTTCTTTTTGCAAATCACTAATATCAAATTCCAAATGAGTATCACACTTTTTACTCAAAAAGATATAACGTAAAGCATCACTTCCTATCTCATCAACTACATCGCTCATCAAGATAAAATTTCCTGCTCTTTTACTCATTTTATAAGGCTCTCCATCTTTAAGCAAGGAAACCATTTGTGCTAAAATAATCTCAAGATTATTAGAGTCAAATCCCAAAAACTCCATCGCAGCTTTCATTCTAGGGATATAACCATGATGATCTGCCCCCCAGATATTAATACACTTTCCATAACCACGACTCATTTTATCTTTATGATAAACAATATCTGCTGCCAAATAAGTCCCGCGTCCATCTTCACGGATAATTACACGATCTTTTTCATCGCCTTTTTGCGAAGAAGCAAGCCAAATTTTGCCTTCTTGCTCGTAAATTCCTTTATGTTCTTTTAAAGATTCTAAAGTTGCACTTAAAGCATCATAATATGATCTTTCGCTTACATAGCTGTCTATTTTAATCTTTGCTTGTTCTAAATTTTGTTTAATCAAAACAAGCATTTTATCTTTTGCCCAATCAGCCAAACTAGGGATATTTTCTTGGCTAAAAAATTCTTTACCAAATTTTTCAAAAGCTTCTTTTGCTAAATCTGCTATATACTCGCCTTTGTAATATTGCTCTGGATATTCAACATTTTCATGAAGTATATTTTCTTTCACGCTTAGTAAAATAGAAAGCCCTAGTAAATAAATTTGATTACCCGCATCATTGACATAGTATTCTGTATCAAATTTATAACCCAAATGTCTTGCAAGTCTTGTTAAGGTGTCTCCAAAAACAGCGCCTCTTGCATGTCCTATGTGTAAAGGCCCAGTAGGATTTGCGCTCACATATTCAAGCAAAAAACTTTCTTGTTTTTTTTCTCCTTTGGTAAAATCATTTGGATTTGCTAGAGCCTGATTTGCAAGTTCATTTAAAAAAGTTTTGGAAATTCTAAAATTTAAATACCCATTCACAGCTTCAACTGATTCAAAACAATCATGATTTTGAAATTTGCTCGCTAAGTCGCTAGCGATCAACATAGGGGATTTTTTTAATTCCTTAGCCAGTGAAAAAGCCAAAGGGGTAGCAAAATGTGCTAAATTTTTATCCTTTGGATTTTCAAGCGCAAAATCACACTCTAAAATCTTTTTAATTTCATTAAAAATAATACTTTTCAAAAGACTAAACCTTAAGCTTTTTTTGTTTCGTCTATACTTGCATCAGCATTTGTATTATTAGTTGTGTTTTTGTTTTCTTCTATTTTTTGAGTATTTTTTGCTACTTCATCATCATTATTCATTTCGTCTTTAAAAGTTTTAATACCTTTGCCTAAACCCTTTGCAAGTTCTGGAATTTTTTTTGCTCCAAAAAGCAATACAACAATCAATAAAATAATCAACCAATGACTTGGACTTGACCAACCACCCATTTTATTCTCCTTCATTCCAAATATTCTGAATTTGTCCTAGATTCTGCCCTTTGGTTCTAAATTTATGGGCGATTAAAATCGCTCGCAATGCTTCATAACTTTGCTTTAACTCATCGTTAATGATAAGATAATCATACTCGCTAAGCTCTTTCATTTCATCACTAGCGTTTTGTAATCTTTTTTCTAGTTGTATTATTGTATCAGCATTTCGCTTAATAAGTCTTTTTTTTAACTCATCTTTATTTTTTGTAGTAATAAAAACAGAAACAATCTTATCAGCCATTTTTTTTCTGGCTATTCTAAATCCTTGCACATCAATATCAAAAACAACTATTTTTCCATTATCTAAAGCATTTTGAGTGTGCTTTAAAGAAGTACCATAAAAATTTTCATGCACTCTAGCCCATTCTAAAAAATGATCACTATCTATACCTTTTTGAAATTCTTCATGGGATATAAAATGATAATGTATTCCATTTTTTTCACCCTCTCTTGGTTTGCGAGTTGTTGAAGAAATAGAAAAATAAAGCTCATCTTCAAATTCATCAAAAAGTTTTTTTAAAAGAGTTGATTTTCCAGCACCACTAGGACCTGAAATCAACAAAACAAAACCTTGCAATTTCAATCCTCTTTAAAACTAATGTTTATATTTATATTCATATTCATACCCTTAAGAGCAGCTTTTAAGGTATCATCTTTAATACTTGAAGTGATCGCTCCTGCTATGCTTTGGCTAAGCTCATTAACTATCTCTTCGCTATTATCATCTTTAGTTGCATCACTTACTATAGGCTCTTCATTTTTTTCTAAGATTTCCTCTCCAAGAGCTTCTTGTATATCACTTTCTTTCAATGCATCAAAATCACTTATATTTAAATTTGGCACAACCACTTCCTCTTCATTTGTTCCTAATTCTTTATCGTCTAAAATTGGTTCATCTTTAAAATCTTCTAAAACCTTGCTACTATTGTCACTATCAATACCATAATCAAGCTCATCAAGTTGAGCTAGTTCTTCTTTGATTTGATCTTGAGTACTCAAATTTGAAGTAAAATCATCCATTTCATCTTGAACATCTTCTTCCACAACAGGAACAAACTCCTCTAAAACTTCCTCTGATTCTTCATTATCTTTTGCCTGACCTAAAAATTCAGCATCCTCAGGAAGATCATCAAAATCCATTTCTTTTTCTTGCTCTTCAACCACAGGAAGATCATCAAAGTCGCTTATATTAGCTTGTAATTCTTTATTATCTTCTAAATCTTCATCATTTTTATCATCTAGCTCATCTAAACTAAGCTCAGTATCCAAAGCTGTATGTTCTTGGCTTAAGTCTTCTTTTTCGCTTTCGCCATCTTCTAAAGTTAAATCTAAATCAGTTTGAATGTCTTCTTGAGTCTGTTCTTTAGTTGCTTCTTGTTCTAAATTTTCATCTTCTAAATTTTGAGTTTCTAAAGTTTCGTTTGCATTATCATCTTGCGCATCATCATCAAAACTCAAATCTTCCATTCCATCTGAATTTATATCTAAAGAATTTTCATCAGGTAAATCATCTAAATTTAAATTATCTAAATCCAAGCTTATATCAGCATAAGGATTTTCATCATTGCTTAACATTGGCAAATCAATAGGCGTATGTTTGTTTATATCTTTATTATTCAGTAAATTTAAAAAATCTGTAGGTAAAAAAGGTTTTTGTAAAATTTGCGCATCTATATCTTCTACATTTTGGTTTCGCGGAGCTAAAAAAATCAATCTATCACATTTTTCTTTAAGAATTTTTAAAGGTGCTGGAGTATCGCTATCTACAACAATCACATCATAATTACCCAAATTTTCACTATAAGCATTAAGTTCTTCAAAATCATAAGACATTTTTTTAGCACTAAGGCTTACAAGTCTTGAAACTACAGGGTTTTCATTTAAAAGTAAAATTTTCATCACTTTAATCCTTAAAAAATAATCGCTATTTTACGATAATTTCATTTATCCTTTCCTTAGGAGAAAAAAAGAGTTTGCATATGAGTAAAAAGTTCTAAAATTAAATTTTTAAAATATTGCATCATAACTAATAAAATAGCGATCAAAACTACAAAACCTAGGGCTATCTTTATAGGATAACCAATAACTAAAAGATTAAATTGTGGCATTGTTTTCATCAAAAGTCCAAAAATAACATCGGCTAAAAGTGAAATTCCAAGTATAGGAAAGCTCATAGTAAAACCTATGATGAAAATATTAAACATACCCATATTTAAATAATGCATTAAATTCTCATGCGGATAAAATCCACCTAAGCTAATATAACCTAAAGAATGACTTAAAAACAAAAGCATTAAATGATGACCATCAAAAGCAAGAAAAAACATCAAAGCAAGTAAATTTAAAATTTGAGATGTGATAGGCATGCTCGTTCCAGAACTTGGATCTAATATACTTGCCATAGTAAATCCCATAGTAAAAGCAATCTGCTCACCTGCCATCATAATAATAGCAAAAATAATTTGAAGCATTAATCCTGCTATCATTCCAAAAATCACTTCACTAATAAGCTGTAAAACAAAAAAACTATCTAAATGCAAAGATTCTAATCTAGCCAAAGGATATAAATACATAGTCAAAAATAAAACTATAGTACTTTTTATCACCATAGGAATAGAATTATGTGAAAAAAAAGGAAAAAAAACTATAAGACCACTCATTCTAGCAAGAAGCAACATAAAAGTTACAACATTTTTATCGCCTAAATAATTAACAAATTCCATTAGCGTTTATAGTATAAGTTTTATCACAAAAACTTGCAAGCTTGCTATCGTGAGTTACAAAAAATAAAGCTGCATCATTTTCTTTAACATAGGAAATTAAAAGCTCGATAACATTTTTAGCATTATCAAAATCCAAATTTCCAGTTGCTTCATCAGCAAAAATAATCTTTGGTTTTTTACAAAGCACACGTGCGATACTCACACGCTGTTGTTGTCCGCCGCTAAGCTTTCCTATTTTTTGATGTAAAAGCGTATCAATACCTAACCTTTTTAAAATTTTCTCATCTAAATCTTGACCCGATAAAACACTAGCAAGTTCGATATTTTCTAAAGCTGAAAAACCTTTAAAAAGATAATGTGTCTGAAAAATAATACCAAAATCATAACGGCGAATTTTTAATCTTTCGTTTTCATCTATCTGATAAAGACTAGAACCTTTAAAAAAAACTTCACCTTTTTTTGGAATCAATAAAGAAGAAAGTATATGCAAAAGAGTAGATTTACCACAACCGCTACTCCCTTGAATAGCAATGCAATCTTTGGTATTTAAAGTAAGATTTAAACCCTCAAAAAGCGGATAATCAAAACTATGGCTTAAATTTTCCGCTCTTAAGAGTTCCATTTTTAACCATTTTTAAAGTTGTGCAGCAACTTCAGCCGCAAAATCTTCAGTTTTCTTTTCTAAACCTTCGCCAACTTCAAAGCAAATAAATTCAACAATTTTAATTTTTCCGCCAAATTCTTTTTCTTTTTCAGCGATCACTTGTTCTACAGTTTTTTTATCATCCATTACATAAAACTGACCCATTAAAGTAAGTTTGCTATCGAGTTGAGAATTATCAGCTATAAAACTATTCATTTTACCCGGGATAATATTGTCCCAAATTTTTTCAGGTTTACCTTGAGCTTTAAGCTCTTCTTTGATTTTTTCTTCAGCTTCTTTTAAAATTGCATCGCTTAATTGTTTGCGACTTGCAAATTGAGGAATTTTATGTTCAGGTTTATTTGGATCTTTAAGTCTGCGTCTTTCTTCATTTTCTTTTTCAAGTTCAGCAACCAAAGCTTTGTATTCATTTTCAACAAAAGTCATATCCAAATCTTCATAACTTAAATAACTTGGTCTCATTGCTGCAATATGCATACAAATTTGTCTTAACAAATCTCTTGATTTTGAAGCCACTTCAGCGCTATCGCAAGCTGCAGCAATCACAACACCAACACGGCCATTTGTATGGATATAACCATTTACAACGCCATTAACACCTGCTTTTAAAGTTGCAAATCTTCTTACAACTAAGTTTTCTCCTATAGTTGCAATTTGACTTTTTAAATATTCTTCAAATTTTACACCATTGATTGTGCTTGAATGAAGTTCTTCCACACTTTGCAAGCTATTGCTTTGAATATGAGCTGTAGTATCTTTTGTTAAAGCGATAAACTGATCATTTTTTGCCACAAAATCTGTTTCGGAATTAATCTCACTTACAGTTGCACTTGTAAAATCATCACTTACTTTTACACTTACTAAACCTTCTGCAGCAAGTCTATCTGCTTTTTTAGCAGCCTTACCTAAACCTTTTTCTCTTAAAAGTTGTACTGCTTTATCAAAATCTCCATTAGTTTCACTCAAAGCATTTTTACAATCCATCATCCCCGCGCCTGTACTTTCGCGGAGTTCTTTCACCATTGCAGCAGTAATTTCAGCCATTATTCTTGCTCCTCACCGAAGTCTTCTTCGCTCATCGCTTCATCTAAAACTTCTTTTTTCTCTTCATCGGTGATTTCTTTTTCTTCATTTGCTAAAGCTTCGCCATCTTGTTCTCTTAAAGCTTTTCCTTCATTAATCGCTTCAGCCATTTCTTGGCAGAAAAGTTGCACTGAACGAATTGCATCATCATTTCCTGGAATAGGATAAGTTACCAAGTCAGGATCGCAGTTTGTATCTAGTGGAGCTACAACAGGAATTCTTAATCTATTTGCTTCTTGAACAGCAATTTTTTCTTTTACTGTGTCAATAACAAAAATCATATCAGGTTGAGTTTTCATATAACGAATTCCACCTAAATAAGCTAATAATTTTTCTTTTTTTCTTGTAAGCATTAAAGCTTCTTTTTTAGTTAAAAGTTTAATACTTCCATCTTCTTCCATTTTTTCAATTACTTCTAATTTTCTAATTGATTGGCGAATAGTACCAAAATTTGTCATCATACCGCCAAGCCATCTATGATTTACATAAGGCATACCGCATTTTTCAGCGTATTCTTTAATCGCTCCACCTGCTTGTTTTTTTGTCCCAACAAAAAGTATAGTTTTTCCTTCGGCAGCAGCGTCACGAACGATATTATAGGTATATCTAAAATATCTTAAAGTTTTTTGTAAATCAATTACATAAATACCTTTTCTCTCGCCAAAAATGAATTTTTTCATCTTTGGATTCCAGCGTCTTGTTTGGTGTCCAAAATGCACACCGCATTCTAATAAATCTCTCATACTAACCATGAGTTTCTCCTTATAAATTTAGCTTTATTCCTCCACATCCCTTAATTTACACAAGCTAAAAAGGATTGATGTGTGTGAAATGAAGCTAAGATTTTATCAAATTTAAGTTTAGTTTTTACTTATATATGTAGTCCTTGGTAAGGCTTAGATTATTATTGATTTCTTTTGTGATTAAAAATTGAAACAAATCCACGCTTCCAACACGAAAAGCAGAGGCACAAGAACGAAGGTACAAATCCCACATTCTTATAAATTCTTCATCATATTTTTCCCTTACCTTGTCTAATACTTTGTTAAAATTTTCATCCCATAAATCTAAAGTTTTTGCATAGTGCATTCTTAAACTTTCTGCTAAAAGAAGATGAAAATCCCACTCGCTCATAGCACTTACAACCTCTCTTAAAGAAGGTAAATATCCTCCTGGAAAAATATATTTATCTATCCAAGCATTTGTTTTTCCTTCAAACATGGCTAAAATAGAATGTAAAAGCATAGAACCTCCAGGTTTTAACACTTGTTTTACTTTCATGAAATAAAGTCCTAAATTCTCTTTACCTACATGTTCAAACATACCCACAGAAACAACTTTATCAAAATAATTTTCAAATTCTAAATCTTGATAATTTTGAAGTCTTATTTCTATTTTATCTTCAAGATCAAGTTCTTTTACTCTTTCCTTAGCTTTTTTACACTGCTCCTCTGAAATAGTAATTCCAACAACCTTAACTCCATACTTTTGAGCCGCCATAATAGAAAGCCAACCCCAACCACAACCTATATCTAAAAGCTTTTCTCCTTCTTTTAAATCAAGTTTTTTAAGGGTATGTTCTATTTTATTAATTTGAGCTTCATAAAGAGTATTGTTAGGCTCTTTAAAATAAGCGCAAGAATAGCTCATAGTATCATCAAGCCAAAGCTTATAAAAATCATTACCTATATCATAATGACTTTTGATATTTTTACTTTCTTGCTTTTGAGTTATTTTACTCAATACATCTTTTTTGGTTTTAAAAAATTGCTGATTAGAAAAATAATATAATACCCTAGCCATTTCATCATAATCGCCCTCTATGTCAAGTTTTGCCTGCATATAATGTCTTGCAAAAACCAAACTTGTATCACCAAATAACTCCAAAAAAGGAATTTTTTCTTTAAAAACTAAAGAAAATTTAGCAGGTTTGTTTCCGATAAAAAATTCTTCTTTATCCCAAAAAATAACTCTAAAATCCCCATAATCCCATTTTTTTAAAATAGATTTGATTAAAGTTTTTTCTAACATAAAATACTCCTAAATTCTAAAATAATTATATTTTGAAGTATCTCTCTTTAAATATTAAAAATTAATAAAAATGAAGAAAAAATAAGATTTTTGCCATTATCATTAAATAATGGCAAAAAATGTAATATTAATGTAATTTAGACCAAACAGAACGCTTCCAACCTATAGCAAAAATACTTAAAATTACAAAGAATATCATTACATAAATTCCTGTAGTTTTTCTTTCTTCTTTTTTGCTATCACCCACTTGATCAATATAAGATACAACCTTAGCCTGTGCAGCTTCTGTTAAACCTACTCTTGGCATAGCGGTTCCTGGAAGAAGTTTTTGAGTGTTATTGATAAAATCATGTAAATATTGCTCACCACGAGATCTTATCATCATAGAAAGATCAGGCGGAACAGAACCTAAATAAGTTTTTAAATCATTTTGATTTGATGGAGTAAAAAAGCTATCGTATTTCATATCATGACAACGTCCGCAAGCCTCAATAAAAGTTGCTTTATCTTTAGCAAATTTTATATCTTTTTCCATTAAAGCCGCTTTTTGAGCACTATTTTCCATTTTAGCATATTTTGCCTCAACATCTTTCTTAATAGTAGCATCTTCATTGGCTTCAAATTTAACACTCACATCTTTAAGATAAGCAATTACATTGGCTATATTTGCATTTGTAGCTTCTTCACTTTCTCCTGAAGTATCTTTATTGTAAGCTGTCATAATAAAAGCATCACCAAATTTATGATCTACTTTTAAAGCAAGCGCAGGATGCATAATCAAAGCTGCTAAAAATTTTTCATCAAAAATAGCACCAGCTGCACTAAGATCAGGCGGTATTACTCCCATAGAAGAATCAGTAATATTAGCTGCTATTCCATCTTCTTTTACACCATGACATGCAAAACAGTTATTTTCAAAAAATTCTTTACCTTTTTTTGCATCACCCTTAGCAAAATCGATCTTTGCAACATCTGCCCAAAGTGTTTCAACCTTGCTTAATTCTTCTTTTGCTTTTTCAAGTTCTTTGTTTGCACTCTCTATTCTTTTAGCATCTCCTGAAGCTTGTGCATCTTTTAGAGCTAATTCTTTAGCTTCAACTATACCTTTTGCAAAAGTAGTATCTTCAACAGCAAAATCAAAATTTGCAGGAGCAACATGAGGCTTCATCACTGAATGAGCATAAGGCTCTACCCCCCAATATACAAGTGCAGTAAAAACTACTACAACTAAAAATATTTTTATTTCTCTCATTGTTTAGCTCCTTTTCTCTCCATAATAGTAATAACCGGTAAAACTACAATAAGTAAAAGCAAAAATACTATAGAAGCGTAAAATCCTACCCAAGCATTTACACCTGTTGGAGGTAATTTTCCATAAACTGTTAAAACAATTAAATCAATAAGCAATATCCAAAACCAAATGAAAAATAAAGGTCTTTCATGAGCTGGTTTTACAACATCACTTCTATCAAGCCAAGGAAGCAAGAAGAAAATCACTTGAGCAATACCAAATGCAGCCAAACCTATATCAAAAGCTTTAATACCTGCAATATCAAAGAAAAATCCTCTTAAAACTTCATAACTCCATAAGAAATACCACTCAGGATAAATATGAGCTGGTGTTTTAAGCGCATTAGCTGGATCAAAATTAATTGGATCCATTGCAAATTCAAATTTAAAACAGACCAAATAAAAGAAGAAAATCATAAAAAAGCTTATATACATAAAATCTTTTGATAAAAATCCTGGCCAAAAAGGAATCACTTTAGAACCCTTTGTGTCACCTGCCATGTATTTTTCAGCCTCTAAATCAAAGTCAAGTTCTTCAGAAATTTCATTATTAACATGAGGAATTCTTAAAGAATAGAAGTGAAATGCTATAATAGCAATGATAACTATAGGAAGCAAGCACACATGAAGCATAAAAAATCTTGTTAAAGTTGGATCAGAAACCGCATAATCCCCACGAATCCAAATCACAAGCTCAGGGCCAATAAATGGTATCCCTCCAAAAAGATTAGTGATTACTTGAGCTGCCCAATAACTCATTTGTCCCCAAGGAAGCATATACCCACTAAAAGCTTCAGCAGAAAATACAACAAACAAAAGCATACCGCTAACCCAAATCATCTCACGACCTTTTTTATAAGAACCGTAATAAATTCCTGTTAGCATATGTATGTATATAATCAAAAATACAACAGAAGCGGCAACACCATGCATGTGACGCCAAAGCCATCCATAATCCACCTCTTGCATAATAGTCTTATTCACACTATCAAAAGCAAGCGCAGTATCTGGTTTATAATACATCACAAGTAAAAGTCCTGTAATAAAAAGCACTGCAAAAAGAGTGGTTAAAATAACCCCCATTGCCCAAAGAAAGTTAATTTGCTTTGGTATCCAATACTTTACCATTAAAACATCAAGCAGTTTATGCACTGCAAGTCTTTGATCAAGCCAATCTACAAGGCCATTAGCTTTTCTAATTTGCGCCATCTTAAGCCTCCGCTATCATTTTTTTATATTCAGGACCCTCTTCGCCTAAAACAAGTTTGGTTCCATCAATTTTAAAAGGAGGAATTTCAAGAGGCTTTGGAGGAGGTCCAAAAACATTTTTTCCACTTGTATCAAATTCTCCACCATGACAGGCACATTTAAACAATTGCTCACTTGGTTGGTAAGCAGGTATACAACCTAAATGCGTACAAAGTCCTATAACCACAGTATAAGCTGCGTTATCTACCACAACATCGCGTTTTGCATCTTTTGGCATACTCGCATCTTTTTTTAATATAAAAATAGGCTTTTTACGCCATTCTATAGTTCTAAGCTCTCCATCTTGCATTCCTGATAAATCCACTGTAGTAAAACCTGCAGCTTTAACACTTGGAAGCGGGTCCCAAGTTTTTTTCATCGCAACAAGCGAGAAAACACCACCTACAGCAGTTACGCTTCCAAATGCAAAACCCATAAAGCTTCGTCTACTCTCAGATGTAGCCATAACTTGTCCTTTCGATTTTATTTTTTAACCAAGTTAAAAGTTTATCGAAATTAAAATAAATTTTTTCTTTGTTTAACAAGTTTTGATATTTAGACAATAAGAGCAAAAAGAGAAAAAACAAGCACAGGTAAAGTTATCAAAAAACCAAATTTACAATATTGCCAAAAAGAAATATTAATGCCTTTTCTAGCCAAAACTCCAAGCCAAAGCAAAGTTGCTAAAGAACCTATTGGCGTAAGTTTTGGGCCTATATTTACCCCCAAAAGATGTGCATAAATCATCAAAGAATCAAAAGAAAAATTCTCAAAATATTCTTTTAATGCCAAATCTCCGATTAAAACCATAGGCAAATTATTAAACACAGAAGATCCAAAAGCTGAAATCAAAGCCACACCAAAAATTCCACTCTTACCTTGCATCAAAAAAGCATAACTTTTAACCAAAATTTCACTCACACCTATTTTATGTAAAGCAAAAACTACCATATAAAGCCCAAAACTAAAAAGCAAAACTCCATAAGGTGCTTCAAAAAGAATTTTAATACTTTTTTTACCTTGAATTTTTAAAACAATAAGCCAAAAAATTCCCGCCCAAAGCAAAGCAAAAAAACTTATTTTAATATTAAAAATTTCACCTATAAAAAAACTGATCACAAAAAGAAATAAAAACACTACGCAAAGAAAAAACAACTTCAATGAAATTTGCTCTTTTTTGACTAATTTAAATTCAAGCCTTTTAGGTAAAACTCTCACATAAAGCACAAAAACCATAACTATAGCAGAAAGCAAAACAAAAAAATTTGGCAAAAACATATTTTTAGCAAATTCTAAAAATTCTATCTTAAAATAATTTGCTGTAATGATATTGGTTAAATTTGAAATAACCAAAGCATTTGAACTTGCATCACATAAAAAAGAAAGACTAAGTAAAAAAGAACTTAAAATAAAAGCATGATTTTTACAATCTTTAAGAGTTGAAAATAAAGCTATAATAATAGGTGTAATGATTAAAATCGCTCCATCGTTAGCAAAAAATACAGAAAGAAAAAATACAAAAATTAACAAAAATAACATCAATTTTTTTGTGCTAATATAAATTTTGCCTTGATTTTTCTCTCTAGAAAAATGCAAAATTTTACTCGCAATAAAATCAAAAAATCCCAAAGCTTCCAAGCTAAAAGAAAGGACAATCAACCCAACCAAAGTTAAAGAACTATCCCAAACCAAAGAAAAAACAAAATAAGCATCTTTAAAGTCTACCAATTGAAAAATAAAAACAAAAAAAGCCCCCAAGCTAGAAAATACCCAAATAGGTAAATTCCATGGACGCCAAAAAAGCAAAACTAAAGTAGATAAAAAAATGAAAAAAGCAAGCATTTAAGCTTTTTTCTTTTGCATTTTGATGTAAATTTGTAAAATATCTAACGCTGCAGGAGTGATTCCACTGATTTGACTTGCGGCAAAAATGGTTGGAGGTTTATGATGATTAAGCTTTTCTACAACCTCATTACTTAAACCGCTTACACTTTTAAAATCAAAATTTTCAGGAATTTTAAGCTCGCTAAGATTTTTCATTTTTTCTACTTGAGCTTTTTGCATGCTGATATAATGATAATATTTTGCCTCGTTTAAAATTTCTCTTAAAGAGTAATGATCCATAGTTTCAAACATAGAATCAAGTTTTTTTAATTTTTCTATATCAAAACTTGCTCTTGCAACAATTTTTTGAAGATTGACTATAGAAGAAATTTTATCTTCTCCTAAACTCTCTAAAAAAGCATTATTTTGGTTGTTAGGCGTAAATTCTTTAGAAAGTAAAAATTCAAGTCCTTTTTGAAGATTGTTTGCAATATTTTGTATATAAGTAAAATCTTGCTCGCTTAAAAGTCCTAAATCATAGCCATATTTTCCAAGTCTTAGTATAGCATTTTCTTCCCTTAAAAGCAGTCTAAATTCCGCTCTTGAAGTAAACATTCTATAAGGTTCTTTTGTGCCTTTTACTACTAAATCATCGATTAAAACTCCTATATAAGCTTCATCACGCCTTAAAATCAAAGGCTCTTTCATATCTATGCTTAAACTTGCATTGATTCCTGCCATAAAGCCTTGTGCTGCAGCCTCTTCATAACCTGTAGTTCCATTAATCTGTCCTGCACAATAAAGATTTTTAATCTTTTTAAGTTCTAAAGTATGCTTAAGTTCAGTTGGCTCTATATAGTCATATTCTATAGCATAACCAAAACGGGTTATTTTAGCATTTTCAAAACCCTTTACAGAACGCAGCATTTGAGTTTGTACTTCATAAGGTAAAGAAGTAGAAAAACCATTGATATAATACTCCGTCGCATCGATAGTTTGAGGTTCTATAAAAAGATGATGACTTTCTTTGTCGCTAAAACGATTGATTTTATCTTCTATAGAAGGACAATACCTTGGCCCTACACCTTCAATCTGTCCTGTAAAAAGTGGAGCACGATAAAAATTATTCTTAATAATCTCATGTGTAGTTGTATTAGTGCGTGCGATATAACAAGGAAGTTGAGTAGGATTGAAATTTTTTGAACGAAAACTAAAAGCTTTAGGATTTACATCACCATCTTGAATTTCAAGCATGCTAAAATCAATGCTTTTTGCATCCACTCTTGGGCAAGTTCCTGTTTTTAAACGCCCCATTTTCAAACCCAAAGTTTGTAGATAATTTCCTAAATTTACCGAAGCAAGCTCCCCTACCCTTCCTGCTTGAAGTTTATTTTCACCTACATGAATAAGTCCATTTAAAAAAGTTCCTGTTGTTAGGATCACTTTTTTGGCAAAATATGTATTTTCTAAATTTGTTTTTACGCCTTTAACTTTATTATTTTCTACGATTAAAACACTCGCTTGTTCTTGAGAGATTTCTAAATTTGGAAGTTTTAAAAGTTTATTACGCGCAATGATACGGTATTTATCCATATCAATTTGTGCCCTACTTGCTTGAACGGCTACACCCTTACTTTCATTTAAAATGCGAAATTGTATCCCTGCTTCATCGGTGATTTCACCCATAAGACCACCCATGGCATCAAGTTCTTTTACCAAATGCCCTTTAGCAAGCCCTCCTATGGCTGGATTACAACTTGCTGCTCCTATTTGCTCAATCAATGTAGTTAAAAGTAAGGTTTTTTTACCCATTCTAGCAGCAGCAGCACTTGCTTCAACACCCGCATGTCCACCACCTATAACAATGACATCAAACATATTTTGCCTTGAAAAATGTGAATTTTTAAAAGAAAGATTATATAATATTTAGACTTAAAACAAACTCGTTTTAAGTCTAACAAAAATTTATTTAGCTTCTTGAAGAGAGAAAATTAACTCATTATAAGTTTTATCTGCATCTTTGCAGAAATTTTTAAGCATCTCAACACCCTTATTTAAGCCTTGTTGCTGTTCTACTCTTAAAAGATCGCTATAAAGGCTTTCTATTGTAGAAATAGCGCTTTTATTTGGCATACGACGAACGGAATAATAGCCTATGATATTATTATTAATATCTATTGATGGAGTTACATTTGCAAAAACCCAGTAGTAATTGTTATCTTTGGTTTTATTTTTTACGTAAGCAAAAATTTCTTTGCCTTCTTTCATATAATCCCATAAATATTTAAAAACAGTTTTTGGCATCTCTTCATGTCTTACTATGTTATGAGGTTTATTTAAAACTTCACCCATGGTATAACCTGCATACTTTAAAAAATCATCATTTGCATAAACTATTTTACCTTTTAAATCTGTTTTAGAAGTAATTAAACTATCTTCTTGTAAAAAAATTTCTCTTGACATTTTCCCACCCTCTTAATTTATATTTTTAATTTTGCTAAGATTTCAGCACTTCTTTGCTCTAGTGATTTAATATCATTTACAATCGCATCATAAGCTTTTTGATCGATATAATCTTGACTTGATTCTTCTATTGCTTTTTTAGCGTTATCTTTTATAAATTCTTTAGCTAAATTTAACTCAGTTTCAGAACTAAGCTCATTAATAACACCTTGAGCTCTCTCATCTTGGCAAAGATTAGAAATTGGATCTACACTTTCAAGATTAAAATTTTGAGCCCCATTTAAATTTAAATATATATTTGATTTATAAAGAATATGATCGATTTTAACTACAGACAAAATCAATCTCTTTGCAAAGGATCCAAAATTAACACCAAGAGCACTACTATTTTCTTCTAGACGTTTAAAAGCTTGAGAAAATTTATTAATTCTTTCTTCAGATTCACTAACAATGTTAAAAACTTGCTCACTGCCACTTTGGATATTTACAAAATCTTGTTGCATAGTCTGAATTGCAATAGAAATTTCGCTTGTAGATCTTTGAGTTCTTTCTGCTAACTTTCTAACTTCATCAGCCACAACCGCAAAGCCCCTACCATGCTCTCCTGCACGCGCAGCTTCAATAGCAGCATTTAAAGCTAGAAGATTGGTTTGATCGGCTATATCGCGTATTACTTCAACCACTGAAGTAATATTTTGGGAATTAGCCACAAAAGTTTGCACTGTTTCCTTGCTTGAATTTACAACATCCATTAAAGAACCCATAGCACTTTGCAAAGAATCCACCTCTGAGCCATTTTCTGTAGCTGTATGAGAAATGGCATCCACTGTATCATATACATTTTTCATCATGCTAATATCTTGATTTAATGAGCTAGAAATTTGAGACATATCTTTATTTTGATTTCCAAGGCTTAAATCCATTAAAGTTCTTGATAAAGCATTTTTAAAAGTAGATCTTGCTGTCACTTCTATGTTTGCTAAAGCTTTATTTATAAATTCGATATTATGAGCAAAAATTCCTTTTAAACCTTCAGGCAAAGCCTTGCGATAAAATTCACCTTTTTGAGAACAAGAAATAGAAGTATTAATTTCCCTTAAGTAAGCTTCTAACCCATCAATAGTATTGTTAAGATTATCTGCTATTTCGGCTAATTTTTTGCTTTTTGTTTTTACATAGATGATTCTATTGTCAAAATTTCCTTCTTTTAACTCTCTACAAAGAACCAAAAGTTTATCTATCATTATTTGCTCATCTTTGTGTTGTCTAAGCAAATAAACCATTAAAACAGCGATTAAAACAAAAATTATCGCTCCAACAAAAATATGAATAAAAATGACACCTAAAACACCGATAATACTTAGAAAAATAGTTAATAATAATCCATTTTTCACCATAAATTTACCCTTTTTATTGAAAATTTTTTGAAATCATAAATCAAAACAATACTTTAACAATATATTACTTTAATTTCTAGGTGAAAATTATACAATAAAAAAGATTAAATATATCTTATTTAATTATTTTCTTGTAACTTAAAAATAAGTTCATTATAAGTCATTTTATAAGAACTTACAATATCCATTAAAGCTGAAACTCCAGCATTAATACCTGATTTTTTCTCTTTTTCAAGTAAAATTTTATAAACTTCTTCAATTATAGAAAGAGATTTTCTATTGGGTGCACGACGAAC
Source organism: Campylobacter sp. CH278 (assembly GCF_004378845.1). Classification (NCBI taxonomy): domain Bacteria; kingdom Pseudomonadati; phylum Campylobacterota; class Epsilonproteobacteria; order Campylobacterales; family Campylobacteraceae; genus Campylobacter; species Campylobacter sp. CH278. Next base: position 126,136 of record NZ_RYXZ01000001.1, on the reverse strand, counting down.
AGAATAATAATTGATGATATCTCCATTAGTATCAAATGAAGCACTTACATTTGCAAAAACCCAGTAAAAACTACCATCCTTAGCTTTATTTTTAACAAATGCAAAAATTTCTTCTCCTTTTTGAATATAATCCCAAAGACATTTAAATACAGTACGTGGCATATCTTCATGTCTTACTATATTATGAGGTTTATACAAAAGCTCACCAACTTTATAACCTGCGTATTTTAAAAAGTCATTATTGGCATAAATGATATTCCCCTTAAGATCTGTTTTAGAAGTAATTAAAGCATTTTCAGACAAAACTATTTCTTTCATAATTTAAAACATCCCAATAAAACAAATAAATCAAAAATAGAATTATTACCAATAATAAATAACAAAAAGCAAACTGAATTACAAAATTATAAAATTTTCAAAAATATTTTAAATTTTATAATATGCAAATAATGAGAAATTTTGTAACATTTATATAAAAAATTATCATATCATATAAAAGAAAGTATTTCTAGATTTGTTTTTTTGTTAAAATTTACGATACACATTGTTAAAATTATATTTTACAAAGATCAAAAGGAGTGAATAAACTTGGAAACTTTAAGTCAAACTTTAGCTGAAAGAAAACCGCCTTTATATAAACGTATTATCAAAAGTCTTGGATTTTGGGTGATTATAGGCATTATTGCAGGTATTGTACTTGGCTATATAGATAAAGAATTAGCCATTGCTAGCAAACCAGGAGTTGATTATTTTATAGGTGCTTTAAAGGTTCTTATAGGCCCTATTATTTTTGTTACTTTGGTTTTAGGCATCATTAGTCTTGAAAGTTTAAAAAAAGTAGGTAGCATTGGTGCTAAAGCGGTTATTTACTTTGAAGTTGTAAGTACTTTAGCACTTGCTATAGGTATTTTTATGGCAAATGTTATGCAACCAGGCCATGGAATGAATCTTGATCCAAGTCAACTTGATACAAAAAGCGTTCAAAAATACATTTCTCAAACCACAGAAGTAAGTGCGAGCTCTGAGATTATGCATATTTTAAAAGATGCTATGCCTACTGATATCATCACACCTTTTACAGAAGGAAAAACCATACAAGTTTTAGTTATTGCTGTCATTACTGCTTTGATTATTTCTTTAATGAGAACAGAAGATAAACAGGCAATTCAAAGAGTTTTTGAAGTGGTGCAAAATTTTGTTTTTAAAATTTTACAAATTATTATGTATTTTAGTCCTATTGCCGCCTTTTCAGCAATGGCTGTACTCATAGCTCAATACGGAATTAGCTCTTTGATTAACTTAGCATATTTACTTTTAGTAATGCTGATTTCATGTCTTGTTTTTATATTTGGAATCTTAGGTTTGATTTGCTATTTTGCAAAAGTAAATATCTTCAAATTTATGAGATTTATCTCAAGAGAAGTATTGATCGTTTTTGCAACTAGCTCAAGCGAGTCTGCACTTGCTCCTTTAATGAGAAAACTAGAAAAAGCAGGACTCTCTAAAGCAACAGTCGGACTTGTTTTACCAACGGGATATAGTTTTAATCTTGATTGTACAAATATTTATCTAGCCATGAGCTTAATCTTTCTAGCACAAGCCTTCAATGTAAATTTAAGTTTAGCACACGAAATCAGTATTTTAATAGTATTAATGATAGCTTCAAAAGGTGCAGTAGGTGTAACTGGATCAGGTTTTATAGTGCTTGGAAGTACGCTTGCAGCTCTAGGAAATATGGAAATTTCTGAAGCAAATGCAACCTTAGCACAAGTTCTGCCAGTAGCTGCTATAGGTGTTCTTTTAGGTGTTGATAAATTTATGTCTGAAATGAGAGCGGTTGGAAATCTTTGTGGAAATTCAGTAGCAGCCTTAATCGTTGCTATCTGGGATAAACAAATTGATTGGGAAAAATTCCGCTACGCTATGGACAATCCAGAAAAATTCCATAATGCTGGAATGAACTAATGAGTTCTTTGGAGGAAATCATATCGATTAACCTCCTCTAAAGTATTATCTTTTTTTCTAAATTGCTTTAAAAAACTTTCATTAAAATTAAAACTAAATCCAACTTGAACAACAGTATCATCAACAGTCTCTCTTGCACTATAATCACGACGCAATAAATTTAAACTAAATACACTATAAGGAGAGTAAGATACTTGATAATTAGTTTTATCATTATCCTTACTAATATCAAAAGCAAAAGCAGTATAAGTTGGAATTGCAAAACTTACCCCAAGCTGTAAATTTTTTTCTGCATCATTGGGTATATAATAATTACTATAAGCCTTTATAAATTTACTATAACCAAACTCCGTACCAAAGCTTTTAGTATCTTTTTGTTCTTTTTGTTTATCAATAAAACCATTAACTCCAAACAAAAAATCATCTTTTTCATAACGATTGATCAAACCTCCTGAATAATTATAATTATCTTGAGCTACAAAAAGTTCTTTTTGAAAAAGCAAAGAATTATTTTCTCCCTCATAAAGAGAGCTTAAATTTTTAACCTGTGCGTTTTCATTTTGAAAATCCAAATTCCCATCTGTTTTATCTATACCATTATTATTTTCTAAAGTTTTTGAAAGTAAGCTATCAAAAGTGCTTTTTAAATCCACATTCTCTTCTTGAATTTTTGGAGCTTCTTTGATATTTTTATAATCAAAGTGTTCCCAAGAATTTTGATTATTATTTTTTGCTAAAGCCTTTGCAAGTTCATCGGCATTGAGTAAAGAAAATAATGTTATTATATAAAAAATACCCCTCATTATTCTTATATTCCTTATTATTTCTTGATTTGAGTATTTATTATAAAAAAATAATATAAATAAAAATTACACAAAGACTAAAAATAAAATTAGCAAATTTAAAGTAAATAAGTGTATAATTAAAATAAAAAAGAGGGTTATTAATGCAAAAAGACAACCTCATAGCTTTTGTTATTTTTATTATCAGTGCTATTGCATTTATTATTTGGGGATTTGGTTATATTTCACAACATCAACTGATTCTTTTTATTCTTGCTTCTGTATTTGGCATTTTTATGGCATTTAATATAGGTGGAAATGACGTAGCCAATTCTTTTGGAACAAGCGTTGGTGCAAAAACAGTCACCATTAAACAAGCTTTAATTATAGCGGCTGTTTTTGAGCTAAGTGGAGCAATCTTTGCAGGTGCAGAAGTTACTAAGACCATACGTAGCGGTATTGTTGTTTTTCCAAATTCTTTAGATCCTATGCTTTTTGTTATCATTATGCTTGCTGCACTTTTAAGCTCTGGAGTTTGGATTTTTATTGCAACCAAAAAAGGCTTACCTGTATCAACCACACATAGTATAGTTGGTGGGATTGTAGGTGCTAGTATTATGATGGGGCTTTTAAAATTTGATGGAATTCAAACACTCTCTATGGTTAAATGGAGTGAAATTGTAAAAATAGCTATTTCTTGGGTAATTTCGCCTCTTCTAGGAGGTATTGTAGCCTATATTATTTATTCATATATTGATAAGAAAATTTTAAAACCATCAGAAAAACTAAATGATGATTTGAAAAATATCAAAAAAGAAAGAAAAAAATTCAAAGAAAAGTATTTTTTAAATTTAAAAACAAAATCCCAAGAAGAACAAATCAAAGAACTTTCCGCTATAGCTTTAGATGAAGAAGAACAGGAAAATAATTTCTACAGAAATAAAATGAAGGAATTTAAAGAACAAGAAAAAGATATAGATATTTACTCTATTTTAAAAACCCATATGCCGATCATTGCTTGTATTGCTGCTGCTATCATTTCAGCAATGTTTTTATTTAAAGGCTTAAATAATGTTAGCACTTTAGATATTTTGCAAAACTTTTGGATTATCGGAATTATCGGAACTATAAGTTATGTTGTAACATTTGCTATAGTCAAAATCGTTAAAAAAACAGAGCTTAATAAAACTACTGATAGAATTTTCTCGTGGTTTCAAATATTTACAGCCTCTAGCTTTGCATTTTCACACGGAGCTAATGATATAGCCAATGCCATAGGTCCTTTTGCAGCCATCTTAGATGTCTTAAGGAATGGAACTATAAATGCAAATTCGCCAGTACCTTTTGCTGCTTTGGCTATGTTTGGAATAGCCTTAGTTGTCGGACTTTGGTTTTTAGGTAAAGAAGTAATTACCACAGTAGGTTCAAAACTTGCAACTATACGCCCTACTACTGGATTTTCCGCAGAACTTGGTGCAAGCGTTGTTATACTCTTAGCTACACAATTTGGAATTCCTGTTAGCTCCACTCATATACTCATAGGTGCTATCTTGGGTATAGGAGTGTATAATAAAAATGCAAATTGGATTATGATGAAACCTATAGGATTGGCTTGGATTATCACTTTACCAGCCGCTGGTATTATGGCAGCACTTATATTTTTAGGATTTAAACTATCTTTAGGAATTTAAGCAAAGCTTATTTTTCTAAAATGTTTTTCCTCTAAGTATATGCATTTTAATTTTTCCAAAAAGTTTATCCTTAAAATAAAGAGAACTTTTTGGAGCAAAAATTTCTTCATTCTCGTCAAAAAGAACTAGATTAGCTTCTTTGCCAACTTCTATAACTCCACTATTTAAACCCAAAAATTCACTAGGATTTTTACTTGTAAATTGACAAAGCTCTTGCCAATTTAAAAATCCCTCTTTGATTAAAAAAGTATAGCAAAGACTTATAAATTCGCATACGCTATGGATTCCAAAGGCCGCTTCATCAAAAGCCAAATCTTTTAAAGAAATTGATTTTGCACTATGTAAGGAAGTTAAAAAGCTAATTTTTCCTTCTTTTAAAGCCTCTCTTAAAGCCAAAACGTCTTCTTTGCTTCTTAAAGGTGGCATAAGTTTCGCAGCGGTATTAAAATCTTCACAAGCACTATCATCTTTGATAAGGTGATGAATGCTTACAAGTTTTAAATCCTTTTCATCTAATAATACTAAAGAATCTTTCAAACTTAAAAGATCAAAAATGACCTTATTTTTATAAAATTTAGCCAATTCTTTCATTTTAGCTATCTGGCTAGTTTCAGCGATTTTACTCATGCCTATAAGCCCTAGCTCAAAACTCATTTCACAATCATTCATCACTCCATTATCATCAAAATCCTTATCATAACAACGCACAAAAATTGGAGAGTCTTTCATAAAAGCATATTGTGAACTTACTTTTAAAGTATTTGCATCTAAAGAGCTGTCAAGCTCTAAAGCACAAGCACCTTTATTTAAAAGAGTGGCTAAATTTTTAAGCTTGCCGTTTGCATCCTTAACCCGCACGCTTGAAAAAATTTGCATCTTTCTTTGAGCTAAATTTTGTAAAAATAAAGCAAAACTTTCTTCATCAAAATCCATACAATCACGCAAAACTATACTAGAAATTCCTCCTTTTAGGCACTCATTTTCTAAAAGTTCTAAATTAGCTAAAGAAAATTTATCGTTTTTTAAACTCACACACAAATCCACAAAAGATGGAAGTAAAGTCATACCTTTAGCATCTAAAATTTCTTCACCTTGTAAATTAGAACCAATATTGGTAATTTTTCCTTCTTTAATCTCTATATCTTGTAAAGAATCTCCATAAATTTTTGCATTTTTAATTATCATGATCTTTCCTTAATCATTTTGCTTTAATAAATTCTGCGTTGCTTCTTGCACACTTTTACCCTTAAAAATTGCCACTACTTCATTTACAATAGGTGTATAAATTCCTTTCATTTTTGCTAATTTTTCTATAGCATAAGCAGTTTTTACACCTTCTGCTACTTCATTAAGTTCAGCTAAAATACTATCTAATTTTTGATTTTGCGCCAGTTTTAAACCTACTCTATAATTTCTTGATAAAACACTCGTTGCAGTTAAAAACAAATCCCCTGCCCCACTTAACCCTAAAAAAGTTTCTTCTTTAGCACCAAAAAATTTACCAAAACGATGCATTTCTATAAGCCCTCTTGAAATCAGTGCCGCTCTTGCATTATTGCCAAGTTTTAACCCATCACTAATCCCACTTGCAATTGCTAAAACATTCTTATAAGCACCACAAATTTCAGCACCACGAACATCATTATCAATATAAGTTTTAATAAAATCAGGGAAAAAACTTGCAAATTTTTTACAAAGCTCTTGTTTTATCCCGCTAATCATCAAGGCTGTAGGAAGTTTTTGCATCACTTCAGCAGCAAAAGAAGGGCCACTTAAAACACAAAAATTTTCTTTTGGTACAAAATCTAAGAAAATTTCATCTAAAAATTGACAACTTTGATCTTCTATGCCTTTTGAAGCAATTAAAATTTTTTGTCCCTTGTTGATGAAATTTTCTTTAAGCCAAGCACGCATCCCTTGAGAACTTAAAGCAAAAACAAGATATTCACATTCTAAAGCTTCTTTTATACTAACAAAATCTTCTAAATCACGCTGATGCAAAGAACTGATAAAACAATTGTAATTTTCTTTTAAGGCTAGATGTAAAGCACTGCCCCATTTTCCCGCACCAATAACCGCTATACCCATCAACCAAGCTTTGTTTTTAAAATTTCATTCACTTTTGCAGGATTAAAAGCTCCTTTACCCTCTTTCATTGTTTGACCCACAAAAAATCCAAAAAGCTTGTCTTTACCACTTTTATACTCTGCAACCTTATCGGCATTTGCATTTAAAATTTTTTCAATCACCGCTTCTATGGCTGAGTCATCACTTACTTGCTTAAGTCCTAGCTTTTCTATAGCTTCATCAATTTCCACACTAGTATTTTCAAATACAAAAGCTAAGACATCTTTAGCCGCTTTTGCACTGATAGTGCCATCTTCTATGCGTTTAATTAAAACTCCAAGTTTTTGAGCATCTACAGGAGAATTTTCTATAGTCAATTCTCCTTTTAAAAGTCCCATAAGTTCGGTATTTAACCAATTTACACAAAGTTTAGGATTTAAATTTTGAGAAATAAGACTTTCAAAAAAACGACTCATTTCTAAAGAACTGATTAAAACCTCAGCATCACTTTCTTTTATACCAAGCTCGTCTATAAAGCGTGCTTTCTTCTCATCAGGAAGTTCAGGGATTTTAATATCCAAAAACTCATCTTTTAATAAAACAGGCAATAAATCAGGATCAGGAAAATAGCGATATTCTGCCGCTTCTTCTTTGCCACGCATACTTCTTGTAACTAAATTTGTTGTATCAAAAAGTCTGGTTTCTTGAACTACTTCTTGTTCGTAAGTTCCATCTTCCCAAGCCTCACTTTGTCTTTTTACCTCATATTCTATAGCTTTTTGGATAAAACGAAAAGAATTAAGATTTTTAATCTCTACTCTAGTATAAAGTTTTGTATCGCCCTTAGGTCTTATACTAACATTTGCATCGCATCTAAAACTTCCTTCTTGCATATTTGCATCTGAAATGTCTAAAAAGCGTATAATAGAATGAAGTTTTTTAAGATAAGCCACCGCCTCATCACTACTTCTAAGCTCAGGCTCACTGACAATCTCAAGCAAAGGAGTTCCTGCACGATTTAAATCCACTTTAGAAAAATTACTTTCATGGATATTTTTACCTGCATCTTCTTCCAAATGTGCTCTTGTAATACCTATGCGTTTATTTTCACCATTTACATTGATAAAAAGCTCACCCTTTTCTACTATAGGGATATCAAATTGTGAAATTTGATAAGCCTTAGGTAAATCTGGATAAAAATAATTCTTACGATTAAAAACACTTTTTTTATTAATTGTTGCATTGACAGCTTTTCCAAAAGCTATAGCTTTTTTTACAGCCTCTTCATTTAAAACAGGCAAAGCTCCTGGTAAGGCCAAACAAGTGGGACAAACATTAGTATTTGGAGCTTCTCCAAAAGAAGTTGCGCATGAGCAAAAGATTTTTGTTTTTGTATTTAACTGAGTATGAACTTCAAGACCTATAACTACTTCAAACATAAAATTTCCTTGAATTTTTAAATGTTTTATTTTATCTTTTTTTCTTTTAGAAAGGCTTTAAATATTAACTTTAAATGCTATAATCCTTAGGCAATTTATATTTAAGGAGTTAAAATGCCATTATTAGACAGCTTTAAAGTTGACCATACTAAAATGCCAGCTCCTGCTGTGCGTTTAGCTAAAGTTATGAAAACACCTAAGGGTGATGATATTAGTGTATTTGATTTGCGTTTTTGCATACCAAATAAAGACATTATGAGCGAAAAAGGCACTCATACCTTAGAACATTTATTTGCAGGATTTATGAGAGATCATTTAAATTCAAATTCAGTTGAAATTATTGATATTTCACCTATGGGTTGTCGCACGGGTTTTTATATGAGTTTAATTGGAACACCTGATGAGAAAAGTATTGCAAAAGCTTGGGAAGAAGCTATGAAAGATGTTTTAAGCGTAAGCGATCAAAGCAAAATTCCTGAACTTAATATCTATCAATGCGGAACTTGTGCCATGCATTCTTTAGATGAAGCCAAACAAATTGCCCAAAAGGTTTTAAATCTAGGTATTAGCATAATGAATAACAAAGAATTAAAACTCGAGAATGCTTAAAAAGAATCTTTATTTTTTAAACGATTAAGCTTTAATTAATATATTTTTATATATGATTTTGAAATTTTATTATTTTAAAAGGAGAAAAAATGAAACTGATGTGCGAGATGTGTAGTATCTAGTGCGTCCTTTGGCTTAACATTATGTTTCCAAAGGTCCAAAAAGTGGATAAGGAGATATAATGTGTAAGAAAGTCAAAAAAGTTTATTTTTTCAAAATACTCATTTAAAATCTTAACTTACAAAAATTTCTCTAATAAAATTTAATTCAAAATATCTTCTTATCCTTAATTTTAATTTAAGGAGTAAAAATGAATTTACCTATACTTGATTTACAAGCTTATGAAAAAGATAAAAGCACTTTTCTTAAAAATTTAAGAGAAATTGCTTCTAAAATAGGTTTTTTTTATCTTATCAATACTGGTATAGATAAAAATTTAAACGAGAAATTATTCAAACTTGGCAAAGAATTTTTTAATCTTTCTAGAAGTTCGAAAGAGCTTATTTCTATGGTACATTCTCCTCAATTTAGAGGTTATACTAGCGAAGGTTTTGAATACACAGCAGGATCTAAGGATTATAGAGAACAACTGGATATAGGCACAGAAAGAGATGCTTTAAACTGGAATTTAAACTCACCCTTATGGCAAAGACTAGAAGGTCCTAATCTTTGGCCTAGTGAAATTCCAGAACTTAAAAAAACTTTCTTAACTTGGCACAAACAAACCAAAAAAGCTTGTTTAAAGCTTTTAAAAGCCTTTGCTCAAGCTCTTGATCTACCTAGCAATGCTTTTGATAAACTTTATGGAGAAAATTCTTACGAACATTGTAAAATCATACATTATCCAAAAAGCTCAAAAAATATCACTCAAGGCGTAGGTTCACATAAAGATGGTGGGCTTATCACTTTTGTTTTTCAAGAAAAACAAAGCGGACTTGAAGCTTTTATAGATGGTAAATGGCTTAGTATACCCCCACTTGAAAATAGCGTTGTAGTTAATATAGGAGAATTTTTAGAACTAGCTACCAATGGCTATTTAAAAGCTACTATTCACCGCGTGAATTTAAGCCCAAAAGAACGCTTTAGCATAGCTTATTTTCTTGGAGTGCAACTTGATAAGGATATACCTATTTTTAAGTTAAATCCAGAGCTTGCTAAAGAAAGCAAAGGTGTGGATACTGATCCTAAAAATCCACTTTTAAGAAATGTTGCAAGTAATTATTTTAAAAGAATGATACGCTCTCATCCTGATGTAGCAAGCATTTATCATAGTGACTTGATAGAAAAATTTAGTTTTGCGTAAAGGAGAAAAAATGACTTTATTTACTAAAGCTTTTTGCGTCGCTACTCTTTTTACCGGTTTTGCATGGGCAAATGAAGAACTTAAAGTTGGCTCTTCTATAACACCTCATGCAGATATTTTAAGATTTATAAAATCAGCACTTCAAAAACAAGGTTATGATTTAAAAATTTATGAATTCAATGATGGAGTAATCCCTAATGTAATGGTTGAAAATGGTGAGTTAGATGCTAATTATTTTCAGCATGAACCCTATTTAAAAGAATTCAATCAAAGGCAAGGCACCCATCTTGTAAAAGTTGCTAGCATCCATATAGAACCTATGGCGGTGTATTCTAAAAAACATAAAAAATTTAACCCCAAGGAAGGACAAAGCATTTCTATACCCAATAATCCTACAAATGAAAGCCGTGCTTTACGCATTATAGCAAGCAAAGGACTTATAGAAGTTAAGGATAATGAGCTCATCACTCCTTTAGATATCACTAAAAATCCTAAGAAGCTTAAATTTGTAGAGTTAAAAGACGCTCAACTTACAAGAAGTTTAGATGATGTAGATTATTCTCTTATTAATAGCAATTTTGCTATTTTAGTAGGTTTAAACCCTGTAAAAGATGGGCTTTATACAGAAAGTAAGTATAGTGAATATGGCAATATCATCGCCGTTAAAGAAGGTAATGAAAACCTTCCTAAAATCAAAGCCCTAGTAAAGGCTTTGCAAAGCGATGAAGTTAAAAAATTTATAGAAGAAAAATATCAGGGTGCTTTAATCCCTACATTTTAAGGAGAACAAATATGAAAAATTCAATCATTTCTTATCCAAGAATAGGTGCAAATAGAGAATTAAAATTTGCTATTGAAAAATACTTTAAAAACCAAAGTTCAAAAGAGGAGCTTTTAAAAAGCGCTAAGGATTTAAGGATTAGACACTGGCAAGAAATTCAAAAAGCTGGCATTGATTTTATCCCTAGTAATGATTTTTCACTTTATGATAATGTCTTAGATGCGGCTGTGCTTTTTAACATTGTTCATACAAAGTATAAAAATTTAAATTTAGATGCTTTAGATGAATACTTTGCTCAAAGTCGAGGTTATCAAGGAGAAAATGGAGATGTTACAGCCTTAGCAATGAAAAAATGGTTCAATACAAATTATCATTATTTGGTGCCTGAGTGCGATAATGCTGATATTATAGCTTTAACAGGGGATAAAATTTTTAAAGAATATCTCGAAGCTAAAGAGCTTGGCATAGAAAGCAAGCCTGTTTTAATAGGCATTTTCACACTTTTTAAACTCATTGCCTTTAAAGATGAAAAAACTCAAAAACTCGCCAAAGAAAAGCTTTTAAACGCTTACATAGAGCTTTTTGATAAACTAAATGAACTTAAAGTGACATGGCTTGAACTTGATGAGCCTTATTTGGTTTATGATTTAAGCAAGGAAGATATCGCTTTGTTCGAAGAATTTTACCAAGAACTTTTAAATCACAAAAAAAATCTTAAAATTTTACTTCAAAGCTATTTTGGAGACTTAAGAGATATTTATCCTAAACTTTTAGAAAGCAAATTTGATGCTTTGGGGCTTGATTTTATCGAAGGTAAACAAAGCTTAGCCTTAGTTCAAAAATACGGCTTTGCTAAAGATAAAATCCTTTTTGCAGGTCTTATTAACGGCAAAAATATCTATGCTAATGATTATGCTAAAAGCCTAAAGCTTATTAAAGAGCTTCAAAAATATACACAAAATATCATCTTAAACACTTCTTGCTCACTTTTACATGTGCCTTATAGCACTGAATTTGAAAGCAAATTGGATCCAAGCTATCTTAAACTTTTTGCCTTTGCTAAAGAAAAACTTCAAGAACTTAAAGATTTAAAAGAAATTCTAAATTCTAGCGAAGAAAATCCGCTCTTTAGAGCCAATCAAGAGCTTTTTAAAAATATCCCAGAGCGTTTAGATGAAAAAGTCAAAGCAAGGCTTAAGGCTTTAAAAAAAGAAGATTTTACCAGAACGCCTAGTTTTAAAGAACGCGCCTTAATCCAAAAAGAATTTTTAAAACTCCCTCTTTTACCAACCACAACCATAGGTTCCTTTCCTCAAAGTGCCGATGTAAGATCTAATCGCCTTGCCTTTAAGCAAGAAAAAATTTCAGCTCAAAACTACACTGAATTTAACCAACAAAAAATCAAAGAATGCATACAAATTCAAGAAGAAATAGGACTTGATGTTTTAGTGCATGGAGAATTTGAAAGAAATGATATGGTGGAGTATTTTGGAGAGAATTTAAAGGGCTTTTTATTTACTCAAAATGGCTGGGTTCAAAGCTATGGCACAAGGTGCGTTAAGCCTCCTGTAATTTGGGGTGATGTATCACGCACAAAGCCTATCACCTTAGCTTGGTCTAAATTTGCACAAAGTTTAAGTCAAAAAATCATAAAAGGTATGCTAACTGGACCTGTAACCATACTTAATTGGTCCTTTCCAAGAGAAGACATCAGTCTAAAAGAAAGTACTGAGCAAATTGCCTTAGCTATAAGAGATGAAGTGTTAGATCTTGAAAATGCAGGTATAAAAATCATACAAATTGATGAAGCGGCCTTACGTGAAAAACTGCCTTTAAGAAAAAGTGATTGGCATAGTGAGTATTTAGATTGGGCTATTCCTGCTTTTAATCTTGTGCATAGTGGGGTAAAAGCTAAAACTCAAATTCACACTCATATGTGCTATAGCGAATTTAGCGATATCTTAAAAGAAATTGACGCTATGGATGCTGATGTGATTTCTTTTGAAGCTTCAAGATCAAACTTAAGTCTTTTAGATACCCTAAAAGCTATTCATTTTAAAACTGAGGTGGGACCAGGAGTTTATGATATACATAGCCCTAGAGTTCCAAGCATAGAAGAGCTAAACTTAACCATAGAAAAAATTTTAAACAAATTACCTAAGGAGCAAATTTGGATCAATCCAGACTGCGGACTTAAGACAAGAGCTTATGAAGAAGTTATAGCCTCTCTTAAAAATTTAGTTACGGCTACGCAAAAAATACGAAAACAATTATAAGGAGTTTTTATGTGTAATTTTTCTTTTGAAGTTTTTCCACCAAGAAAGGATGAAAATATCAAAAATCTTCATGCTATCTTAGATGATTTAGGACAATTAAGCCCTAATTTTATCAGCGTAACCTTTGGAGCTGGAGGCTCTATTAACTCACAAAACACTTTAGAAATTGCAAGCTTAATCCAGAAAGAATATCAAATTCCTAGTATAGTACATTTACCTTGCATCCATTCTAGTAAAGAAAAAATCACTCAGATACTTCAAAAATGCAAAGAAAAAAATCTTAATCAAATTCTTGCTCTAAGAGGCGACATATGTGAGAATTTAGAAAAAAGCAAAGATTTTTCTTATGCTAGTGATTTAATTTCTTTTATAAAAAAACAAGAATATTTTGAAATTTATGCCGCATGCTATCCTGAAAAACATAATGAATCTAAAAATTTCATCGAGGATATACACCATCTTAAAACTAAGGTAAATGCAGGAACAGACAAGCTCATTACTCAACTTTTTTACGATAATGAAGATTTTTATACTTTTAAACAAAATTGTGCTTTAGCAGGTATTGACATACCTATTTACGCAGGTATTATGCCTATTACTAACAAAAGACAGGTTTTAAAAATTTCTCAACTTTGCGGAGCTAAAATCCCTCCTAAATTTGTTAAAATTTTAGAAAAATATGAAAATAATACTTTGGCTTTAGAAGATGCAGGTATCGCGTATGCTTGCGATCAAATTGTCGATTTAATCACAAGTGGCGTAGATGGAATTCATCTTTATACTATGAATAAATCCAAAGCGGCTATTAAAATTTATGAAGCTGTAAAGCATTTGCTTAAAGAAGAGCTTCATGCTTAGAAAATAAACTATTTTTTGCTTTTATCTTAACTTATTTTCATTTTTTAGCTTATGGTTTTCTATAAGTAAAACAAAAATTAAAGATAAAAGCAAACCTGGTATAACACCCAAACAAAGATAGAAAAAAGAATTATATTTAAAAAAGAAGAAAAGTGCACCAAAAAGCATTAAAGCTAAAGATGCACCTTTGAAAAATTCTAAAATATAGATCAATGACCTTCCTCAACAACAGTTGCACCCGCTAAATATACATAAGTTAAAATCATAAAAATAAAAGCTTGTAAAAATGCCATAAAAGTTAAAAGCACATAAGCGGGAAGTGGAGCTATATAAGGAACTAAAGCTAAAATTACCATCAAAAATAAATCGTCACCTTTAATATTTCCAAACAAACGGAAGGACAAAGAAACCACACGAGAAAGATGAGAAACTATCTCTATAGGAAACATCAAAGGAGCTAAAAGTTTAATAGGTCCCATGAAATGAGCAAAATACTTTACAAAACCTTGTGCCCTAATACCCTCAAAATGATAATATACAAAAACTACAATAGCCAAGGACAAAGTCAAATTTAAACTTGCAGTTGGAGAGTGAAAACCAGGTATTATGCCTATAATATTACTAAAAAACACTATAATCCCCAAAGTTGCAACCAAAGGAAGATATTTTCTTGCACCTTTTTCACTTCCCATGGTATCTCTACCCATAGATAAAACTCCCTCTAAAAAAGCCTCACCTAAATTTTGCATACCGCGTGGAACAAGTTGCATAGAACGAGTAGCCATCATAGCCACTATAACAGCAATTAAAGCTACCAAACCTATGTGAAAAAAATAAGAAAAAGTATGACTTGCATCAAGCAAAGAGCTAAATAAAAATAAATCTTTCATGGTTTCCTCAAAAATTTTATTCTAAACTCGGAATTTTAGCAAAATCTTACTTATATTTTAATGAAAATTTACATCCATTCTAAAACTTGCGAAAGATCTTTAGCAACAAAACACTTAATCCTTATATCTTCCAAAGGCTTAGAAGGAACAATGGCATTTTTAAATTTTTGCATTTTAGCTTCTTTTAAACGCGTATCAAGGCTAAAAACCTCTCTAATTTCTCCATTTAAACTAAGCTCCCCTATAAAAATACTATCTTTGCTCAAAGGGCGATTTTTAAAACTTGAAATAATAGCTGCAACCACAGCCAAATCCGCAGCAGTTTCACTTACTTTTACTCCGCCGCTAATATTTACAAATACATCATAATGCCCTAAAGGAATTTCAAGTTTTCTTTCAAGCAAAGCCAAAAGCATATCTAAGCGATTTTTTTCATATCCTGTAGCGCTGCGTTTTGGATAAGAACTTTCACACACTAAAGCTTGAACTTCTAAAACCAAGGCACGAGATCCTTCCATCACAACACCTAAAGCACTTCCTGAAATAGCCTTTCCACGAGTAAAAAAACGATTTGCTAAATCTTTTGCGCTAATCAAACCCTTAGCAGTCATCTCAAAAATACCTACTTCATTCGTTCCACCAAAACGATTTTTAAAGCCTCTTAAAAGTCTGATTTCTTTAGTGGCATCTCCTTCAAAATAAAGCACCACATCTACCATATGCTCAAGAACCCTAGGCCCTGCTATAGCACCTTCTTTAGTAATATGCCCTATGATAAAAGTACTGATATTATAAGCCTTGCTAACACGCATAAGTTCAAAAGTAATCTCACGCACCTGAGTGATGCTTCCTGCTGCTGAAGTGATTTTATTTGAATATAGAGTTTGTATAGAATCAACGATAAGAATGCTATAATCTTTTTTGTGCAATTCTTCTAAAATATTTTCAAGGCAAAGTTCAGTAAGTAAAAATAAATTCGGAGTATTAGCCTCAAGACGATCAGCTCTTAATTTAATCTGGGCTTTACTTTCTTCGCCACTGACATAAAGCACTTTTTTACCCTGTTTAGCTAAATTTGAAGCAATTTTTAACAAAAGCGTAGATTTTCCCACACCTGGACTTCCGCCTATAAGCACTAAAGAACCTTCAACAAGCCCTCCGCCTAAAACCAAATCAAGCTCATTATCATCTGTGCTGTATCTTGTAAAATGTTCTAACTCCACATCTTCAATACAAACAGCCTCACTTGTTTTCATACTAACTTGCGCAAGCTCTTTTAAAACTTTAATTTGCTCAGCTTTTAATTCTACAAAACTATCCCAAGCTCCACAATCAGGACATTTTCCAAGCCATTTGCTTTGTTGATTTCCACAAGCTTGACATTCAAAAAGTGCTTTATTTTTTGCCATTATTCAAAAATAGGATCTAATAAAGTATCTAAGTAAGCACTTGCATTAAATTCTTGCAAATCCGTCATTTGCTCACCCACGCCTACATAAAAAATAGGAAGCTCAAGCTCTCTTGCTATACTAAAAAGTGCACCCCCTTTAGCTGTCCCATCAAGCTTTGTAATAATCACACCATCAAGTTTTACAAGCTCATTAAAAGCTTTAGCTTGTAAAATTCCAGCATTTCCCTGTGTTCCATCTAAAACTAAAATTTTTCTATGGGGTGCGCCTTCTAAAGCTTTGTTTGAAATTCTTACAATTTTTTCAAGCTCATGAGCTAAATTTTTTTGATTTTGCAAACGGCCTGCTGT
Source organism: Campylobacter sp. CH278 (assembly GCF_004378845.1). Taxonomy (NCBI): domain Bacteria; kingdom Pseudomonadati; phylum Campylobacterota; class Epsilonproteobacteria; order Campylobacterales; family Campylobacteraceae; genus Campylobacter; species Campylobacter sp. CH278. The sequence continues at coordinate 109,716 of NZ_RYXZ01000001.1, read as the reverse complement.
ATCGATAATTACTCTATCAAAATCCTTTGCTTTTGCTTTAGAAATGGCATCAAAAGCAACCGCTGAAGGATCATGCCCTTGTGCAGTTAAAACTATATCTACATCCACTTTTTGCGCCCAAAGTTTTAATTGCTCAATCGCACCTGCTCTAAAAGTATCACACGCTCCTAAAATCACTTTTTGATTTTGGTTTTTGTATAAATAAGCAAGCTTGGCAATACTTGTTGTTTTTCCTGCTCCATTTACTCCTAAAATAAGCTCTACAAAAGGTTTTTCTTGATTGGTTTCTTTTTTTTCATAAAGAAAATAAGAACCCATAACACGCTTTAAATCTTCTTTTTTTACTTCATTTTGAGGTGGTAAATAATAAATTATCTCTTCAACTATTTCATAACTTACATCTGCTTCAAGCAAAATTTCTTCAAGCAAATCTTTGGTTATCTTTTTATTCTCTCCTTTAACTCCAACAATATTTTCAAGAGTTTTTGCAAGTCCTTTTTTAAAAAAATTAAACATTAAAGTATAGCCTTTTGTATATCAATTTCTAGCATTTCTTCAGGAATAAGCCCTAAATACTGATTAATCAATTTAGAATGCTTGTTGTAAAGAAACATGGTAGGAATTCCATTTACCCCACCTAAAGCTTTAGCTAAAAGATAGTTATTTTCACCATTAGCGACTTTATAAGATATTTTATGCTGTTCTATAAATTTTTGAATCTCATCGTTAGATTTATCTTCTAATAAAACCCCAACTATATTAAAATCATTATTATACTTTTCTTGTAATTTATTAAGATGAGGGATTTCAGCAATGCAAGGGGTACACCAAGTGGTAAAAAATACAAACAAAGTTGCCTTATCTTCATCGTTGAAATTTAAAACGGCATTTTCTTTTTTAATTGAAATTGATCCTCCATCAATCAAATTAAGTTTAAAATTCATATCATCACTTTGATTGATACTTGCCTCGGTGCTTAAATTTACATCATTTTGCTGCTTTTCTTTATCATTGCTACAAGCAACAAACAAACAAGATATTGCCACTAGTAAAAGTATTTTTTTAATCTTCATTATTTATCAATCCTTTATTCTTCTTTATAAAAATGCTAAAATTATAACATACATAAGATAATATTTTTTTAAAGGCATATTAATGGAAAAAACAGATTTTAGGGCATTGCAAAAAATACGCCTTTTCAAATATTCAAAGCTAAATTTCAAACAAGATTATAAAATATTTAAAGAATGTCTTAAAATAATAAAACTATTTAAAGCTAAAAATATTTTAATTTTTATTCCTTTGCATTATGAACCAAACTTAATAAAATTTCGCCATATTCTTAATAAAAATTACAAACTTTTTGTTCCATTTATGCAAGATAAAAGTTTAAAAATTGTAAAATTAAGATTGCCTTTTATTAAAAAAAGGTTTGGGGTTTTAGAGCCTATAGATTCTTTTTTTAAAGCAAAAATTGATTTAGCTATTGTGCCTGTAATTGGTGTCGATAAAAATTTAAAAAGAATAGGACATGGGCAAGGTTTTTATGATAGATTTTTTGAAAATTTAAATTACAAACCTCATATAATATTTGTCCAAAGTATAGATGCTTTAAGTCAAAATAATCTAACACAAAAGCATGATATTTCAGGAAAATTATACATAAACCCTTATAAAAAATATTACAAGAAAGAAAGAAAAAATGATAGAATCACTTATCGCACTTATAGCCGCTATAGTCGGACTCGGTATAGGATATTTAGTTGCAAAAAAAATCAATGATGGCAAATATGAAATTTTCGTAGAACAAGCCAAAGCTAAAGCCAAAGCTATAGAATACGAAGCGGAGCTTATTTTAAAAGATGCAAAAAATTCAATTCTTAATGCAGAATTAGAAGTTAAAAAAAAATACGAAGAAAAAACTCACAAAATTCAAAAAGATTTTAATCAAAAATTTGATGATCTTTCTAAAAAAGAACAAAAACTTCAGCAAGAAGAAGAAAAACTAAAAGAAGATAAAGAATACCTTTGCAAGTCACAAAAACACATTCAAGACTTACAATCTGATGTTGATAAATTAAAAAATAAATATCAAGAAAAACTTGACGATGTTTTAAAAATTTTAGAACATTCTACAGGACTTACACAAAATGAAGCCAAAGAAATCATTCTTAAAAAAGTAGAAGAAAATTCTCGCGAGCAAATTGCACATATAGTAAGAAAATATGAAGAAGAAGCAAAAAATGAAGCCAAAAGAAAAGCTAATTTCATTATTGCTCAAGCTACTTCTCGTTTTGCAGGTGAATTTGCAGCTGAAAGACTTATCAATGTTATTAACATTAAAAACGATGAACTTAAAGGACGCATCATTGGTAAAGAAGGGCGCAATGTTAAAACCTTAGAAATGGTTTTAGGTGTTGATATTATCATCGATGATACACCAGGTGCTATTATAGTAAGTTGTTTTAATCTTTATCGCCGTGCTATTGCTACAAAAGTTATAGAACTTTTAGTTGAAGATGGTAGAATTCAACCCGCGCGCATAGAAGAAATTCACGAAAAAGTGTGTAAAGAATTTGATAGTGCTATTCTAGAAGAAGGCGAAACCATAGTTATGGATCTAGGTTTAAATAAAATACACCCTGAAATTGTAAAACTCATAGGAAAACTCAAATACCGAGCAAGCTATGGACAAAACGCTTTAGCACATTCTTTGGAAGTGGCTCACCTTGCAGGAATCATTGCTGCTGAGTGTGGTGGGGATGAGAATTTAGCACGTCGTGCGGGAATTTTACATGATATAGGAAAAGCATTAACCCACGATTTTGAAGGATCTCATGTGGATTTAGGTGCAGAACTTTGCAAACGCTATAAAGAGCATCCTGTAGTAATCAATGCTATTTACGCACATCATGGACACGAAGAAGCTACAAGCATAGAATCAGCAGCTGTTTGTGCAGCAGATACTTTAAGTGCTGCACGACCTGGAGCTAGAAGAGAAGTATTAGAAGCTTTCTTAAAAAGAGTCAGTGAGTTAGAAGATATCGCTAAAAGTAAAGAAGGAATTAAAAATGCCTATGCAATCAATGCCGGAAGAGAAATTCGCGTCATAGCCAATGCTCAGCTTGTTAATGATGATGAAAGTGTACTTTTGGCTAAGGAAATAGCAGCTGAAATTCAAGAAAAAATGCAATATCCTGGTGAAATTAAAGTCAATGTTATACGTGAACTTAGAGCTGTAGAATACGCTAAATAAGGTTTATTATGCAAGATATGATTGATACTTTAATAAAATATGGTTATATTGTTTTATTCTTTTACTCTTTAGGAGGCGGAATGGTTGGAATTTTAGCTGCAGGAGTTTTAAGTTCTCAAGGAAAAATGGATCTTAGTTTTTGCATTGCTCTTGCTTTTATTGCTAATACCATAGGTTCAACTTTGCTTTTTATACTTGGAAAATATTATAAAAAAGATATTATGCCTTATTTTAAAAAACACCGACGCAAGCTAGCCCTTGCTATGATGAAAACAAAACAACACGGAATTATTTTACTTGTAACTCAAAAATTTATTTATGGTTTAAAAACTTTCATTCCCATAGCTGCAGGTATGGCAAAATATAATTTTATTAAATTTTTTATTATCAATACTCTAGCTAGTTTGGCATGGGCTATTGTTCTAGGTTTTGCTGCTTATACTTTTGGGTATGTTATTGAAGCAATTTTTGATAAACTGAGTTTATATCCTTATGCCGCTCCTTTATTTTTATTATTTTTAGCTGGAATAATTTGGCTTTATTTAAGTAAATTTTCCAAAAAATAATGTCTCTATGGAATTCTTTTTCTTACTCTTTTAAAGAATTTCATTATTTATTTTTATCTGTTGTTATTATTTTTATTTTTAATATCCTTTTAGAATATAATAATTTTTTAAAATTTAAAAACCAAAAACATTACTTTATAAATAACGCTCTATTAACGCACCAATATACAAAATATAATAAAAAAAATAAAAAATACTGGGTTTTAAAGTTACAAACTGAAAACTTCACTTTTTATACTACAAGTTTTAAGGATTTAAATTTAAGCAAGAATCAACTTTTAAGCCTTAGAATTATCACCCATAATATTAACTTTAAAGACTATCTGAGCAAAAGTTTTTATGCACCTTCTTACGATTTTGAAAAATTAAAAGAAAAAGAATACAATCCCATTATATCTTACTTCTTAAATCAACATACAAATGAAAAAATTAAAGAATTTTATAGTGCTTTATTTTTTGCACTGCCCATATCTTTAGAGCTTAGAAACGATGTAAATTACTACGGCATAGCACACCTTATAGCAATTAGCGGTTATCACATAGGCTTGCTTTTTAGTTTAATTTTCTTTATTTTAGCTCCAATTTATAGTTTTTTCCAAAAAAGATATTTTCCTTATAGAAATTTACGTTTAGATTTAAGTATTTTAATTTTTACACTACTTTTAGCTTATGCTTGTTTAATAGGATTTGTCCCTTCTTTTGTGCGCTCCTTGATTATGGCTTTTTGGGTTTTTTATCTATTGTGTAAAAATATAAAAATTATTAATTTCTTTACGCTTTTTTGTAGTATTTTATTGTGCATTTCTCTTTACCCTAGACTTTTATTTAGTATTGGATTTTTATTTTCTATTTTAGGTGTTTTTTATATTTTTTTATATATGCATCATTTTGCAAATAAATTTAATAATCTTATAAATATTATTTTGCTTAATATTTGGACTTTTTTTGCTATGGTTTTACCTGTGCTTTATTTTTTTCCACTTATAAGCTACCAACAAATTTTAGGTATTATTTTGAGTGGAATTTTTGTAATATTTTATCCTTTAGTATTATTTTTACATCTTATAAACTATGGAGATTTGTTCAATTTTATCTTGGATGAATTTTTTAAATTTAAAATTTATGGAACTAATATCCATATCCCATTTTGGATTTTTATAAGTTATCTTATTGCTTCTTTAATCTCTGTACGATTTAAATATCTAGCTTTTCTTTGTATTTTTGCGAATTTTATTCCCTTCATTATGATTGTGATTTAGAAAATAATAGAGTTTAAGCCCAAAAAGATAAATAATCCAAGAAATATAAATCCAAATAAAAAAGAATAAAATAGTAGAAAAAGATCCATAAACACTAGCGTATGTTTTATTATATACCACATAATATACAAATAAATTTTTTCCTATATACCAAATAGCACCCGCTCCAAAAGATACTAAAGCTAAACTTTTAAGAGTTCCCTTATGAACAGAACTTGAATAAGATATAAAAAATAAACCCCAAATAATTACAAAGGGTAAAATTTCAAAAAAATTAAACCCTATTTTATAATCATCCAAAGTTTGTTGGATAAAACCTGAAATATAAAAACTAAGCCCAAGCCCCAAAGGAACAAGAGTTAAAAGAGTCCAATAAGAACTAATGCTTTGCCAAAGTCCTTTAGGTTCATTTTTAGTAATACGATTGATTACAAAATCATAGCCTGAAAAAAAAGCTAAAGAAGTAAATGCCATAGCAATAAGACCTACAATACCCAAATTTACACTATTTTTTAAAAAAGTATCGATGTAAGTAGCAACAACATCTTGTTGCGTTGGTATTAAAAAAGCAAAAATTACTTGCTTTGCTTTTTCATAATAAGCTTTAAAACTAGAAATTTGCGTAAAAACAGAAAAACATACAAATAAAATAGGTATTAAAGATAATACAGTATAAAAACTAAGCGCTGCTGCATAATTTAAAATTTCCTTATCACGCAAATTTAGCAAAATAGTAAAAAAATTTTTCACCTTCTAAAGTCCCATTTTAAAAGGATTTAGTATATTATTTGGATCAAAAGCTTTTTTAATATTTCTCATTAAATTCATTTCGGCTTCAGAAAAAGCTAAATTCATAAAAGGTGCTTTAGAGAGTCCGATACCATGCTCTCCGCTTAAAGTTCCTCCAAGTTTCACTGTTAATTTAAAAATCTCTTCCACAGCTTCATAGCCTTTTTTCACCTGCTCTTTATCATTTTTATCAGGAACCATAACATTAGTATGCACATTTCCATCCCCTGTATGTCCAAAACAAGGAATTTTAAAACCATATTTTTTAGAAATCTCATCTATACCTTCAAGCAAAGCAGGTAGTTTAGAACGCGGAACTGTAATATCTTCATTAAGTTTTAAAGTTCCATACATGGCAATGCTTTGAGAACAATTTCTTCTAGCAAACCAAATATCTGCGGCTTCTTGTTCGTCTTTTGCTATTTTAAATTCACTAGCTCCAGCTTCTAAAAAATAATGTTCTAAATTTCTTAAATCCTCATCAATAGCCTCTTTAACATTACCATCCACATCAGCAATCAAAATAGCTCCAGCTTCTATAGGCAAACCTTTATTAAATTTACTCTCAACCGCTCTAATGCTAAGATTGTCTAAAAATTCCATAGATACAGGACTTACACCGCTAGCAAGGCTTTTATAAACCGCATTCATAGCACTTTTTACACTTGGAAAAATAGCAAAAGCAGTTTTTTTGAATTTAGGTAAAGGTATTAATTTTAAAGTAAGCTCACTTAAAACTGCCAAAGAACCTTCACTAGCGATTAAAATTCCTGCCAAATTATAACCTGCCACATCTTTAATAGTGCGTTTTCCTGCACGAATGATTTCTCCGCTAGGCAAAACAGCCCTTAAAGCCATCACATAATCTTTTGTAATGCCATATTTTGCAGCTCTCATTCCCCCAGCATTTTCGCTTACATTACCCCCTAAGCTAGAATACTCCATGCTAGCAGGGTCAGGCGGGTAAAAAAGTCCGTATTTAGCCACTTCTTTTTGTAAATGTATATTAATAACCCCAGGTTGCACAACAGCCACTAAATTTTCAAGATCAATTTCCAAAATTTTATTCATATGCTTTTCAAAAGCAAGCACCACCCCGCCATTAACAGCTAAAGCTCCTCCTGTAAAACCAGATCCTGAGCCTCGTGGTATGACTATGATATTATTTTCATTGCAAAATTTTAAAATTTGAGCAATATCTTCTTCATTTCTTGGAAAAAGAACCCCATCGGGTAAATAATGTTTTTTTGTCGCATCATAGCTATAAGCTCTTTTGTGAATTTCATCAAAATAAGCGTTTTCTTCTCCTAAAAAACGTTTAAAATATTGTTCAAATTCTTTTTTCATGTTTATTGCACCTTAGGAAGATTAATCAAAGCATCATAATACCTATAATAATTTCCTATTTCTTGAGAGTTAAAATCAAAAAAATTACTTTTATATCCACCTATACGAGAATAAAAAGGAACCTGAACGCTAGTTGGCTTGCTTATAGGCACTTCATAAAGCTTATTAAAATCTTGACAATCTACAACTTCTGCTTGATTTTCCAAAGCCACAACCAAAATGCCAACCGCATTATCATCACAAAATTGCCTAAAATCTGAACGCTTAGGAGAAAGAGTGGCCGTTCTAATTAATTGTGCTCCAAAAATGTCAATATGGGTAAAATATATCTGCGGAAATTCTCTAACAAGTTCATTATAAGTTTGTTCATCAGGAGCAATTACCAATCCTCTATCATAAAGAAAATTTAAAACAACCTCATCACCTACTTTAGGTAAAACATTTGGTAAAGGCAAAGCATCTTGCTTAAGAGCTGAAAAAACACTAAATTCTAATTTTGCCAAACCATTTTTTTTATCTATAACACTTGCTCTAGCGATGATACTTTGCGAATTGCTAAAATGTTGCACTACTACGCCACTTGAATAAAGTTTTATATCATCACTATCTTTAATATAACCATAAATATCATCAACTTTTACAAGTTCACTTTTTATAGGTTTTAAATCAAATCCAACCGCAAAGAGGCTAAGGTTTAAAGCTAAAAAACACACTATAGTTTTAAACAAATTTGCTCCTTAAATAAAAATTTATAGAATTATAATCCTTTTTTGTTAAGCAATTGTAAGAAAAATAAAGTAAAATATAGCTTTCAAATTTCAAAATTCTTTTAAAAATTAAGGTTATCTCATGAAAAAATTATTGCTTTTATTTATTTTTGTTGTTCAAAGTTTTGCAGCTTTAAGTGTTGAAGAGCTAACTTGGGATAATGGAGATACCTTGCTTAAATTCTTACAAAGAAATTCCATACCTATGTCACTTTATTATGGACTTGATAGAGAAGATCAAGAACTTGCTTCTGATATAGCCTATAAAATAAAATATCAAGTTTTAAAAGATGAAAACAACAACATAGAACAAGTTTTAATTCCAATTAGTGATGATTTACAAATTCATATCTATAAAGATAAAGATGGACAATACACTCTTGCTTTTACTCCTGTATCTTATCAAAAAGAAGATAGAATTTTACATTTAACCATTAAAAGTTCTGCCTATCAAGATGTCTATGAGGAAAGTGGTAGCAGTACTTTAGCTCGTGCTATGGTTCGTGCTTTTCGAGGAAGTATAAATTTTCGCAATATCCAAAAAGGTGATGAAGTAACCCTATATTATGAACAAAAAAGACGCATGGGTAAACTTTGGGGTGATATAAATATAAAAATGGCAATGGTAGAAATCAATAAAAGCGCTAGAGAAGTCTTTTCTTATAATGATATATTCTATGATCGCGATGGCAAAGAATTAGAATCTTTTTTACTTACAAAACCTGTGAACTACACTAGAATTTCCTCTCCTTTTACAACAGCAAGATATCATCCTATATTAAAACGCTATCGTGCTCATCTTGGTATAGACTATGCTGCACCTACTGGAACTCCTGTAAAAAGTGCTGGCAAAGGAGTAGTAACCTTTATAGGCACAAAAGGTGGTTATGGAAATGTAATTCAAATCAAGCATGACTCAGGTTATATGACTTTATATGCTCATCTTAGTCGTTTTGCAAAAATTAAAAACGGACAAAAGGTAAATCAAGGACAAGTAATTGCATATGTTGGTTCAACAGGTATGAGCACAGGTCCTCATTTGCATTTTGGAGTATATTTAAATAATAAAGCTATAAATCCTGCATCTGTTGTAAAAATCGCCAAATCAGAACTTAGTGGAAAAGCGAAAGAGAATTTTAAACATATCATAGCTGGATACGAGCAGGTTGTTAAAGAAGCCCTAGCCTCGAATCAACCTAATCCTCCAAAAGAAGAAGATTTTGAAAACTATATAGAATTTTAATTACTCAACAACGCTTTATCTTTTGCATTGATTAAAGAATTTAGAAGAGTTGCAAGCTCTTCTTTTTCTTTTTCATTAATTTCACAAAAATCTGCATCAATCAATTGTTTCACCAAAGCTTCATTTAATAAATCTCCATCGCCAAATTCTCTAGCTTTTTGAATGATTTTTAACACTCTTAAATCTTTTCTTTCATACATTTTAATCCTTTAAATAAACCACACTCACAAAACGCTTAGGCGTTTTATCACGACGATAAGAAAAAAAACTCTCATCGTCAAAACTACAAATTCCACAATCTTTAATATTTTCAATGCCTAAATTTTGAGCTTGAAATTTTACTAAAGCTTTTAAATCAAGTTTATCATCTTGAACAAATTTTTTAAATTCTTTTTTGGCAAATTTTAAAATTTCTCCATCTATTTTATAATTTTTAGCACAAATTCCAGGCAAAATAAAAAGATGAAATTTATTCTTATCTAAATGTGAATTTTGCATAGTAATTTGATCAACACATTCTTTTAGGATATTTTCAAAGCTTCCTTTTCTACCTGAATGTAAAGCTGCTATAATGCCACTTTCATGATATAAGATCAAAGGCAAACAATCCGCACTTAAAACACAAAGAGCGGTATTTTTTTCCTTGCTTATAAGCCCATCACAACTGAGATTTTTTAAATTTTCATCATAAATGATAACTTTATGAGAGTGAATTTGATCCATAAAAACACATTTTTCAATATCTTCAAAACCAAAATGAGAAAATAAATTCTCATTATGAATTTTAGCCCTAAAAACATTATAATCCTTATCAAAAGCACAAAAAATACCGACTTTATTATTTTCTAATAAAGATAAGAAATTCTTTCGACTTCTTCCCATGATAATCCTTTGTTTTTACCTTGCAATTGTGCATAAATATAACGAGCAAGTAAATCGCTTTCTATGTTGATTTTTCTACCTACTTGATAGTCTTTAAAAAGCGTTTCTTTAAAAGTAATAGGAATAATAGTAAGCCTAATACCATTTTTTAAAATTTCATTGATAGTAAGACTTACTCCATCAACGCCTATACTTCCTTTTTCTGCCATAAATTTCATAGCTTCTTTAGGCAAAGATATATGAAAATCCACTCCATTTTCATCTTTTTGAATTTTTTCAAGTATGCCAATAAAATCAATATGTCCTTGCATGAGATGTCCATCGATTCTATCGCCATACCTTAAAGCAGGTTCTATATGAACCTTATCTTTTAAATTTTCTATGGCTATATGAGTGCGACTTTCACGAGAAAGTTCCACTTCAAAACCCCCTTCATAAAGTTTTGTCACACTTAAACAAGCTCCATTTACCGCTATACTATCGCCAAGATTTGGGCGATATTTTGCTTTTAAGCTTAAAGTATTGTTTTGATAAGATTGAACTTTAGCAATTTCTCTTATGAGTCCATTAAACATTTTTTACCTTAAAAAATCTTATTTAATAATTTATTCACCGCTTTATCAACTTTATCGCCCGTACTTTTAGCACCATCACTCACACCGCCACCTACTACATTTTTAATAGAATTTAACACACTTCCTGCATTTAAATTCACTTTAGGATTTTCCGTAGTTCCTGTAATACTTCCTTTAAAATTGGCTCTATCGAGTTTAATATCAAAAGGCAAATTTAAAGCTCCGCTTTTAGAATTTAAAGCTCCTGATTGTACTAAAATATAAGAACGATCTGCTTGCATATTAAGATCAAGTTTGATATTTTCTTTTTTAATCAAAGCTTTAGCATTAGCAGTGCGATAAACATCATTGGTAATATCTTTTAGTGTTAAAATTTTTAAAGCATTGGTAATAAGATTTGGTTTTAATTTACCCTCTTTCATATCCAAATTAACCTCTCCTTCTTCGCTTAAAAGATTGTAATTTGCCTTCACATCTGCCTTACCTTGATAAACATCCATAAAATCTAAACCTTGAGCTAGACTACTTAAATCCACTCCATTTAAATCAGCAAGCAAAAGGTTATCTTTAAGTGTGCTTTGAAGCCTCCCTTCAAATAAATTTGGACTATTTACAACAAAATTTAAATTCTTATCAAAACCTACCTTTCCATTAAATTCTGCCTTACCTTTAAGTTTTCTATCCAACAAAAAGCCTAGTTTTGAAAAATCATTTATCTTTAGATTAAAATCCGAATTTAAAAGCATTTTGCTTATATCAAAACTTCCTTGTAGCTTTGTAAGATCAGCTAAAGACGAATTTAAAACAGAATCAAATTGAGCGATATTGTTTTTAAAATTAATTTTGGTATTTAAATCATAACTTGTATTGTTTGGAAAATTTTTATTTAAAATTTTACTTAAAGTTGTAGCATTTAAAATACCTTTAGCTTCTAAATTTGCTTTACCATTAAGGTTGTTAAAATCGATATTATCTAAATTAATTTTTGCATTAACAATCCCACTGGCATAATTTGGCATACCTGCTATAACAAAAAGTTTAGATAAATCAAGTTTATCAATGTTTAAATCAAGTTTTTTACCATTTGAATCAGCCTTGATTACACCATCTGCCAAATTTGCATTTGCATTTAAATTTTGTATTTGAGTGCCTATAATATGAGCTTTTGCAGTAAGATCTGCCTTACCTTGTAATTTTTGTCCTGTTATAGCACTAAACTGGGATAAGTCATCAATAAAAGCATTTAAATCTGTATTTAACTCACTATTTTTTAAATTATAAGTTCCTTGAAGTTTTTTGATATTAAGCAAATTTGAAGCAAGCAAAGCATTGTAAGCAATATTGCTATTTTTTGCATTTGCTTTAGCATCAAAACTAAAAATTGTATTTGGAAGCTCTATTTTAGCTATTTTTTTAAGCTCATTGGTGTTAATCTTTGCATTGTTTATTTTTGCTTCAAGATCAAAATTAGAAAAATCCAAATCTGCATTTAGAAGTTTAGCATTTAAATTTCCAGAAACCAAAGCTCCATATCCTGCAAGAGCTAATAATTTTTCCAAACTTGCTTCATTAATATCTGCAAAAATTTTATTATTTTTCAAACTTGCCTTTACCTCTCCACCAAGTCCGATAACTTGAGCATTTAAACTTGATAAGGCATTATTTACAACACTTGTTTGACCTATCACACCCAAATTACCATTTAGTCTAGTTTTTGTAAGTTTTTCAAGCCTTACAAGAGAAGGAATACTTAAATTAAAATCAGTACTTAAAGCATTCTTGCTAATATCATAAAGGGTTTTTTGAGTTTGTAAGTTAAGATAATCATTGTAAATTTTACTTACAGCATAAATCTTATCTTCTTTAACATTGGCCAAAATTTCTGCTTTAGGATTAGAATTTAAAGGCAAGTCTAAAGAAAAATCTTTTTTTATCGCCTCATAGTTTATATAACTTGTATCAAGTTTTATGATGATATTTCCATCAGGTTTTAAATTCTGTGCTGAAATTTTTGCTTGAGCATTTAAAAAACCTTTAGCATAACTAGGGTAAGATAAAAGATGAAGTATTTCTTCTATCTTAAGATTTTGCGCATCTAAATTTAAAGCAATAGGGCTGTAATTATACATTCTTGCATTTAAAAGCACATTTGAACCTAACAAATAACCCTTTCCATCTAAAGTAAAATCACTTGCTTTACCTTGAATTTTACCGCCAAAAGAAAGGTTTTGATTTAAATTTAAACCTAAATTTTTAGCATAATTTTGCTTTAAAGAAATAAGATAGTCAAGATCAAATCCAAGCTTAAAAGGACTCAAAGCTCCCTTAAGATTAAAATCTGCCATATTTGCGATATTTGCTTGCAATTCAAGACTTGAAAAACGTAAATTAAAATGCGTGATATTTACATCTAATCCCGCACTTTCTTTGATCTTTTTTTGCGCTATATTTGCCACTATATTATTACCAAAACTTGTGAAAAGTATGGTATAAATAGCAATTAAAAGCACAACAACAAAAGCTATAACTCCATAAAAAATCTTTTTCATTTTTATCCTTTAGTTTATTTTATAAAATAACTTTAGTCTATAAAACTAAACTTTTATAAATATTTTAATTTAAAGTATTGACAAAATTCATTTTTTATAGTATGATATTATCACTCTAAATAAAAGAGTGCTAAAATCAATATTTTTAAGGATGGACAAAAATGAATTTTCAACCTTTAGGAAAGCGTGTTCTAGTTAAACGCGTAGAAGAAACTAAAACAACAGCCTCAGGCATAATTATACCAGATAATGCTAAAGAAAAGCCTTTAATGGGCGAAGTAGTAGCAGTAAGTAAAGAAATCACTGATATTGCAAATGGCGATAAAATCATATTTGCTAAATATGGTGGAACAGAAATTAAACTTGATAATAGTGAATATTTAGTTTTAAATTTAGATGATATCTTAGGAATTTTAAAATAATTTATAAAAAAGGATAAAAAATGGCAAAAGAAATTATTTTTTCAGATGAAGCAAGAAATAAACTTTATGAGGGCGTTAAAAAACTTAATGACGCGGTAAAAGTAACTATGGGACCAAGAGGACGCAATGTTTTAATCCAAAAAAGCTTTGGTGCTCCAAGCATTACTAAAGATGGCGTAAGTGTTGCTAAAGAAGTAGAGCTTAAAGATAGTCTTGAAAATATGGGCGCTTCACTTGTAAGAGAAGTAGCAAGCAAAACAGCTGATCAAGCAGGCGATGGAACAACTACTGCAACGGTTTTAGCTCATGCGATTTTTAAAGAAGGTTTAAGAAATATCACAGCAGGTGCAAATCCTATTGAAGTAAAACGTGGCATGGATAAAGCTTGCGAAGCTATAGTAGGCGAACTTAAAAAACTTTCTCGCGAAGTAAAAGATAAAAAAGAAATCGCACAAGTTGCTACAATCTCAGCCAATTCTGATGAAAAAATCGGAAATTTAATCGCTGATGCTATGGAAAAAGTGGGCAAAGATGGTGTTATCACTGTTGAAGAGGCAAAATCAATCAATGATGAATTAAATGTAGTTGAAGGTATGCAATTTGATAGAGGTTATTTAAGCCCTTATTTTATCACTAATGCAGAAAAAATGACAGTAGAGCTTTCAAGCCCTTATATCTTGCTTTTTGATAAAAAAATTGCAAATTTAAAAGATTTATTACCGGTTTTAGAACAAATTCAAAAAACAGGCAAACCACTTTTAATTATCGCTGAAGATATTGAAGGTGAAGCACTTGCAACTTTGGTTGTAAATAAACTTCGCGGTGTTCTTAATATTTCAGCCGTAAAAGCTCCAGGTTTTGGCGATAGAAGAAAAGCTATGCTTGAAGATATAGCGATTTTAACAGGCGGAGAAGTGATTTCTGAAGAACTTGGAAGAACTCTTGAAAGTGCGACCATACAAGATCTTGGACAAGCTTCTAGCGTAATCATCGATAAAGACAATACAACCATAGTAAATGGCGCAGGTGAAAAAGCAAATATCGATGCAAGAGTAAACCAAATCAAAGCACAAATTGCTGAAACAACTTCAGATTATGATAGAGAAAAATTACAAGAAAGACTTGCAAAATTAAGTGGCGGTGTTGCAGTTATTAAAGTAGGTGCAGCAACTGAAACTGAAATGAAAGAGAAAAAAGATCGCGTTGATGATGCTTTAAGTGCTACTAAAGCAGCAGTTGAAGAAGGTATAGTAATTGGTGGTGGTGCAGCGCTTATCAAAGCAAAAGCTAAAATCAAACTTGATCTACAAGGCGATGAAGCAATCGGTGCAGCTATCGTTGAAAGAGCTTTAAGAGCACCTTTAAGACAAATTGCTGAAAATGCAGGCTTTGATGCAGGTGTGGTTGTAAATAGCGTAGAAAATGCTAAAGATGAAAATACAGGCTTTGATGCTGCAAAAGGTGAATATGTTAATATGCTTGAAAGTGGAATTATCGATCCTGTTAAAGTAGAAAGAGTAGCTTTACTCAATGCAGTTTCTGTAGCTAGTATGCTTTTAACCACAGAAGCAACAATTAGTGAAATTAAAGAAGATAAACCTGCTATGCCAGATATGAGCGGTATGGGAGGAATGGGTGGCATGGGCGGAATGATGTAATATCTGCTCTAACCTCTTATCAGCAAGGATTTTCCTTGCTGATTACCAATTTAATTTAAAAACACTCCCTTGATTTTCTACAGATTCGCAAATAATCTTAATATCATTATCATCACAAACTTTTTTTACCAAAGAAAGCCCTATACCAAATCCTCCCTGATCGGTATTAAATCTTGTATATCTATCAAAAATATGATTTAAATTTGACTTTGAAATTCCACAACCTGTATCCGCAATACTTAAAAAATTGGCTTTTAAAATTATAGAAATTACTCCACCTTTTTTATTGTATTTAATGGCATTGCTTATAAGATTATCAATCAATTTAGAAATTTGACTTTTAGGAGCAAAAATATTTGCTTGATTTAAATCAAGCTTTAGTGTAATTTTTTTTTGCTCAAAAAATACTTTAAAATATTCTAATCTTTCTTCAAGTAGTATTCTTAAATCAAATTTTTGTTTTTCTATTTCTAAAGTATTAGGGAAATTATAAAAAACAAGATCAGAATACACTTGAGACAAACTTTTTGCAGCAAGCTTAATCCTTGTAAATTTAGCATTATCTCCTAAATTTTGATGCTCAAGTTGTTCTATACTCATCAAAATAACACTTAATGGGGTATTGAGTTCATGAGTTGAATCTTTAATAAAACGATTTAGTGTGCTGATTTTATCCTCCAAAGGCTTTAGAGCAATTTTTACTAAAATATAAGATATTAAACCCAATATGCAAAAAGCCATAATAGCAAAACCAAAAACTTTCGTTCTAATCCAAAAAAGATCTTTGCCAACATCTTCACCCTGTATTAAAATTTGCAAACCATCGTTAGTATTTACTTCTTCATTGCTAGCATGTCTTAAAAAATAATGATCTGCACTCATAGGAGCAAGGAAAAAAACCTTATTATCACAAATACCTCTACCTTTAAGCTCTATCTTTGCCTTTCTTAAATCAAAATCTATATTACTAAAAACAATCTTTTTAGCATCAAATATAGCAAATTTTAGCGCTGTGCTTTGAGCAATATTTTTTGCACTTATATCTATAGGGGTAAAACGAGAATTTAAGATGCTTATAACAATATTTCTATGATTTTCTCTCAAAGTGGCACCCTTTAAAACAACTAATTCTTCATATAATTTTTGATACCATAATGCAAAAAAAATAGTTAAAAAAATACCTGTAGTTGTTAGGTAGATTAATAAAATTTGCCTAATGACTTTTTTAGCCATAGCAATATCCCCTACCTCTTTGATTTATAATTTTTTCTTTTCCTAAAATTTTACGTAAATTTTTCACATAAGCCCTTAAACTTAGCTTACTAGGCTCCTCATCATAATCCCAGAGTTCTTCAAAAATTCTCTCTGTGCTTAAAAAGTTGTTTTTATTTTTAAGTAATAAAGACAAAAGCTTAATTTCTTTACTCGGTAAAGTCAAGGCTTTATTATTATGGTAAAGAATTTGTGTAGTAAATTCAAATCTAAATCCATCTCCTAAATCTTCAAAATCTTCATTTTTATGTGAAAAAGCTCTTTTAAGCAAAGCTTTAACCCTGATAGATAACTCGGCAAGTTCAAAAGGTTTTTTTATATAATCATCACAACCTGCGTCAAAGCCTTGTTTTAAATCGTTTGTTGTGTTTAAAGAAGTCATGAAAATTGCTGGAGTTTGCTTTCCGCTTTTTCTTAATTCTTTAAGTAATGAAAATCCATCTCCTAAAGGAACTTTTACATCTAAAATCCAAAGATCAAAATATCTTTCATAAGCCATATCTAAAGCTTCTTGTGCATTATCGCATAAAAATACTTCATATCCTTCATCGTTTAAAAACTCTTCAATGATCTCACTTAAACTCAAATCATCTTCTAAAAGTAAAATTTTAGCAGCCATAATTTAAATCTTTCCAATTTCAAATCTCTTAAATATATATCATTGTATCAAAATTCTTATCAATTATTTAATAAAATTTCATTTTTATTTAATTTATTTTTATCTATAATCCTTTTATACAAATAAATTTTTCCTTAAGGAGTTAAAATGCTTCCAAAATGGGATAACAGCTATAGTGTGCACAATGCTAAAATTGATGAGCAACATAAAAAGCTTTTTGAACTTGCTGCAAAAGTTGAAGTTGTATCAGATAGATCTGTAAGTAAAAATGAAGTCAAAGAACTTTTGGCTGAATTTTTTAATTATATGAAAGATCACTTTAATGATGAAGAAAAATACATGCAGCTAATAGGCTATCCAAATTTAGAAGAACATCGAAAAATACATAAAGAAATCATCCAAACCATGATTAACTTAATCAAAGATATCAAATCAACCAATGATCTTAAAGAAAAACTTTATATAGTGGCTAAAAAGTGGCTTTTAGAACACATACTATATGAAGACATGAAAGTTGAAAAATGGAGAAGTTCTTCTTTGTCTACAGATGATGGTGGCGATGTTAGTTTTGAAGCAGCAGAAGATGAAGATAATGAGCATCCACAATTTTATCTTTATACCTGTAATTGTCCTGGTAAAATTCACGATGTTCCTTATAGTATTCATCAAAAAATAGAATTGCAAGGTCATAAATTTACTTGTAAAACTTGTAAACAAGCTATAAAATTTTACAAAAAACATTCTTAAGGAGGATAAAATGAAACGCAATGTAAAAACTTATTCTTTTAGAATGCCTTTAGAGCTTAAGGAGCGTTTGGATAATTTAAGTAAAAATCTTTCTAAACCAAAATCAGCCATAGTAAAAGAAGCCATAGAGGCTTATCTTAATGAGGTTGAAGATTTTTCTTTTGCTGTTAATGCCCTAGAAGAACTTAAAGATGGGGATTATCAAAAGGCAAGTAAAAAAATAGATAAAATTGTCAAAAATCTTAAACAAACAAAATAAAAACTTTATCACAATTTTTTGTGATAAAGACTTATTAATTTTTTATATTAAAATACATTTATGAATATTAAAATGGAGTTAAAAAAGTGGCTCCGGATGTAGGATTCGAACCTACGACCAATCGGTTAACAGCCGACTACTCTACCGCTGAGCTAATCCGGAATATTTAAAAGTAAAATGTGATTATAGTGAAATTAAAAAACTTTGTCAAGGGTTTTTACACAAAAATGCATTTTTTATGTAAAAAATTAATTTACTCCTTAACAATAACACTTTTTAAATTTCTAAAATAAAACAAATTTACCCCATCTTCATATAAATAATCAAGCTTCATTCCATGTGTTTCTAAAATAGTATTTACAATATAAAGCCCTAATCCAAAACTTGATTTTTGTTTTGATCCTTGAGTAAAAGCTTGAGTATAGTATTCTAAAGTATTGTTAAGCTCAGGACCACGATTTTTAAAACAAATATAATCATCTATAATATCAATTTGCACAAACCCATCTTCAGAATGTTTAATACCATTATCTATCATATTTTTAATCGCTGTAGTAAAAAGTTTAAAATCCACATTTACAAAAAAACTTTCTTCCATAAAAATACGTATATTGCTATCATCTCGCATTGCAATTTCTTTAGCTTCATCTAAAACATCTAAAATATTGTATTTTTTTCTATTTATAAAAGCAGCCCCTGAAGTAATTTGCTCAATAGCAGCAAATTCATTAATTAAAATTTCAAGTCTAGTAAAAACCCCATTTAAGCGCTCTTTATATTTATTATCTTCTATCATTTCTAACGTTAAGAGCCCTTTAGTAATAGGAGTTTTGAGTTCATGCATAATATTTCTTAAAAAAAACTGACGAGATTGGTTTAACTTTCGAATTTGAACAATGGCTTGATAAAAAGCTTCACTTACTTGTGAAATTTCATCCACCCCAGTGCTTACATCTTCTATATCATTAAGCTTTCCTTGGGCAAATTTATCAATTTGTTTTTTAAGTCTTTTAAGTGGTTTTAATTTTTTAAATATATAAATATAAAGCAATACAAGAATACAAATCACAGCTACAGCTATAGCTTTGATAATAAAATACCTATAAGTTTGATAGTCTTGATCCTTATAAAGATAAACCTTTCCATCATAAATAATATTTAAATATACTTGTCTATTATAAGAAATAATCTCGATTAAGCCATTATTAACCTCAACCCTAGCTAAAACATCACCTCTAAAAAGAATTTTACGGATCTGCTTTGCTTCTGTTATCTCATCCATTTTGTTATAATTTTTTGTCTGCTCTTCAAATTCTTTTTCACTGATAACTCCTGCAAAATTTAAGAGCCTTGCATTAGCTATCAAAGAATATTTGGTGTTTAATTCTCTAGTATAATTTTGCTGATCGTATTCTATAAGCCACAAAAAGCCAAGTATAACACTAACCCCAGCAAAAATAAAAATAAAAGTTATAGTATAAAAAATCGAAGATTTATTCATTGAGTAAGCTTATAACCTATTCCACGTATAGAGTGAATATATTTTGGAGTTTTTGGATCATCTCCCATCTTTTGACGAATTCTACTGATAATAACATCTATACTTTTATTGCTAGAATCCTCGCTAATAGAAGAACAATTATAAACAAGCTCTTCACGACTTACCACTCCACCCTCTTTTTTAATCAAATAGCTTAAAATATCAAATTCAGCATTAGTTAAAGTAAGCTCTTGTCCTTTCATGGTAATAATATGCTTATATTGATCATAAACAAGATCTTTTACACTTTTTGCTATAGCACTTTTTGTATTTGAAATACGTCTTAAATGACTTTTAATACGTGCTTGTAATTCTTTTGGATTATAAGGTTTTGGTAGGTAATCATCTGCTCCAAGCTCTAAAGCATTAACCTTATCTGTAATATCATGTCTTGCACTTGAAATAATAATAGGCGTATCATATTTTTTACGAATCTCTTCACACACTTCAAGCCCATCAAGCCCTGGCAAAGAAAGGTCTAAAATGATAAGCTGATATTCTTTTAATGCAAGCTTAGAAAGACCTATATAAGGCTCATGAGCTATATCAACTTTCATATCAAATTTTTCCAAATATTCAGCTGTAATTTCTGCTAATTCTAAATCATCTTCTATCATAAGAATATTTGTCATAGTTTTCCTTTATTTTAAACTTAACTTTAATTTTAAACTAAAATTTATAACGAAAGGAAAATCCTTCCGTTATTTTTATTTAAGCACAAGTAAAGTCGCAAAACCATTGCGATATACCCAAACTTTGGTAAATTCTTTTTTATTAATTTGTTTTAAAGCTTGTTCTAAATCTTTTAAATTTTTAATTTCACTTTGTCCAACACCTATGATAATATCACCCTCTTGGAAACCAGAATTTTTTCCTTTGCTCTTTTCTTTAACACTATCAACCAAAACGCCATTAACATCTTTTGGAATTTGCAAACGATCCTTAAGTCTTGGATCTAAATTTCTCAAACTCAAACCATCAATCAAATCACTTTGTACGCCTTTAGGATTTTCTTTTTCACCTTTAAGAGTAAAACTTGCTTGCTTATTTTCTCCATCTCTTTCGTAACTTAATGAAATTTTTTGACCAATCTCTAAAGTTCCTATATAATTTTTAAGATCAATAGGACTTTTTATAATCTTATCATTAACTTTAGTAACTAAATCTCCGCGCTTAAGCCCTGCTTCATCAGCACTTGAACCTTTTTGAACATCAGTAATTAAAGCTCCTTCTTGATTTTTGTAAGCTTTTTTAGTATCACCTTGCAAAGCTGAAATAGTCACACCTAAAAATCCTCTATCAATCTTGCCTTTTTCAATAAGTTTTTTAGCTATATCTTTAACCATATTTGAAGGTATAGCAAAACCTATGCCGTTATTTCCACCGCCACGAGAAAGAATAGCTGAATTAATACCTACCAAATATCCACGACTATCCACCAAAGCTCCACCTGAATTTCCTGGATTGATAGAAGCATCTGTTTGTATAAAATTTTCATATTGATTTAAACCTATATTGTCTTTGTTTAAAGCAGATATTATCCCACTTGTAACACTAAAACCGACTCCAAAAGGATTTCCAAGTGCAAAAACAACATCTCCTTCCATTAAATCATCAGAATTTGTAAAAGTAATAGCTGAAAGATTATTGGCCTCTATTTTTATAACAGCCAAATCTGTTTTTGGATCTTTACCTATAAGTTTTGCTTTATATTCTGTATCGCTTCCTGGTAAATTCACTGTAATCGTATCAGCATCATCTACAACGTGATTATTTGTCACTATATAACCATCTTTTGAAATAATCACCCCTGATCCCAAAGAACTCACCACTTCTTTATCATTTTTTCCTTTTCTTTGAGGAAAATCAAAATCAAAAAATTGTTTAAAATAAGGATCATTAAAAAAATCATCCAAAGGGCTTGGACGATTTGCTCTTGTAATAGTTTTTGAGGTGGAAATATTAACCACTGATTTTTTTGCATCTTTAATAGAATCATGATAAGAAAGCACTGCATTTCCAGCAGCAGGATTCACACGATTAGCCGTTGTAGTCGATTCGTTAAAATTAATACTTGCAGCAAATAAAGCACTTGCTAAACTTAATGATAAAAAAATCTTTTTCATTTCATTTCCTTTTGTTCTTAAAGATAAATTATCTCGTAAAATATTTTACTGTCTTCATAGTATAAAACCGAAAATTTACAAAATTGTAAATAAAACCTTGAGTGATAAAAATTTATAAAACTTGATTGACTTAGGCTAAAGTTTATGTTATAATTTAATCCTTTATATAATCAAGTAAAAATTTTTAAGGAAATATAACATGAATAGTTTATACGAAACTCTTGGAGTTAGCAAAAATGCTAGTGCAGATGAAATAAAAAAAGCTTACCGTCGCCTAGCTAGAAAATATCATCCTGATATCAACAAAGAAAAAGGCGCGGAAGAAAAATTTAAAGAAATTAATGCTGCTTATGAAATTTTAAGTGACGAAAAAAAACGAGCTCAGTATGACCAATACGGCGACTCTATGTTTGGTGGACAAAGTTTTCATGATTTTTCAAGAAATACTGGTGGGGTAAATTTAGACGATATTTTAAAAGATCTCTTTGGAGGAGGCTTTGGTGGACGCTCAAGAGGGGGTTTTAACGGCTTTTCTTCAAAAGGCTTTAGCAGTGGTTTTGGAGGATTTGGAGGTTTTGAAGAAGAAAATTTAGACAGCAATCTAGAGCTTCACATTCCTTTCGAAAAAGCTGTTAAAGGCGGGGAACATAGTTTTAATTTTCAAGGCGAAACCATTAAATTTAAAATTCCACACGGTATCAAAGAAGGAGAAAAACTTAGAATTCGCTCCAAAGGAAAGCAAGGACGCAATGGAACACGCGGGGATTTAATCATTATTGTAAAAATAGAAGAAAGTCCTATTTACACAAGAGAAGATGATGATTTATATCAAAAAGTTGATATTTCTTTAAAAACTGCACTTTTTGGTGGAAAAATAAATATAAAAACACTCAAAGAAGGCAAGGAGGAAGCGACAATTAACATAACGCCTAATTCAAAAAATAACCAAAAAATTCGTTTAAAAGGTTATGGAGTGCAAAATAGAAAAAGTGATATTTATGGGGATATGTATTTGATTTTAAATGTTGTTTTGCCAAATTTAGATACTCTTGATGAAAAATTTATAGAACTCTTAAAAGAAAAATTACCTTAAAGAAAGGAATAAAATATGGAACACCATTATGATGAACCTGTATATTTAATCAGTGTTGTGGCTAAAGTTTTAAGCATACATCCACAAACCTTAAGGCAATACGAAAGAGAAGGATTGATAGAGCCAAGTAGAACCGATGGCAAAATAAGACTTTATTCTCAAAGGGATATTGACCGTATTAAACTTATATTGCGTTTAACAAGAGACATGGGAATCAATCTTGCTGGAGTAGATGTTATCTTAAAATTGAAAAACCAACTTCACGAATTTGAAAATTTAATTGATGAACTACGCTTAGAATTAAGCAAACAACAAGACAAAGAAGCGGCTAGTAAAGCCGTTGTCAAGCATAAAAATAGCTTTGATTTGATTTTTTATGAGAAAAAATAAAAATAATGGATAATTTTTTAGAAATTTTTTTAATCACCGTTGCTATAGCTATAGTTTTAAATGTCATATTTAAAAAATTTGAAATTCCAACTATTATTGGATATATAGCTGCTGGAGAAATCATTTCTGAAATTTATCATTTAAGTGGCAAAGGCGAAATCACCCATATAGCCGAATTTGGTATAGTGTTTTTAATGTTTACCATAGGGCTTGAATTTTCTTTTAAGCATTTAATGGCAATGAAACAAGAAGTTTTTTTAAACGGCTCTTTGCAGATGCTTACTTGTGGCTTTGTTTTTATGCTACTTGCTATAGGAATTTTAGGACTTGGAGATAAAAGCGCTACCATAGCAGGCTTTGCACTAGCACTTTCTTCAACCGCAGTGGTGCTTAAAATTTTAAATGATAATGGCGATATAAATGAGCAATATGGCAGAAAAGCATTGGGAATTTTGCTTTTTCAAGATATAGCCGTTATTCCTTTGCTTTTGCTTGTAGATATTTTTTCATCCAACAATCAAAACATAGAAAAACTCCTTTTTACCACTTTAATTTCAGCACTTATTTTAATCACTTTATTATTTTTCATAGGTAAATATCTAGTGGATAGAATTTTTAGACTCATTATCCACACTTCTTCTCAGGAAATTTTTATTAGTACTGTTTTATTTATGGTTATTGGAGCAAGTTTTTTAGCAAATTATTTTGGATTTTCTTATTCCTTGGGTGCTTTTATAGCAGGTGCTTTGATAGCAGAAACAAAATATAAACACAAAATAGAAGCAGACTTGATCCCATTTAGAGATTTGCTTTTAGGGCTTTTTTTCATAACTGTAGGCATGCAAATTCAACTTGATGTAGTGGCGCAAAATTGGTTTTTAATCATAGTTTTAACCCTTCTTGTAATGGCTTTAAAATTTGGCATAGTTTTTGGCTTTTTATTTCTTTACACCAAAAAAAGAGTAGCGCTTAAAACAGCTTTTGCCATAGCGCAAATTGGCGAATTCGCCCTAGCAATTTTTTCTCTTTTACAAGCAAAAAATATGCTTGATATCAAAACTTCACAAATTTTAATTGTTGTTTCTATTTTAACCATGATTATCACGCCTTTTATTTTAAACAATATAAGAAAAATTACCAATGTTGTAGAAGATATAGCACTTAATACCAACGCTGTGCAAAATATTGACAGCAATATCAAGCTTAAAAATCATCTTGTTGTTTTTGGCTACGGACGTTTAGGTCAAGAAGTCGTACAAAAAATCAAAAACACAGGCGTACCTTATCTTGTTTTAGAAAGTGATTTAAATTTAGTAGAACTTGGAGTTAGTCGGGGTGAAAATGTCGTTTTTGCCAATGCTGCTCAAGAAGAAACCTTAAAAATTGCCAATATAGAAGAATGTGCCGTAGCTATTATCACAGTTACAAATGAAGCTAAACTTGAAATTTTATGTCAAGTGCTAGCTAATTATCCAAAACCTATAGATACTATCATTCATGTAAATGGAACTTTGAAAAAGATGCTTTTTTCTAGCATAGATGAAAATATACGCATCATTCGCTCTGAAAAAGTAATCGCTAGAAATTTAGTTCAAGAAGCACTAGAATGCCGCATTCATAAAAATACCTAAGGAAAAGAATTTTGACAAAAAATGAAGAAAAAGCCTTACGCGTAAAATACCTAAGAAATCTTGAAAAATTTTTCAATGGCGCTATATCTGCACTTAAAAAAGAAGATTTTGATAAAACTAAATTTGAAGAAAGAATGTTAAAAAATGCTAAATTTTTTGAAAAAAATCCCACGGTAAATCTTAACTCAACTTACGCAAAAAATCTTGAATTTTTTGTCAATGCTTGTTTAGATTTTTCCAAAGAAAAAAGCGAACTTTTAAATCTTGCCAATGCTTTAGATAAGCAAAAAAAACAAGGTGAGAAAAAAGAAAAACACAAAAACTATTTAAAGGATTATGAATGATTAATGTATTTTTTGATATGGATGGAACTTTAATCGATAGTGCAAATGCCATTTCTTGTGCAGTTAATGAAATAAGGCGGGATTTAAACCTAACCCCACTTTCAAGAGAAATCATTATGCAAACCATCAATACTCCCAATATTGACTGGGCAAAAGAACTTTATAATATAGAAAATTTCCATCATTCTAGTTTTAAAGAAGGCTATGAAAAATATTTTGTCAAACACTATGAACAAAGCGTGGTACTTTTTGAAGGGGTGAAAGAACTTTTAGAATTTTTAAAAAGCAAAAATTGTTTTTTAGCTATTGCTACTAACGCCCCGCAAAGCTCACTTTCAATCATACTTAAAAAACATCAAATCATTCCTTATTTTGATAAAATTTTAGGCGTAAGTTTAGGCATGGAACCCAAACCTCATCCTATGATGCTAGAGCTTTTAAAAAGCGAGGCTCCATATAAAACAAGCGTTTTTATAGGGGATAGTCAAAAAGATAAAGAATGTGCTAAAAATGCTAATTTGCCTTATTTTCATGCCAAATGGTATCAAAAAGATTTAAAAGAAAATGAATTTAGCAACGCTAGTGAGCTTAAAGGCTTTTTGCAAAAGTATTTATAAGTTTTTTAATGAAATTTTAGTTAAAATTAGAAATAAATTTTAAAAAGAGTAAATTATGAGTGAATTATTAATAGAAATTGGCACAGAAGAATTACCTGCTATTCCTTTGCTAAAAGAATTAGCTAATATAGAAAAAAAATGGAAAAATGTTTTAGAAGAATACTGCTTGGTAAGTGATTTTAAATTTTATTATACTCCGCGTCGTTTAGTTTTTTTTCATGAAAATTTTGCAGACAAACAAGAAGATAGCTTTGCTGAATTTATAGGAGCACCTAAAAATGTCGCCTATAAAGATGGAGTTTTAACTCCTGCGGGACAAAGCTTTCTACAAAAAGCAGGGATCAGTGAAAATGAACTCGCTTTTAAAGAAATCAAAGGCAAAGAAGTTTTATACCATCAAAAAGCTATTAAAGGTTTGCAAAGTCAAGAAATTTTAGGAGAAATGGTAGAAAAATTTCTAAAAAGTCTTAGTTTTGGTAAAAGTATGCGCTGGGGCGCAAATTCTTTTGAATTCATCCGTGCGATCCGTTCTATAGCTTGCATTTTAAATGATGAACTTGTTAATTTTCAAAGTTATGGGGTGAAAAGTGCTAAAAAAACTTTCATTCACAGAAGTGTAAGTTATGATTTGCAAGATTTTAACAATGCAAAAGAATATTTTGAACTACTAGAAAAAAACTATATCATCCTTGATCCAATCAAAAGAAAAGAAAAAATACTTGAGCAATTTAAACTCATAGAAAGTCAAAAAAATATACAAATTGGAGAGGATGAAGAACTTTTAGCTGAAGTAGTTGCTATCACAGAATATCCTAATGCACTTTTAGGAAGCTTTGAAGAAGAATTTTTAGAAATTCCTAGCGAAGTCATCATCACTTCAATGAGAGAAAATCAACGCTATTTTGCAGTTTTTAATGATAAAGGCTTAAGTAATCATTTTATAGTAGTAAGCAATGCAGTATGTAAAGATTATTCAAAAATCATACATGGAAATGAAAGAGTTTTGCGTGCAAGACTTAGCGATGCAATGTTTTTTTATCAAAATGATTTACAAAGTGGCTTAAAACCTGAAAAACTTGCGAAAATGACCTATCTTGAAGGTTTAGGCACAATGCAAGATAAAAGTTTAAGAGAGATTAAAATTGCTGAAATTTTATGTCAAATGCTTCATAATGATAAAATCGAAAATATCAGCACAGCACTAAAATACGCCAAAGCAGACTTAGCCACACAAATGGTTTATGAATTTACTGATTTACAAGGCATTATGGGAAGTTATTATGCGCAAAAAATGGGTTTAGATTATGAAATTTGCCTAGCTATAAAAGAACAATATCTTCCTAATTCAGAACAAGCTCCACTTCCAAGCACGGAATTTTCAAGCATAGTAGCCCTTGCAAACAAGCTTGATACCCTTATAGGACTTTTTAGCATAGGAAAAATTCCAAGCGGAACAAAGGATCCTTATGCCTTAAGAAGAGCTGCCAATGGGATCATTAAAATCGCTTTAAATTTAAATAAAGAATTTGATATCCAAATTTTATTAGAAAAACTTTCAAGTCATTATAAAAGCTTTGATATGCAAATTTTAAAAGATTTTATTTTTGAAAGACTTTATACTTTTTATACGGTCAATGCTTCTTTTGTAAAAGCGGTTTTAAGCTCACAAAATACAGATCTTATCCATATCAATCAAAGCGTAAATGCTCTTATAAAACTTAGCAAAAAAGATAATTTTAATGAAAATTTTGCAACCTTTAAAAGACTAGCCAATATCGCCACTAAAAATCCTCATAAAGTTGATGAAAGTCTTTTTGTTCAAGAAGCAGAAAGCAAACTTTACAAAGCTTTTCAAGAAAAAACTAAAGCCAACTCTTTACAAGAAAAACTTGAAAATCTTTTTGCGCTCAAGCCTTTTATCGATGAGTTTTTTAATCAAGTGATGATTAATGCTGAAGATGAAAAACTTAAAAACAATCGCCAAGCTTTGGTTTATGAAATTTATGCGGAGTTTTTAAAAATTGCCGATCTTAAAGAGTTAAGCTTATGAAAGCCTTATGGATTCTTTTAAGCCTTACTCTTTGGCTTTTTGGAGCTCAAAATTTAGAACTCATCAAAGGTCAAGCTTTATTTTTGGAACTAGATAAGAAAGATTTTTTATCTTTAAAAAATAATGATAAAAATATTCCCACCTTTGCACATCCTAAAAATCAAGAAAAAATTCTAGCTATTTTTTCCTTACCTTACAAAAATCCCCCGCAAAACACCAAACTTATCGCATTTTATAAAGATAAAAAAGAAGAAATTTTCATAAAAACTTTAGAAGGTAATTATAAAAGTGAAAAATTGCAAGTTGAAAACAAAAAGATTTTTCCGCCAAAAACCGTAAAAGAACGCATCGCTAAAGAATTAAAAGAAGCCAATGCGATTTATAGCTCTTATACTCCAAAAGCTTTATTTAACGGTGCTTTTAATATACCTTTAAATTCTTTTATCACAAGTGATTTTGGCAAAGCAAGAACTTTTAATGAAAAAGTAGCAAGTTATCATAGCGGAACGGACTTTAGAGCCGCTACAGGAACACCTATTTATGCAGCCAATTCAGGTATAGTAAAAATCGCAAAAGATCGTTATTTTGCAGGAAATTCGGTAGTCATTGATCATGGTTTTGGAATTTATTCACAATACTATCATCTTTCTAAAATCGATGTTAAAGTAGGACAAAAGATAAAAAAAGGTGAGCTTATAGGACTTAGCGGAGCTAGTGGTAGGGTAAGTGGGCCGCATTTGCATTTTGGAATTTTAGCTGGAGGCAAACAAGTCGATCCTTTGGATTTTGTATCTAAATTTAATGCTATTTTTCAATGAAATTTAGTGACTTTTTCCATGCTTGGCTACATGAAAGCTATTATAAAAATGCTGTAAGTATAGGAAAAAACGGAGATTTTTTTACTGCTGTGAGTGTAGGAAATCTTTTTGGCACACTTTTAGCCAAGCATTTTTTAAATTTAATAGATGAAAAAATTCTCAAACCTCCACTAGAACTTGTAGAAATAGGCGCTAATGAAGGCTATTTAAGTCGTGATTTTTTAGCCGCTTTGCTTGAATTAAGACCTGAAATTTTTTCTCAAATTTCTTTTTTCATCATAGAACCACATGAAAAATTAAGAACATTACAAAAAAAGACTTTAGAAGGAGTGGAATTTACTCACAAAAATAGTCTTAAAGAATGCCATTTTAAGAACGCTTTTTTCTTTTGCAATGAACTTTTTGATAGTTTTACTTGTGAACTTATAGATCATGATAAAATGGCATTTGTAGAAAATTTTAAACTTATTTTTAAAAATATGGATGAAAATTTGATCACAAAATGCAAAACTTTAAATCTTAAAAAAGGCGAACTCAGTTTAGAGCTTGAAAATTTTTTTAAAGATTTAGATCAAGCTTGCGAGAGATTTATATTTGCGGGATTTGACTATGGAACTTTGAATCCACAAAATTTTAGCTTAAGAATCTATCAAAAGCACGAAGTTTTTAGCCCTTTTGAAGTATCTTTAAAAGATTTTTTCGGCAAAAGCGATCTAACTTATAATGTCAATTTTACTCATCTTCAAAAACTCATCAAAGAATATGATTTTAAACCTTTAGCTTTTAAAAAACAAAGTCTTGCTTTAATGGATTTTGGTTTTGAAGATTTATTAGAATACACAAAAAATAAAAACATTAAAACCTATGAAAGTTTTTTATCTCAAGCTAAAATTTTATTTTTTAATTTTGATGAAAAATTTCATTTTTTCGAATTTCAAAAAAACTAAAATTTTATATTTTTCATACTCGCTAAACAAACCCCCTCTCTTAAACCCTCATCAATGACTAGAAGTTTATGTTTATCAAACAAAGCATAAAACAATAAACAACCTGCACTCAAATAATTTTTTCTCATCATACCTACTTCTTTTATAGCCTTTTTTTCTTCCATATGAAAAAGTTTAATAGCATAATTTAAAAAATCCTTATGGCAAAGTTTTTTACCATTTACTCTAGTTGTTTCATACTTTTCATAGCTTATATTTTGTTTTAATGCGCTAAGTGTAGTAGGAACTCCGGAATTTAAAACCACCGTTTTAGCCCCTAAAGAACGAAGTTCCTTTTTAATCATAGCCACCTCATCAAAAGCCATAAAAGCTAAATGCTTTAAATAGGGATTTGCAATTAAAAAATGAATTTTAAGTTTTTTATCTTTAATATTGATGATAAATTTAGGATATTTTTTTATCAATTTTTTATAAGAAATACAAGATTTATAATAAGAATGGCAATTTTTTTCATAAAAACTAATAATACCAAAATCAAAACTTTTAAAACTTTTTCTAAAAGAAAGCTCACAAGAAGCCCCTCCTAAATCACAATACGCAAACTCTCCCCAAATTTTAAGCCTTCTTAAACCTGATTGCATACCTAAAACACTAATCTTAGCTTCACTTTTGGCATCTATAAGCTTAAAATCAATCCCAAATTCTTCTTTTAAATGAGCAAAAATTTCATTTGTATTACTTGCCTTTCTAAAAGCTGCAGTCGCTACAGCTCTTGCTTTGCTTAAATCTTGCTCTTTAGCTAAAATACTCAAAGCATTTTTTAATCTTTGTATGGCTTCTTTCGAAATTTCTCCACTTTGATTTAGATTTTTCGCTGCCCCAATAACAAATTCATATTCTTTTAATTTATTTAATTTTTCATCCATTTGTACTGCTCTTAAAGTATTCGAACCAAGATCTATACCTAACATGACTTTCCTTGTTTGATTTTATAGTATAATAGCAAAAAAGTTCTAAAGGAAAAATATGCTTTTAGGTGTAAATATCGATCATATCGCAGTGTTAAGACAAGCTAGAATGGTAAATGATCCTGATCTTTTAGAGGCTGCTTTTATAGCAGCTAAATACGCAGATCAAATCACTTTGCATGTAAGAGAAGATCGCCGTCATGCTCAGGATTTTGACTTGGAAAATATCATAAAATTTTGCAAAAGCCCTATCAATTTAGAATGTGCTTTAAATGATGAAATTTTAAATTTAGCTCTTAAACTCAAACCCCACCGCGTTACTTTAGTGCCTGAAAAAAGAGAAGAGCTTACTACAGAAGGGGGACTTTGTTTAAATCATGCTAAATTAAAACAAAGCATAGAAAAACTTCAAAATGCAAACATTGAAGTTTCACTTTTTATCAATCCTAGTTTAGAAGATATAGAAAAATCAAAAAATTTAAAAGCCCAATTTATAGAGCTTCATACAGGACATTATGCAAATTTACACAATGCACTTTTTAGCAATATCTCTCATACTGCTTTTGCTTTAAAAGAACTTGATCAAGATAAAAAAACCCTGCAAACTCAATTTGAAAAAGAATTACAAAATTTAAAACTCTGTGCCAAAAAAGGCGTAGAACTTGGTTTAAAAGTGGCTGCGGGACATGGTTTAAATTACAAAAATGTAAAATCCATAGTAAAAATTAAAGAAATTTGTGAGCTAAATATAGGACAAAGCATTGTAGCAAGATCTGTATTTACAGGACTTCAAAACGCTATTTTAGAAATGAAAGAACTTATTAAAAGATGAAAAAACTAGCCATTAGCATAGGCGATATAAACGGCATAGGACTTGAAATTTTAGTGCGTTCTCATGAAGAACTAAGCAAAATCTGCACACCTTTTTATTTTATCCACGAAAACTTGCTTGATAAAGCTTCAAAACTTTTAAATTTAAAACTTTTTAATGCAAAAATTGTAGCTTTTAAAGATGACAAAGACTATGAGTTTAATTTTATAAAAAAAGAAAATTCTCTTGAAATTTACTCTTTTTGCCTTCCTTTAGGCTTTAAAGTGGATGAAAATTTTGAAATCCAAGCCGGAGAAATAGATGCAAAAAGTGGACTTTATAGTTTTTTAAGCTTTAAGGCGGCAAGTTATTTTGTCTATGAAAAACACGCCCATGCCTTGCTTACTCTGCCTATACACAAAAAAGCTTGGGAAGATGTAGGACTTAAATACAAAGGACACACCGATGCTTTAAGGGATTTTTTTAAAAAAAATGCCATTATGATGTTAGGTTGCAAAGAACTTTTTGTAGGGCTTTTTAGCGAACATATACCTTTAGCTAAGGTGAGTAAAAAAATCACTTTTAGAAATTTAAGTATCTTTTTAAAAGATTTTTACAAAGAAACGCATTTTAAAAAAATGGGACTTTTGGGGTTTAATCCTCACGCTGGAGATTATGGAGTTATAGGTGGAGAAGAAGAAAAGATCATGGAAAAAGCTATAGCCTTTGTTAATGCCTTTTTACACTCTAAAAAAGATGAAAAATTTTTCAAAAAAGCCTTAAAAGATGAAAATTTGCAAAAAGAATTGCTTTTAAATTTTAAAGGCAAGGGTGTTTATCTACCCTATCCTTTAGTAGCTGATACTGCTTTTACTAAGGCTGGTTTAAAAAACTGCAATCGTTTAGTGGCTATGTATCACGATCTTGCTCTTGCTCCTTTAAAGGCCTTGTATTTTGATAAAAGCATCAATGTGAGTTTAAATTTACCCATCATACGCGTTAGCGTTGATCATGGCACGGCCTTTGATAAGGCCTATAAAAATGCTAAAATCAACACTAAAAGTTATTTTGAAGCGGCTAATTTTGCAATCAATTTAAATTCCAAAGCTTAAATTTACCCCTAGAATCAATCAAATCTTCTTTAGCCAAGCTGTCTATAAAATCTTGCAAATCTTTATTGGTATTTAAACTTTGAGTGAGTAAATTTTCATATTTATCAACTTTATTTTTAAAAATTTGCTCTAAAACTTCTTTAGTCTTTATATCTTTTTTTGCTCTTTGCGTAAGCTCTAATAAAGCTTTAGCATAAGCTTCTTGCATGCAATCACTTGCATTGAGTAAAGGTAAAATAGGATTTTCCCCTGCTTTTGTGTTTTGCATATTTTTTATACAAATTTTTCTTTCTTTAATCATCTTTTTTGAAATAGCTTTAAAATCTTTTTTTGTCTTTTTATCTGCTTTTTTTGAAATATTTTGATACAAACTACTATAAATGTTATCTACTAAAGCAAGTTTTTTATTCTCAAATTCATTACGCACGCCAATTTCATTGCATATCATAAGCTCATCATCACTTTTACCATCATCTTTCACCTTAGAACAATCAAAACTAGGTTTTACCTCATCTTTATAAATAAGCTCATCAAAACTCAAAGCCCCTAAACTCACCAAACTTAAACCGAGCAATAAAATAATTTTTTTCATTATTTACCTTTAAAATTTTTATTTTATTTTAACAAAAATATTTTGATTTTTTTAAGGAAATTAAGCCTTTATTTTATTATAATGCGTTTTTATTTTTATAAGGAAATTAAAATGCAAAATTACAAAAAAGCTCTTTTTGCACTAGCTCTTAGTGCTTTTTGTATGGGTGTAACCGAATTTGTCATGGCAGGAGTTTTGGTTGATGTTGAAGCGTATTTTAGCGTAGATGCAAAAACTGCGGGCTATCTTACAACCTTATATGCTATAGGTGTTGTTATAGGCGCTCCTCTTATTACTATACCTTTAAGTCGTTTTCACAGACATACACAACTTTTAATCAATCTTGGAATTTTTGCTTTAGCAAATTTCATTATCTTTTTTAGCCAAAATTTCTATCTTACAGCGTTTGCACGTTTTGTAGCAGGAACACAGCATGGGGTGTTTTTTGTCATTGCTACCTTAGCTGTAAGTGCTATAGTACCTAATGATAAAAAATCAAGTGCTCTAGCTATAATGGTCACAGGACTTACCGTAGCCTTAGTTACTGGAGCACCACTTGGAACTTTTATAGGACATTATTTTGGCTTTAAATTTATCTTTTTACTTATTTTTATCATTACAAGCCTAGCATTTTTTGGGGTATGGCATATGATGCCCAAAAATTTACATCCTAGTCCAACCAGTCTTAAAAATCTAATCCCTGCTTTTTCGCATCAAAATTTGTTAAAAACTTATACTATAACCATTTGTAGTTGTGGGGCTCAATTCGTTCTTTACACTTATTTGCAAAAATTACTTGTAGAAATAAGCGGTTTTAAAGTCCAAGATACAGCTTATATCTTGCTTTTATATGGAATTTGTGCAATTTGTGGGAATTTATGGGGCGGAAAAATAGTAGATAAAAAAGGTGCTATTTTTTCCTTGCGTCTTATTTTAAGCATACAAGTTCTAGTATTTTTAAGCGTATTTCTCACCATGCATTCTAAAATTTTAATCATTTTTAGCGTAGCTTTGATAGGATTTTTTGCCTTTTCCACTATACCGGCGCTAAAAATGCTTAGCATTGCTAAAGCTAAACGCCATACTTATAAAGTCATAGACAGCACAGTAAGTGTGAATGAAGCAGCTTTTAATGTAGGCATAGCCTTAGCAAGTTTTTTAGGTGGGATTGTTTTAGCAGGATTGGGTATAGAATTTAATGCTTTATTTTCGGCACTTTTTGTAAGCCCTGCTTTGATTTTTGCCTTACTTTTTGCCAAAGATAAATTAAATTATAAAAAATTTCAAAGAAAAAGTTTAAAAAAGATATAAATTGGAATAGAAATTGCTTGTTTGTTTAATGTAAAGTTAAATAAAGGGGGAGAAAATGGTAGTAGATAATACTCAAAAAACATCAAATGCTATTTTTAGCACCACAACAAAGGTTAAAGAGAAAAATACTTCAGCAGATGAATTTCAAGCCACATTAAATGAAGTAAAAAACAAAGAAGAAAAGGAAGAAGAAAAAACAAGCTCAAGCAAATTTACTAATGAGGACATTGATCTTGGTGCTGTTAGAGAAGATTTTAGATCTTATGCTTGGCAAAAAATGAGAGAAGATCAATACAAAAAAAATGAGGAGACTTTGCTAAATAAGCTTTTTGCTACAATTGACGCAGGAAATGTCACAAACAATACAAAGGCTTAATATACAAATCAAAACTCAAACTACACAAACGAGAATTCCAATAATTCTCGTAAAATTTCTCATAACTCTGGATAAAATGAAAAAATTTATTATTTCCTCCATATGAAGAAAATATAGAAAAATTGACCAATTTAATTTATCAAATTCTGTTATAATTTTGCTAAAAACAAAGGAAAATAATGATTTTTATTGATGCTTGCTTTAAAAAACCTACACCCTACACCCCTATTTGGATGATGCGTCAAGCAGGAAGATATTTGCCAGAATATATGGAAGCAAGAAAACAAGCGGGTGATTTTCTCTCTTTATGCAAAGACTATAAAAAAGCTTCTGAAGTTTCTTTACAGCCTATTGATATTTTAGATGTAGATGCAGCAATCATTTTTTCAGATATCTTAGTTGTTCCTCTTGAAATGGGTATGAATTTACGTTTTGAAAAAGGAGAAGGGCCTATTTTTGATAATTCTATTTCAACCCTAGAAGACTTAGAAAAACTTGACGATCAAAATGCACATAAAAAATTAAATTATGTCTATGATGCCTTAAAGCTTACAAGAGAAAAATTATCTCAAAACAAGGCTTTAATAGGATTTTGCGGAAGCCCTTGGACTATAGCTACCTATATGATAGAAGGAAGTGGAAGTAAAAATTATGCAAAGTGTAAAAAAATGCTTTATCAAAACCCAGAACTTTTACATAAAATTCTAAATAAACTAACTCAAGTTTTAAAACTTTATTTAGAAGAGCAAATTAAAGCAGGTGCTAATGCTATACAAATTTTTGATAGCTGGGCAAGTGCTTTAGAATATGATAAGTTTTTTGAATTCTCTTTTAATTATATGCTTGAAATTTCAAATTTTATTAAAAACAAATACCCAAATATACCTGTAATTTTATTCCCTAAAGGCATTAGCGGTTATTTGGATAGAATCGATGGTAATTTTGATGTTTTTGGGGTTGATTGGAGCACCCCGCTTGATTTAGCACGTGATAAACTATCACACAAATACACTCTTCAAGGCAACATGGAGCCTTGCAGACTTTATGATAAAAATGCCATCAAAGAAGGAGTGGAAAAAATACTAAAAACCATGCAAAATAAAGCTCATATTTTCAACTTAGGACATGGGATCTTGCCTGATATTCCTGTTGAAAATGCAAAATATTTTATCAAGCTTGTACAAGAAAGTTCAGCTAAATGAAAATACTCTTTGGTCCTGTTAGCTCTAGGCGTTTTGGAAGATCTTTGGGTATAGATTTAAGCCCTAGTAAAAAACAATGCAATTTTGATTGTGTTTACTGCGAGCTTGATCCAAAAAAAGCCCAAGAAAAACAAGATGAAATTATCAGCATAGATAAAATTATCTCTGAAGTTAAAGCTATGCTTGAAAAAAATGTTGAATTTGATTTTCTTACCCTTACTGCCAACGGAGAGCCTAGTCTTTATCCTCATTTAAATGAGCTTATTTTATCTTTACGCAGCATTGCTAAAGATAAAAAATTGCTTATTTTAAGCAATGGCACAGCTGTATTAGACGAAGACAAATTTAATGCTTTGCTAAAACTAGATGTGGTCAAATTTAGCCTAGATAGTGCAGTTGCTAAAACTTTTTATCGTATTGATAGAGCTTTAAAAAACATAGATTTAGAAAAAATGATAGAAAAAATGGCAGATTTTAGAGCTAGATTTAACGGAGATTTGATTATGGAAATTCTAGTTGTTAAAGATCTTAACGACAACGAAGAAGAATTTGAAGCACTTAATCAAGCTTTAAAAAAAATCATGCCTTTAAGGGTTGATCTAAGCACCATAGATAGACCTCCTGCTTATGCCGTTAAAAAAGTAAGCGAAGAAAAACTTTTAGAACTTTCTAAACTTATAGATTCTACTCCTGTACTCTTAGCCAAAAGACATTATGAAGGTGAAAAACTAAGCTTCAATGAAGAAGAATTATTAAAAATGCTTCATTTGCGCTCACAAAGCGAAATAGACATTGAAGTGAAATTTGATGAACAATCCAAAACTCTCTTAAATCAACTTATCAAAGAAAAAAAGGTAAAAATTCTCGATTTAGCTGGAGTTAAATTTTATAAAGCTTAGGCCTTTGGTAAATACTTTCTAAGTAAAGTTATAAGATCATTTCTACTTACATCACTTAAAACTTCACTTACACAATCAAAATCCCTAACTTTTTCCTTTGAAAAAAAGATGATATGGCTTTGTGGATGCTGTTTTTTATAAGCACTTAACAAATTTCTCATTTGTTCAAGATCAAATTTAATTAATTCATAATCAAGCAAAATCAAACGATAAGTCTCCTTGCTTAATTCTTGTTTTAATTGACTAAAAGAATTTATACATACATTTTTATCGCATTGTTTTTCTATTATATTAAAAAATAAGGTTGCATCAAAATCATTTTGTTTAAAAAGCAATACATTATTTTGATAAGGGGTTTTAAATTTTAAAGTGCAAACCTTATCAAGCTTGTTTTGCAAAATATTTTCAAGATCTTTTTTTTCAAAAGGTAAAGTTAAAAAATACTCATAATGTGTATTTTTATGGCGACCCATCACTATAAAATCATAGTTTTTCTTTACATTTTCATTTAAAATTTTATCCTTAATAAAAATCAAATGAAAGTCATTAACATCAAAACTTAAATTTTTAAAACAAGTGCTTTCTATGCCAAAATACGAAAGTAAATTTGCAAGTAAAAAATTCTCAAGCTCATCATTATTAACTATAGCCACACTTGCTTCAAATTGCAAAACCTTTCCATGAGATGTCCCTATAATGCTTTTATGATGCTCTAAAGCCTCATTTAATTCTAATCTAATTTGATCTTTTTGAGAATTTAAGGCATTTAAAATCAAAGAATTAATTTCTTTATTATACCCTTCATTTAAGCAACGCATTGCATTGGATATATTTCCAAGCTGATATAAATTTTCCTCCAATAAATGCAAATATCTATCTTTTTCATGGGATGTTTTAGTTAAATTTTGACCCGTAGTTTCAAATTTTTCCTTTAACAAATCAAGCACGCTATCAACATCAATCTTTTTTTGAAAATTTAAAAAATCATTTTGCATGTAAAAAATTTTTTGATATATTTTGTTTATATTTCTATTTTGTCTAAAAGCAAAAATAAAAAGTGTTAAAGATAAAACAAAAATGCTAGAAAACATACCTATTTTCAGTTGTTCAGCAACACTATCAAGCTTTGAGATATCAATACTTAAATACGCTAAAATTAGATTAAAAATAAAAATTATCCCTGCTAATATCAAATCAATTTTCCTTTATCTTTTGTGCCACTTTCTTGCCTACAAGCATTGCAAGATCTTTAAAATCAGCCTTATATATAGATTCAAAATTTCCATAATACGCTAAAAGTTTTTGTATAACCCCTGAACTAAGTCCTAAATTTACAAGCTTAGAACTATTCAAGTCCTGTTTTTTCTTAGTATTTTGATGAAAGCTGATAGCAAAACGATGCGCTTCATCTCTTAATTTCTGTAAGAATTGTAGTTTTTTATCGTTAATACTTAGGCTAAATTCTCCTTTTAAGGAATGAATTTTATCTCTAGCACCTCCTTTAGCCCTATGTGCTTTTGCATCGATTTTTTCTTTTGAAATAGCTAAAATATCGACATTTGCCCCACTACTTACAATGATTTCTTTAGCCAAATCAAGCAAAGCCTTGCCTCCATCTATAAGCCATAAATCAGGAGGGGGTATTTTATCAAAGTCCAAAGCCCTACGCATTAAAACTTCACGCATTTGATCATAATCATTTTTATGTTTTAAATGAAATTTGCGATATTTTGACTTATCCCAAGAATTTGCACTATAAGTTACCATAGCTCCAACATTTGCCACGCCTTGCAAATGAGAATTATCAAAAATTTCTATATCATTTGGTAAATTTTCAAGCTCAAAATAAGACTTTAATTCTTTTTGTATAGTAAAATCATGATTTTTTTGCTCTTTTTCTATATTTAAAAGGGCATTTTGAAAAGCCAAATCACAAATTCTTCTTTTTTCTCCTATTTTAGGGATTTTAATACTGATTTTTTTATCAAACCTTTGGCTTAAAATTTCTTCTAAAAGCATTCTATCTTCAAATTCTTCATAAACATAAATAACATTTGCAAGCAAAGGAATATCCATGCTAAAATTTTCTAAAATCAGTTGCTTATAAATTTCATTTTTATCCCATTGTATATCATTTTTTATAGGAGTAATCTTAGAATTTACACTGATAATTTTTCCATTTTGCACTACAAAACGCAAGGTTGAAAGCATGGAATTTTCAAAAGCTAAAGCAAATACTTCAAAATCTTCTAATTTTGCAATATCTATTTCAACCTTAACTTCTAAATCCTTAATCGTTGCAATCTGATCTCTTACTTTAGCTGCTTCTTCGTAATTTTCATTTTGCGCTAAAATAAGCATTTGTTTTTCTAAGTTTTTAAGCAAAATACTAGGATTTAAAAGCGCGTGCATAGCCTCATCTAAAATTTCAAGGTATTTTTCCCTGCTGATGCGTTTATCACAAGGTGCAAGACAACGAGAAATTTGATAAAAAATACAAGGGGATTTACAACTTGCTTTTTGCTTTAAAGGATAGTATAAATAAAGCGCATCTAAAAGC
Organism: Campylobacter sp. CH278; assembly: GCF_004378845.1. NCBI lineage: Bacteria > Pseudomonadati > Campylobacterota > Epsilonproteobacteria > Campylobacterales > Campylobacteraceae > Campylobacter > Campylobacter sp. CH278. The sequence goes on along the minus strand of NZ_RYXZ01000001.1, from coordinate 70,119 downwards.
TCTCTAGCGCCTTTAAAAAAAGGACCAAAATATTTAATTTTGCTTTTTTTTACTAATTTTCTAGTGATCTCAAAGCGTGGAAATTCTTCTTCAAAATCCACATAAATATAAGGATAAGTTTTATCATCTCTTAGTAAAATATTATATTTTGGATGCAGTTGTTTGATAAAAGAATTTTCTAAAATCAAAGCATCGGCTTCTGAATTAGTAGTGATAAATTCCAAATGCACTGTTTCTTCAATCATTTTTTGAATTCTTAAAGAATTTCTTGGGTTTGCATGTAAATTTGGAGTAAAAGCGAAATAAGATTTGACACGATTTTTAAGATTTTTAGCCTTGCCTACATATAAAAGCTTTCCTTCTTGATTGAAGTATTGATACACTCCAGCACTATTAGGAAGAGTTTTTAACTCATTTTCTAAATTCTCTTTAGTCAAGATTAGAACCTTTTTTTTATAAGCTCTCTTAAATCTTCAAATTTCTTAAATAATTTTTCATCTTCAAAGCAATTTTTAAATTCACCCTTAGAAAGCTCCAAATAAGAATTTTTAGAGAGTTTTTCATCATTTTTGTTTTTATTTACTGCATAAGTGTATTTTTGAGAAAAGATTTTTATATCTTTTATATCAACAAATCCACTTAAAGGATATTTTTGTCCATACGCTTTTATGAGAAATTTAATATAAATTTTGCTATCATCATGATTTAATTCTTGATAAGCTGCTGGATGTAAGGTTATTATATTTAAAATATGATTTTTTACATAAATTTTAGCAATCAAACGTTGCTTAGCAGGCGGAAAAGAACTTAAAAAATCTTTGCAAAAAAATAAGGTTTTTAAAGGCTTATAATGAGGTTTATCCATCAATTCATTAATAACAGCACTAGCGTTTTTAGTCATCTTAATATTATTTCTTTTTCCCATAAGATGATTTTAGCATTTCTTTTCTTAATTTTCTTCTGTGCTTGCGGATATAAAGGCAACCCTCAATACACAAGCTATGAACAAAATGGTTCGGTAAAAACCATTAAAAAATACGAACAATTACATAGGTGGTAAATAATGAAAAAAGCAGATATTTTAGTTTTGGACTTTGGCTCTCAATACACTCAGCTTATAGCAAGACGCTTAAGGGAACAAGGGGTTTATGCAGAAATTTTACCTTTTAATGTGAGCTTAGCTGATATTAAGGCGAAAGAACCAAAAGGTATTATTTTAAGCGGAGGTCCAGCAAGCGTATATGCAACTGATGCGTATTTTTGCGATAAAGGTATATTTGACTTAGGTTTACCTATTCTTGGAATTTGTTATGGTATGCAGCTTATGGCACATCATTACAAAGCTACAGTAGCACCTGCAGGACATAAAGAATACGGCAAAGCAAACATAGAAGTTAAAAAAGATAGCGCTTTATTTAAAAATCTTCCAAAAAAACAAACTGTTTGGATGAGTCATTCTGATAAGGTAGAAAATTTACCTCAAGGTTTTGAAGTTTTAGCCACAAGTGAAAATAGCCCTTTTTGTGTTTTTGGCAACGAAGATAAGAAATTTTTTGCTCTGCAATTTCACCCAGAAGTGCAACACAGTGAATTTGGCAAAAATATCTTAAAAAATTTTGCTAAATACGCTTGTAATTGTGAAAGCGTTTGGAATATGGGTTCTTTTGCAAAAACTCAAGCAGAAAAAATCCGTGAAGAAGTAGGCAATGATAAAGTGCTTTGTGCAGTAAGTGGCGGAGTAGATAGTAGTGTAGTTGCTGCACTTTTAGCTAGTGCTATAAAAGAACAAGTTATAGTAGTTTTTGTAGATAATGGACTTTTAAGAAGCGGAGAAAAAGAACAAGTTGAATTTATGTTTAAAAATACCTTAGGTATCGATCTTATCAGCATTGATGCAAGTGAAATTTTCCTAAGTCGCTTGGCTAATGTTAGAGATCCTGAGCAAAAAAGAAAAATCATAGGAAATACCTTTATAGAAGTTTTTGAAGAAGAAGCAAAAAAACATAAAGATGTAAAATATCTCGCTCAAGGCACACTTTATACTGATATCATAGAAAGTTCTGTTGTAGGTGCAAGCAAAACCATTAAAAGCCATCATAATGTAGGGGGCTTACCTGAAAAAATGAATCTTAAACTCATAGAGCCTTTAAAAGAAATTTTTAAAGATGAAGTGCGTGCTTTAGGGCTTGAGCTTGGACTTAGCAAAGAAGTGGTTTATCGCCATCCTTTCCCTGGGCCAGGGCTTGCTATACGCATTATGGGAGAAGTAAATCGCCCTAGCTTAGAACTATTGCGCAAGGCTGATGTAATTTTACTCGAAGAACTTAAAAGTACAGGTTGGTATGATAAAACTTGGCAAGCATTTTGCGTGCTTTTAAATGTTAAAAGCGTTGGGGTTATGGGGGATAACCGCACTTATGATAATGCAGTTTGTATACGCGTTGTAGATGCAAGTGATGGTATGACGGCTACCTTTTCACATTTACCTTACGAAGTTTTAGAAAACATAAGTCGCCGTATCATCAATGAAGTAGAAGGTATAAACCGCGTTGTTTATGATATCTCAAGCAAACCACCTGCAACCATAGAATGGGAATGATCCATTTTTTCTAGCTCTTATTTTTATTATAAAATTTTTATAAAAATAAGGCTAGAATTTATTCAAGAAATTTCAAGGAAGAAATATGCATGGAAAAATAGCTATTTATATGGATTCTACAGGACGTGGAACCGTTACAAACTCAGCAAATACCTTTTTTGACTTCAATCGCCAAATTTGGAATGATAAAAAAAGTATGCCAAGTGTTGGTATGCTTGTGGAATTTAGAACTCTTTCTAGCGAAAAAAAAGCAGAAGACGGCAAGCCCGTTCAAACAAGCAAAACCATAACAGGTATAAAACCTTCAAAATTTCAAGAATTTAAAGAAGGGGATTTTATCACTGAGCATGATTTTTGGAAAACTGATAATGATGATGAATTAGAAGACTTACAAAACTCAAGAAGAAGTGCTTATATAACAGAACTTTATAGAACGACAGACTTTGACACTATAGAAAAAATTCCTCTTTCTTTTACTATACCTCAAGCTATACAAAAATATTTTGCTCATGAAATTTTATCCGTAGAAACGCTTCAAGCCAATCTACAAGATGAAAAGGAAATTCCTTGCATACTTGATTATCTTATACTTAAAAGATTTTTATTTAAAGCTTATGATACTTTAATTTTTATGGATAATAGCATAGACCAAACCCAATTTAGCGCATTAAAAAGCATCATGATGCATTTAGAGAATTCATACAAGCAAATGATAGCTGATCAAAAACCAAATATCACTAAAATTTTTAACGAAACTTTTTTATCTTTGCAGTGTCATTATCAAGCTTTAGTAGCCACCATAGATACAAGAAAAAATCGTCTAGCCTCGCTTGAAGCACAAATGAAAACTTTACAATCTGAAATAAATCTTAAAAGCAATGCGGCCAATGCAGACCCTGAAAAACTTAAAGCAAGGCAAGAAAGATTAGCTAAACTACAAAAAGAAGCAGAATACTACAGAACAACACTAAAAAGACTTGATGCTATAAGGGAAGATTTTTATAAGAAAAATTACAATATTTTCGAAAATGCTTTTAAACTTTCACGAGAAAAGCTCTTTAAAAAAATTGTCACAGGTTTAAATCTATGCGCAACCATAATGGATGTTAAAATTTGGCACTTATCTTTAAAATCATCAGGGGTTAAAAATTCTTATTTTACTATGAGTAATATAGAAAATTCTTTCTGTTCTCTTTCTTTTGCAGAACATTACTTAAGCCGCTTAAATAAATCCGCTCTAAATCCTTTTGATCAAAAACTTTTAGTGTATATTCAAAAAATCACAAAAGAACAAAGAAAAAAATTTTTAGTTGTCACATCGGATTTAGATTTATTATGCAAATTAAAAATTGAAAACTTTTCACAAAATCCGTATTATTTAGTAAAATACGCACCTAAAAAAGTGAATTATCAGTCTTTAATGCGTGATAACACCTTTGATATAGTCTATATTGATGAAAAACATGTTTGGGAAAATGTTGCCGATATTATTTTACAAGGAAAGCATTTTGACAAATCAGGAAAAACCAAATTTAAACTGATTTAAGACATAGAAATTTAAGCTAAATTAAGTTATAATTTCCTTGCCTAAACAGTTTGTGGTATTTAAAGTGATCCAACACATTTTTATTAACTGCGATTGTGTGATTTACCGTGTTCTGTGGCATCGTTTGAGCTTTGAAAAAAGCGAGAAGTTGCAGCCTTTAAAAATTACCTAGCGGTTTTCTTTGACTTTTTGGGGTCAATCTTTGTTAAACGGCTGTTTGGGTTTAAAAGGAGATATAAATGAAAATAATGATTTTGGGTAGTGGTGCAAGAGAATACTCTATTGCTTTAGCCTTAAGAAGAGTAGACAAAAATTTAGAGTTTTATTTTGCTCCTGGAAATGGCGCTACCGAAAGTCTTGGAACAAATTTAAACCTAAAAGATCCAGTAGTTTTAGCAACCTATGCAAAAGAAAAAGGTTTTGATCTTTGTATAGTAGGAAGTGAAAGTTTTTTAGCTGAAGGGGTTGTAGATATTTTTAAACAACAAGGACTTGCTATTTTTGGGCCAAGCAAAGCTGCTGCAATGCTTGAAACCTCAAAATCTTTTATGAAAAGCTTTCTTAAAAAATACCGTATCAAAACAGCCAAATTTTTAAACACAAATGACATTGAAAAAGCAAAAAATTTTATATATAGTTTAACCCCTCCTATAGTAGTAAAAGCCGATGGACTTTGTGCAGGAAAAGGTGTTATCATAGCTAAGACTCATGAAGAAGCCATAGAAGAAACAGCTAAAATGCTGAGCGGAGAAAGCTTTGGAGATGCTGGAAAACTCGTTGTAATTGAAGAATTTTTAGATGGTTATGAATTAAGCATTTTTGCAGTATGTGATGGCAATGATTTTGTTTTACTTCCTGTAGCACAAGATCACAAAAAATTACTCGATAATGATCAAGGGCCAAATACTGGCGGAATGGGTGCTTACGCTCCTAGCTCTTTGGCGAATGAAAGTTTGCTTAGAAAAGTTCAAAAAGATATTATTTTACCGACTTTAGCAGGTATGAAAAAAGAAGGAGCGGAATTTTGTGGCGTTTTATTTATAGGCGCTATGATCGTTGGAAATAAACCTTATGTATTAGAATTTAATGTTCGCTTTGGCGATCCTGAATGTGAAGTTTTAATGCCTTTAATCGAAGATCCTTTAGAGCTTATTTTAGCTGCTACTCAAAGACGCTTAAGACACGCAAAAATCAAAATCAAAAAAGAATTTGCAGTAGGGGTTGTATGCGCGAGTGAAAACTATCCTTACAAAAGTTCACCAAAAAGTGAAATTACTGTAAATAACATTCCTGAAAACTCTCATATTTCTTATGCTGGAGTAAGCCTAGAAGATGGCAAATTAATGGCTGATGGTGGAAGAGTTTTAGTTTGCGTTGGCACAGGAAAAAGTATAGAAGAAGCGCAAAAAAATGCTTATAAACTTTGTGATAATGTAAATTTCAAAGGAAAACAATACAGAAAAGACATCGCTCATCAGGTTCTTAAATGAAAGAAAATTTACAAGACCGCTTAGAGCGTGAAAATCTAAAAATAGCAAGTTTTGGAAAAAGAGTTCTAGCTTTTTTAATCGATGATATGGTTATTTCTTTGATTGTGTTTATCATTTTTTATGATCGTCTAATCCAAGCAAAAGATTTATTTGAAACGACTCAAATTATAGGAAATTTTTATCTTGGCTTCATCTTGCTTCATTTTAGTTATCAAGTAATTTTTACTTATCTTTATGGGGCAAGTTTGGGAAAAATATTATGTAAAATTATCATCTTGGATGAAAATCTTCTTGACAAACCCAATCTCATCCAAAGTTGCATCAGATCTGCGATAAGACAAGTTAGTGCTATGGCGTTTATGCTTGGGTTTGCTTGGGCTTTAAGTAATGATTTACGCAAAGCTTGGGAGGATTATCTAGCAAGGACAATAGTAGTCGATGTGGCGTAAATTTTCCCTATTGCTAGGAACTAGCATAGCTTTAAATGCAGCACAAGTTGATATTTACGCTCTTGATGCAAAAAAAGAAGGTGATATTCTTACTGCAAACAATGATGTTATTATTTTTTCTGATTTTTATTTCATCACTGCCAATAAAGCAATTTACAATGAAAAAACCGGAGATGTTGAGCTTTTTGGCGATGTTAATATTCTAAGAGGTCAAAACGAAAGATCGCATTCTGATTATGCTAAAATCAACCTAAATTCCAATCAAGCCGATTTTAGTAATTTTTTCTTTTCCAATAACAATCTTGAAGTATGGTTTCAAAGCAAAACAAGCCATCTAAATGATAAAGTCTTTGAAAGCAAAATTTCAGCAGTTTCAAGCTGCAATGTTGAAGATCCTGATTGGGAAATTCGTTTTTCAAAAGGCTGGCTTAACCGGGAAACCAATTTTGTTCATCTTTACAATGCAAGATTATATGTTAAAAATACCCCAGTTTTTTATCTACCTTATTTTGGATTTAGCGCTGATACTCATAGACAAAGCGGGCTTTTAATCCCAAAAATCGTTTTAAAAAGTAGCGAAGGCTTATACTATGAACAACCTATTTATATAGCCACTCAAGAAAATTGGGATTTAGAACTTGATCCGCAAATTCGAACAAACCGTGGTTTTGGACTTTATTCTACTTTAAGATTTCTTGATTCTCCATATTCAACAGGAGAATTAAATTTTGGTGCTTTTAGGGAAAATAGCTCCTATTTTTACGATGAAAATTTGAAAAATCAAACCCACTATGGAATAGAACTAAAATATTCAAGAGATGATTTAATCAAATCTTTACTCAGTGATAATTTTCAAGAAGGTCTATGGATAGATGCAACCTATCTCAACGATGTGGATTATTTAAATTTAGGAAGTAGGGATTATCGAGATCTTAACTCGCTTGTAACCTCCAAAATCAATTATTTTTTAGCCGATGAAAACAATTTTTACGGAGCTTATGCAAGATATTATATCGACACATCTAAACTTAGCAACAATACAACCTTACAAGAATATCCAAGCTTTCAATATCATAGATTTTTAAATAACCTTTTTGATGAACGCTTGCGTTATTCATTTGATGCTTCATTTCATAATTTTTACCGACCTGCTGGTTCTTATGCAAATGAGCTAAATTTAGACTTGCCTATCTCGTATCACAACGCTTTTTTTGGAGACTTTTTACACTTTACTTTTACAGAAAGATTTTATACTTCTTTTGTAAATTATAGCAACGATCCTGAAAGAAACCATGAGCATTATTTCAGAAACACTCATGATTTTAATCTCTACACCGATCTTTCAAAAGCTTATGAAAATTTCTTTCATACTTTAAATTTAGGGGTGAATTACATTTTACCAGGTGCAAAATCAGGTAAAATCACGCAAGATTATCTTGAAGAATACGACAAAGAAAACGAGCATACAAGTCTTTATGCTGTACAATATTTCTATAACAACGAAGGACAAAAAAAACTCAAACACAGAATTTCACTTGACTATCTCAATAAACAAAATGAATTCTATGAACTTGAAAATCTTTTAACTTATTATTTTAATGAAAACATCAATCTCAACAGCGAAGTGCTTTACTCTTATGAGCAAAGTCGCTTTACCAATGTCATCAGCCAAATAGAAGTCAATACAAATTCAAAATTTAATTGGATGTTTTCTCATGCTTATCAAAACGATGAGTATGGAAAATATAGCTTTATTGGTACAAGAGCAAATTATATTGCCACGCCTAATTATAATTTATTTGGTGGAATTTGGTTTGATACTCAAAGAGCTCATGCAAACATGTGGGAACTTGGCTATACCTACCAAAGAAAATGTTGGAACTATTCTTTAATGTATAGAGAAAGAATCGATCCACAACTCACAAGTGGTGGCATCACAGCTAAAAATCAAAGCGGAGTTTATTTTATTTTCAACTTCTATCCTTTAGGAGGAGTAAAATACGATTTCTCTTTAGCAGAAAGTGAAAACAAAATTTAAAAAGGATGAAATTTGCTAAATATTTTAAAAAATTTTACGAATTTATTATCTGGTAAAAAAGGAAAAATAATGCAATACAGCATAGAAATTAACAAAAATACAGAAATATTTGATATAGACAAAGTCGCCAAACAAGCTGCCGGTGCTGTTTTAATGAGACAAGGCAAAAGCGTTGTTCTAGCTACAGTTGCAAGAGAAGAAAAACAAGTTGAAGAAGATTTTTTACCTCTAACCGTCCAATACATCGAAAAAGCTTATGCCGCAGGAAAAATCCCTGGTGGTTATGTCAAAAGAGAAACCAAACCAAGCGATGCAGAAACCTTAACAGCACGCATTATTGATAGAAGCTTACGCCCTCTTTTTCCAAAAGGCTATGCTTATCCGACTCAAATCGTTGTGATGGTTCTCTCAGCTGATCCTAAAGTAGATTTGCAAGTAATGAGCTTAAATGCCGCAAGCGTGGCACTTTATCTTAGTGATATACCTATGAAAGCTCCAGTATGTGGTGTGCGTATAGGAAAGATAGATGGAAATTTCATACTCAATCCAAACAATGAAGAACTTCAAAATAGCACCCTAGATCTCTATGTAGCAGGTGTAAAAGATGAGCTTTTGATGATAGAAATGAGAGCCTTACCTGATCAAAAAGAAAATGAAATCTTTATCGAAGCTCCTTATGCCGATGTTTTAACTCAAACCACTTCACAAAATATGAATGAACTTAGCGAAGATGAAATTTTAGAAGCTCTAAATTTAGCTCAAAAAGCTATATTAAATGGCTCAAATGCTTATGAAGAAGCCTTTAGCAAACACAAAAAAAATTCTCAAATCGAACTAAAAAATGAGATTGAACATCCTGAAATTTTAGCTTTTATAGAAAATAATTTCCAAAAACAAATCAAAGAAGCCATCAACCAAATGGCAAAAAGCGAAAGAGCGAGCGAATTAAATAAAATCGCTAAAGAAATTTTAAATCTTGAAATCGCTAAAGACTGGAGCGAAGAAAGTGTCTTAAATACCTTAGCTAAAGTCAAACGCAAACTTATTCGTGAGCAAATTTTAAATGAAGGCAAAAGAGCTGATGGTAGAAGTTTAAACGAGGTTCGTCCTATCAGTATAGAAACCAATATCTTGCCAAACGCTCACGGCTCTTGTCTTTTCACTCGTGGACAAACTCAAGCTCTAGTTGTTGTAACCTTAGGCGGAGAAAACGATGCTCAAATGATAGACTTGCTTACAGAAAAAAATCCTATAAGCGAACGCTTTATGGTAAATTATAATTTTCCAGGTTTTTCAGTAGGCGAGGCAAGTCCTATCAAAGCTCCAGGAAGAAGAGAGCTAGGACATGGAAATTTAGCCAAAAGAGCACTTTATCCAAGTGTGGATGAAAACTATCCTTATGTAATCCGCTTAGTCAGTGAAATTTTAGAAAGCAATGGCTCAAGTTCTATGGCAACGGTTTGTGGCGGATCTTTAGCCTTAAAAGCAGCAGGAGTGCCAAGCTTAAAACTTGTTGCAGGAGTAGCTATGGGGCTTATCTTTGAAGATAACAAGTATGCTGTTTTAACAGATATCATGGGACTTGAAGATCATGATGGGGATATGGATTTTAAAGTAGCCGGTAGCAAAGACGGCGTTACTGCTCTTCAAATGGATATAAAACTAGGCGGAATCGATCAAGAAACACTAAAACAAGCTTTATACCAAGCCAAAGAAGGAAGAATTCACATCCTAAATATTATGGAAGAAGCTGCGAAAGAAATCATAGTCAATGAAGAAGTTTTACCTAAACTTGAGCTTTTTAGCGTTGATCCTTCAAAAATCGTTGATATCATAGGACAAGCTGGAAAAACCATCAAAGAAATCATAGAAAAATTTGGCGTTTCTATAGACTTAGATCGCGAAAAAGGTGAAGTAAAAATAGCAGGTAGTCAAAACGAGCAAATCAAAGCCGCAAAAGACTACATCATAAACATCACAAGCTCTCAAAAAGGAACTAAAAAAGGCTCTAAAGACAAAGATATATCAGGCTTTGAACTTGGGCAAGAATTTCAAGGTATTGTTAAAAAAATCGCTCCTTTTGGAGCCTTTGTGGAACTTAAAAATGGTGTTGATGGTTTATTGCATAGTTCAAAAAGCAAGCATCTTAATTTAAGCGAAAACCAAAGCTTAAAAGTTAAAATTAGCGAAATTAAAAACGGAAAAATTTCTGTGGATTTGTGTGAGTGAGTGAATTTCTAACTCATCCTTTTGAACCTTTTTTTGACAAAGATTCTAAAATCTTAATTTTAGGATCTTTTCCTTCTATTAAATCAAGACAAGACGGCTTTTATTATCAACACCCAAGAAATCGTTTTTGGCCTATACTAGAAACACTTTTTGATGTAAAATTGGAAAATATCACAGAACAACAAGCCTTTTTAAGAAAAAAATATATCGCTCTTTGGGATGTACTTCAAAGTTGCAAGATAAAAAATTCAGATGATAAAACAATAAGTTATGCAAAAGTCAATGATTTAAACCTAATCCTTTCTCAAGCCAAAATCCAAGCCATTTTTACTACAGGACAAAGTGCTTATAGATTTTTTGTTAAATTCCACCCTCACTTAGAAGCCATAGCTCTACCCTCAACTTCTCCTGCAAATTTAAATTTTTCTTTTGAACAGCTTTTACAAAACTATGAAATAATCAAAAAATTTACAAAATAAAAGAATATTTTAATTTTTTAGATTTTAGAATAATTATAAAATTTTAAGGAGTTAAAAATGCCTTTTGTAAATATACGCATCACCAAAGAAAACGGAGAACCTACAACAGAACAAAAACAAGAGCTTATCGCGGGAGTAACGGATTTGCTTGCTAAGGTTTTAAACAAAAATAAAAGCTCGACTGTGGTAATTATCGATGAAATTGATACGGATAATTACGGACTAGGTGGAAAAAGCATTACCCAAGTAAGAAAAGAAAAAAGCTAGTTTACATCTAGCTTTTGTGTGTTATCCTTAAATTCAAATTCCACTCTCTTAGCTCCAAAACCTTTAGCAATAGCTTCTAAAGTATCCTTAGCACTTTTATGAATTTTGCTTTCTAAATTTTGGATAAGATTTAAAGACAAGTCTTTAACCTCATCTTTGGCCTCTTTTATGAGTTTGTTTTTATCACTTTCGCTAAAACTAATCCCTGTGCTATTGATAGAATCAGGCAGCAAAAAAGGTAAAAATTTAGCATTTTTTTCATCATAAAATTTCATATCTATGATGCTGTGTTTATATCTACACTCTGGCATGATGATCTTATAAGCATCGTCCCCTAAAGGCAAAATATCAAAGTTTTTATCCCTTAAATCATACAAGAAAGTGATCTCAAATTCAAAAATCAAAGCAATCTGTCTTTCACTCAAAGACCATCCTAAAAGATTTTTCCAAATTCCATTAAAAGCGCTATCTTTTTTAGTGACAATCTCTTTACTAAAAACTTGAAAAACACTTAATTCTCCTATGGATTTAAGCTGCATGATATCGCTAAAACTTTGCGTGCTTTTTTCTTCTATTTTAGGGCTTTTATACTGCCTAAAAAGCACTACAAACAAAAGCACAAGTAAAATCATCACTAAAACAAATAAAATCATTTCCATTTTAAACCTTTCTAAATTTATAAACCTTGATTCGAAAAGATATATTTTTTCTCAAACGCTAAGAAAATAAAAGCATTAATGATAAAAATCAAACACACAAAAGTAAAAACAAATTCCACGCTAAAATGAGAAGCCATAAACCCTCCACCAAAAGCACCGCAAAAATTTCCCAAAAATTGACAAGTTTGATTAAAACCAAAAATCACACTTAAATTTTTAGTACTCACACTTTTTTTAAGCAAGGCATTCACACAAGGCAAAAGCCCTCCAAGTCCTACACCTATAAGCAAACGCACGAAAATAAGCGTATAAACATTACTTGCTACAGCCTGCAAGTAAAAGCAAATTCCACAAAATATCAAAGCTCCAAAAATAATCTTACTAGGCCCTATCTTATCGGCGATTTTTCCAAGTTTTGGCGCGAAAAAAAGATTACTAATCCCACTTGCAGCCACTACTATACCCGCCCAAAGAGCCAAATTTCCACCTTGATGAATTTGCTCAACATAAATACTTAAAATCGGCATCACTCCAAAAGTACCAAATTGTATCACAAAAGTAGTGATAAAAAGAACGATGATAAGGGTTATGTTTTCTTTCACTTTTTGAGTATTTTTCTTCGCCTCTTTTTGAATTTTTCTCTCATGGATGAAAAAATAAATCGTCACAAAAGAACAAGCGATCAAAAAAGCCACCACATCAAAAACCGCACTAATGCTAAAAAATTCAGCCACAAAGCCACCAAACAAAGGCCCAAGCAAACTTCCACTTATAGAAGCCGTAGAAAGAGTTCCTAAAGCATAAGCCACTTTTTCTTTAGGCGCTATCACAGCGATAAACACAACAGCAGCAGAAGTAAAACCCGAAATTATCCCTGTTAAACCCCGCACAAAAACTACTTCTAAAGCACTATGAGCAAAGCTAAGCCATAAGGTTAAAACCGACATTCCAAAACTTGCACGAAGAAGCATATTTTTATAACCATACTTTGCACCCAAAAAAGCCCACAAAGGTGAAAAAACAGCCATAAAAAGGGGAGTGATCCCAAAAGCAAGCCCTGAGTAAAACGCTATCTCGCTTGTATCAACATGTCCTAGTTCTTTGATATAAAAAGGCAAAATCGGAGCGATTTGACTAAGCCCCATACTTGTGGTAAAAACACCAAACCAACACACAAGCAAAGTTCTATTGAAATTTTCCATGGATTTATTGTATGATATTTTTTATAATTTTTAATTAAACCTCAAGGATAAAAATGAAAAAAATACTCTTTATATGCTTAGGCAATATATGCCGTTCACCTATGGCAGAATTTATCATGAAAGATCTTGTCAAAAAGGCAAATTTGGAAAAAGAATTTCTTATAAGTAGTGCAGGAACCTCAGGAGAACACGATGGAGAAGGTATGCATTATGGCACCAAAAACAAACTTGCCCAACTTAACATAGAACACAAAAACTTCACAAGCAAAAAACTCACTCAAAAGCTTTGCGATGAAAGTGATTTTTTAATCACCATGGACAATTCTAACTTCAAAAATGTTTTAAAAAACTTCACCAACACCCAAAACAAAGTTTTAAAAATCACTGATTTTAGTCCTAGTCTAAACTACGATGAAGTCCCTGATCCTTGGTATAGTGGGAATTTTGATGAAACTTATAAAATTTTATCCCTAGCTTGTAAAAATTTACTTATTTTTTTATCAAAATAATTTAAAACAACTATATATTACTTCTCGTTTACTTTTTAGGCTTATACTTCTAAACGAACCGAAAAACATTCATAAGAAAAACTCCTTAAAATTACACGCCTAGCTTAAATCCCTTTAGCTAGGCTTTTCTTTGAGATGTTTTTATCCTTCGGATTTAAAATTTTTACTATTTTAAGTGACTCTTAAGAAAAAACTCCAAATTTATGTGCTACAATTACGATGTTTTATTAATTTTTAACAAGGAGAATTCTCATGAAACTAGTTAAACTTAGTTTAGTTGCAGCTCTTGCTGCAGGTGCTTTTTCAGCAGCTAACGCTACTCCACTTGAAGAAGCGATCAAAGATGTTGATGTATCAGGTGTACTAAGATACAGATACGATACAGGTAATTTTGATAAAAATTTCCTTAACAACTCAAATTTAAATAACAGCAAACAAGATCACAAATATAGAGCGCAAGTTAACTTCAGTGCTGCTATAGCTGATAACTTCAAAGCTTTCATTCAGTTCGACTACAACGCTGTTGATGGTGGCACTGGTGTTAATAACGTAACAAATGCCGAAAAAGGACTTTTTGTTCGTCAATTATATTTAACTTATACAAATGAAGATGTTGCTACAAGCGTAATCGCTGGTAAACAACAATTAAACCTTATCTGGACAGATAACGCTATTGATGGTTTAGTTGGAACAGGTGTTAAAGTAGTAAATAACAGCATCGATGGTTTAACTCTAGCTGCTTTTGCTGTAGATAGCTTCATGGCTGCAGAGCAAGGTGCGGATTTATTAGGACATAGCAATATTTCAACAACAAATACAAATCAAGCTCCTTTTAAAGTAGATTCAGTAGGAAATCTTTACGGTGCTGCAGCTGTAGGTTCTTATGATCTTGCTGGTGGACAATTCAACCCACAATTATGGTTAGCTTATTGGGATCAAGTAGCATTCTTCTATGCTGTAGATGCAGCTTATAGTACAACTATCTTTGATGGAATCAATTGGACAATTGAAGGTGCTTACTTAGGAAATAGTATTGACAGCGAACTTGATGATGCCACACATACTAATGGTAATTTCTTTGCATTAAAAGGTGGTATTGAAGTAAATGGTTGGGATGCTAGCCTTGGTGGTTTATACTACGGTGACAAAGAAAAAGCTTCTACTGTTATAATTGATGATCAAGGTAATCTTAGCTCTTTACTTGCAGGTGAGGAAATTTTCTATACTACTGGTTCAAGACTAAATGGTGACACTGGTAGAAATATCTTCGGTTATGTAACTGGTGGATATACTTTCAACGAAACAGTTCGCGTTGGTGCTGATTTTATATACGGTGGAACAAAAACAGAAGCTGCTAATCATTTAGGTGGTGGTAAAAAACTTGAAGCTGTTGCAAGAGTAGATTACAAATACTCTCCAAAACTTAACTTCTCAGCATTCTATTCTTATGTGAACCTAGATCAAGGTGCAAACACTAATGAAAGTGCTGATCATAGCACTGTAAGACTTCAAGCTCTTTACAAATTCTAAGAAGCTTTCAAGTCTAACTTCAAGGCGGGGTTTTGCTCCGCCTTTTTTTACGCCTGATTTTTAAAACTTAAATTTATATAAAAAATTTTCCCAAGCTAAAAAGCTTTAGGAAAATTAAGACTTAAACCAATTAGCGATTTTTTCAAAAAGCCCTTTTTGCTCTTGATGCATACCATCTTTGATACCAAAACTTTCACTTAGTTTTTCTAAAAGTTCTTTTTGTTCATCGTTTAAAGAAGTTGGAAATTTGATAGAAATTTGAACGATTTGATTTCCTATGCGAGAACTATGAACATCTTTTACCCCTTCTTTTTCAAGAACAAATCTTTGTCCATCTTTAGCACCCTTTGGTAAATTTAAAGTCGCTTCACCGCGTATGGTAGGGACTTTTATACTTTGTCCTAAGATAGCCTGGGTAAAAAACACTGGAAATTCTATATATATATCATCATCATCTCTGATAAAAGTATCGTCTTCAGCAGCGATGATCTTAACATACATATCCCCTCTAGTGCCATTTTTTAAGATATTGCCTTTAGCATTGACACGAAGTTTCATACCTGTATCCACACCTTCTGGGATATTAAGCTCGACACTATCTTTGCTTTCATTATAACCCAAACCTTTACAATCGCTACATTTTTCACTAGCCTTTTCTCCACTTCCTTGACAATCAGGACAAGTTTGTGCAAAAGTGATAAAACCTTGAGAAACCCCAACTTGTCCTCTACCTTGACACTTTGGACAAGTTTGAAGTTTTCCATCTTTAGCCCCTGTTCCATTACAAGTTTTGCAAGAACATTTATAAGTAAAGTCTATATTTTTCTTACAACCAAAAACCGCTTCTTTAAAACTTAATTTTAAATTAACGATAAAATCGGAAGGGATTTTCTCATCATTTGAACTTTTTCTACGACGCGATGATGAGCCAAAGCCTTCTCCAAAAAAACTAGAAAATATATCTCCTAAATCCTCAAAACCACCAAAACCTGAGCTACTAGAACCAAATCCACCGCCTTTTAAAGCATCTTTTCCGTATCTATCATAAATAGCACGCTTTTCATCATTGCTTAAAACTTCATAGGCTTCATTAACAAGCTTGAATTTATCTTCTGCTTCTTTATCGCCTTGGTTTCTATCGGGATGGTATTTTAAAGCCATTTTTCTATAGGCTTTTTTTATGGTTTCTTTATCAGCACTTTGCGTGATTTCAAGAATTTCATAATAACTTATTTCCACATTATTCCTTTAAAAAATTTAAAATTTTGCTAGAATTTTAATCTTAAAAATTCAAAAATCTAATTTTAGCAAAAATAAAATCAATAATTTATCAAATTTTAAATAAAATTATGTAAAGATTATAAATCTTAGATAAAATTTAAAGGATACCAAAATGATTAATGTGTTGATGATAGAAGATGATCCTGATTTTGCGCAATTATTATCTGAGTATTTAGCGCAATTTAATATTAAAATCACAAATTTTGAAAATCCTAAAAGTGCTTTAAATGTAGGCGTTCAAGGCTATGATTGTCTAATCTTGGATTTAACTTTACCAGGAATTGATGGTCTTGAAGTTTGTAGAGAAATCAGACAAAAAAGCAACATTCCTATTATTATCTCATCAGCTAGAGGTGATTTAAGCGATAAAGTTGTGGGGCTTCAAATCGGCGCTGATGATTATCTACCAAAGCCTTACGATCCAAAAGAAATGTATGCAAGGATTATGAGTCTTATTCGTCGCACAAAAAGAGTTGAACACACTAATAATGAAAATATTAATTCTGCTTTCAAAATCGATGAAAGAAGACATGAGATCACCTATGAAGATAAGGTTTTAACACTTACTCCTGCTGAATTTGAAATTTTAGAATACCTTATCCAACAACACGGATACAGCGTTTCAAGAGAACAGCTTGTAAGTCGCTGTAAAAATCTAAAAGATAAAGATTCTAAAAGCCTTGATGTTATCATCGGTCGCTTAAGAGTAAAAATAGGAGATAGTTCAAAATCTCCAAAACATATTTTTTCTGTTAGAGGTATAGGATATAAACTGATAGGATGACAAAAAATTATTCTATTTATACCAAACTGATTATTTTATTTGTTGTTACTTTTTTCTTGGTTTGTGTGCTTTTTATCGTTCTTTTAAAAATAGAAGGAAATGCCTATAATGAAGAAGAAAGTTTAAAACAAGAAAATCTTATAAAAAATTTACTCATCTCCTATGAAAACACTTCAGGTGTTGAAATAGGAGCTTATCTTGGAAACAGCGGTTTTAACGCTATACAAAATCCCCATCTTGTAAAAGCTATAAGAAATAATGGACAATCACTTTTTAAAGCAGGTGGAGAGCTTTGTACTCTTTCTTCTTTAAAATATCATAGCAATCTTTATTTTGATGTTCAATGTAAAGATTTTGATGGCTTATATGAAGAAAATACTAGTGATAGGGTTTATAATCTTTTATTGATAGGATTTTTCTCTTTTTCTTTGCTGGTTGTTTTTATGTATTTTTCGGTATTAAGATCTTTAGAACCTTTAAAAAAATTAAGAAGACAAGTTGCCGAAGTTGCAAACGGGGAACAACCTGATTTTTTAGACTATCAAGAAGATGAAGTAGGTAAGATCGCCTTTGAATTTCAAAAAGCTTTCAAGAAAAACCAAGAATTAATCCAATCAAGACAACTTTTCCTAAGAACAATCATGCATGAGTTAAAAACCCCTATAGGAAAAGGGAGAATCATTTCTGAAATGATCAAAGAAGACAGACAAAAAGAAAGACTTATCGCTATATTTTTACGCATGGATTCTTTGATCAATGAATTTGCCAAAATCGAAAATTTATTTTCAAAAAACTACAACTTACACTTTAAACCTAGTCGTTTTAGCGCTATACTTGAAGAAGCTAAAGAACACCTTATGAGAGATGATTTTAATAAAGTTGTAAAAGTCGATATAAGATATGATGCTTTAATCAATGTTGATATAGAAATTTTCTCTGTAATTTTAAAAAATCTTATCGATAATGCCTTAAAATACTCAAACAATGGCACTTGTGAGCTTTTTTGTTGTAAAGAATGTTTTACCATTAAAAATCCAGGCAAACCTTTAGCAGAGCCTATAGAACATTATCTTGAAGCTTTCACAAGAGAAAAACACAATCAGGTCAAAGGTATGGGGCTAGGACTTTATATAGTTTCAGAGGTATGTAAACTGCATAATTTTGATTTGATTTATTTTTATGATGATGGAAAGCATTGCTTTAAAATTTTCTTTGGAGATAAAGAAAAATAATGGCAAAAGGCCTAGAAAAATTCAATGAACTTGTTGAAAGTTTTGCAAATTTACCTACCATAGGGAAAAAAACCGCTATAAGGCTTGCTTATCACCTTTGCATAAATAATCAAATCGATGGTATGAAACTCGCACACAATATAGAAAATGCTATCCGCTTTATAAAACCTTGTGAGCAATGCGGTGCTTTAAGTGAAAATGAGCTTTGTGAAATTTGTAGCGATGAAGAAAGAAATAAAAACATTTTATGTATAGTTGAAAGTCCAAAAGATATACTAACGCTCGAAGAGAGTCAAAGTTACAATGGGCTATATTTTGTTTTAGATGAGTTAAATGAAGAAAAACTTGAAAAACTAAAGCAAATCATACTTAAGCTAAATATCTCTGAGCTCATTTTTGCATTGACACATAGTATTAATTCTGATGCAACTATCTTTTTTATAGAAGATAAATTTAAAGGCTTAAACCTAACTTTTAGTAAAATCGCCCAAGGAATTCCAAGTGGTGTGAATTTAGAAAATGTGGATTTAATCTCTTTAAATAAAGCTATGAATTTTAGAACAAAAATTTAGTAATTTTTATAAGAAATATCGGCTAATTCTTGCAAAGAAAAATCCGCAATCTTTTCATAAGTAAAACCTTCCTTACTTAAAAAATCAAGTAAAGTTTTTTCCATGATTTTAGCCCCTTGTATAAGCTCATCTGAGAGCTTAAAACTCATCGCTTCAATACGCTTTGGCACACAAGCTAAAATATGTGTTTTAGGCAAATCTCCTGCAAGTTCCATGTATTGTAAGGTTTGAAGCATTTCTATTTCATGAACACTTCCACTCCAGCTGATTTTATTAGGCATAGCATCATAAGGAAAGAAAAATACATCTCCTATACTCGCATCTTGCGCTTCTATACAGTCTAAAACGATAAGCCTATCGTACCTAGCGATGATATAGCTAAGCTGCAAAGCCAAAGTTCCACCATCAACAAAATCTAAGGTAAATTCAGGATGAGTGAATTTGTAGTTTTTTTCAAGTTGTTTGCAAAGATGAACGCCTAAGCCTTCATCTGCAAACATGATATTGCCTATTCCAAGGACTAAGAATTTCAATGCTTTTCTTCTTTTACATATTTATATCCGCTAATAATAGCATCCATAGCACCATCTTTACCTTTTACTGCGTTAAAAATCGCCATGTAAATATGTACTGGTACAAAAATCATAATCACCCACATCAAAATTCTATGATAAGTTCTTACATCAGCCAAGCCACCCATTGCAGCTTCAAGCGGTCTTAAAATATGATATAAAAGCCCACCTAAGCCTTCATGGTAAGTATGAGTATAAAGAATAAGCCCTGTAAGAATGATACCTAACATCACAAGATAAAAGAAAAAATAAGTTATAAATTGCAAAGGATTATAAACCCCTTTTAAATGCGGATGTTTTCCTAAGAAAATGTAAAATTTTACTTGTTCTATCCATAATTTGATATTAAAAATATCCCATACACTTCTGCGTTCTTTTGCACTTACCTTATCGCAGAAAAACAAATATACTTTAAAAATAATACAAGCGATTAAAACAAAACCCACCGCTTGATGCACTAAACGGTATTTTGCTTGCATAAAATTTACAGGTTCGCCGTTGCTAATAGGACTTTGAAACACATAAGAAAGATAATATCCTGTGCCAATAAGAATCACTATAGCAATAGCTCTTACCCAGTGCGTTAAACGCAAACCTATGCTAAATTCATATTCAGCTTTTCTTTGCAATTTTTCTTCTTTGTTTTGCATGAAAGCCTCCTTATAAATTGACATTCACTTTATATTCGCTTAGATTATTGCCCTTAGTATCCATTACATGCACCGCACAAGCAATACAAGGATCATAAGAGTGAATTTTTCTAATGATTTCAAGTGGTTGTTTTACATCAGCGATTTTAAGTCCTATCAAACATTGCTCATAACTTCCACCTACGCCATTTGCGTCTTTTGGACTTGCATTCCAAGTAGAAGGCACCACAGCTTGCCAGTTTTCAATGACGCCATTTTTAATTCTACACCAATGGCTTAATGTTCCGCGTGGCACATGCCCCATATAGCGTCCTTTGTATTCCTTAGAATTATCGATCACATAAGGCGCACAAGTACTCTGATCTACTTTTAAATTTTCAACTAAATTATTAAACGCTTTTAAAGCATTATTTGCAACGATTTTTGCTTCAATACAACGCGCAGCTGTTCTTCCAAGTGTACTAAATACAGCATTTAAAGGAAGTCCTGTTTCTTTTAAGAACTCATCTACCACAGGAACAACATTTTGATTACCTTTAGCATAATTTACAACAATATTTGCTAAAGGTCCTACTTGCATAGGGTTTCCTTCATAGCGTGGAGCTTTAATCCAACTATATTTACCCTTGGTATCAAACACTTTAGAATGAACATTATTTCCATGATGATCTACGCTTTCTCCATCTACAAGTCCTGTATAATTTGGATTTGTTTTACCATCATAAGGGTGTAAAGGTTCATTGTCTGCATACCAAGAATGAGTTGCCTCTTCGGTAATCTTATCTTCTTCTACTTCATAAACCTTGCTTAAATCTCCATTTTTGATAATACCACTTTCAAAAAGCCATTCATCTCTTCCGATTTGGAATTCTTTAAAGGTGTAAAGATTATTTACCCCTATATCATTTAAAACACTTGCTTCATGTGCATAAGCTTTTCCTGCCATCACAAGATCAGGATAATACGCACGATTAACAAAGTCTTGTACTTCTTGGAATTTAACCATATATTCACCCATTCTTGCAGGATCAAGCAAATCCATAACACAAGTTATACCACCAACGGTTAAGCTTTGTGGATGTGGGTTTTTAGCTCCAAAAATCGCCATACATTGAGCAATGATTCTTTGAATTCTTAAACATTCTAGATAGTGAGAAAGAACGATTAAATTTTGCTCAGGAGTTAAACGATAAGTTGGATGACCATAGTACGCATTAGCAAAAGGTCCTAAATTTCCTTTATCTACAAAAGTTTTAAGTCTTTGTTGCACTTCAAGAAGTTTATCTGCACCTGTTGCATAAGGATTTGGAGTGTATTTAAAAGCTTCATCGCTTGCTTTTTTAACATCAGCACTTAAAGCACTTACCACATCAGCCCAATCAAGCCCATGAAGTTGATAAAAATGCACAATATGATCGTGTAAAAATAAAGCTGCATTCATTAAAGTTCTTGTTAAAAGCGCATTTAAAGGCGGAGTAATACCTAAAGCATTTTCAACAGCAACTATACCTGCTTTATAATGTGAAAAAGTACAAACTCCACAAATTCTTTGTGTCATAAAACCCGCATCTCTTGGATCGCGCCCTTTTACTATGGTTTCAATACCGCGCCACAAAGTAGAGCCTGCATAAGCTTCTTTTACCACATTGTTATCATCAACAACAACTTCAACTCTTAAATGCCCTTCAATTCTTGTAATAGGATCTACGATTATTTTTTGACTCATTTTTATTCCTTATCTTTTTGCATGGAAGATATAACTGCGTGTGCTGCTATAGCAACGCCTGTGAGTGTAAGCACACCTATACCAATTTTATCTGAAACACTATCTGCACCCAAACCAAAAACAGTATCAAATTTACGACTAGCCATAGGCTCTTCAAAAGGTCCCATAGTATCCCAAAAATCAGGCTCAGAACAACCTATACAACCATGCCCTGCTTGAATAGGCCAAGAAGTGTGCTGGTTAAATCTCTCTCTTGAGCAGTTATTAAAAGTATAAGGCCCTTTACAACCTACTTTATAAAGACAAAAACCTTGTTTTGCTCCTTCATCTCCAAAAGCATGTACAAACTCACCCGCATCAAAATGTCCGCGTCTTTCACAAAGATCATGAATTCTTAGACCATAAGCCCATTTTGGTCTATTATACACATCAAGTGCTGGTAACTCGCCAAATAATAAATAATGAAGCACATTACCCACTATATTTTTTTCACTTGGAGGACAGCCTGGAACATTGATCACAGTTTTGCTTGTTACTTTGCTTAAAGGCTGTGCATTACTAGGATTTGGTCTTGCGGCTTGGATTCCTCCAAAGCTAGAACAGGTTCCTATAGCAAAAATTGCCAAAGCATTTTCACTTGCCATTTTTGAGAGCTCATAGCCTGTTTTTCCATGTGCACCTATGGTTAAAAAATGCTCTGTATCACCCATAGGGATACCACCTTCAACCATTAAAATGTATTTATTTTTATGCTTTTGAATGGCACTTTCTAAATTTTCTTCAGCTTGCCAACCTGCTGCAGCCATCACTGTTTCGTGATATTCTAAAGAAATATAATCAAAAATCAAACTATCAATCGTTGGAGTATCACTTCTTAACAAACTCTCGCTACAGCCTGTACACTCAGCCATATGAAGCCACACAACAGGAAGCCTATCAGCAAGCTCAGCAGCTTTTACCACCATAGGAGTAAAACTCGCTGGCAAAGCCAAAAATGCAGTCATAGCACCTGCCCATTTCATAAAATCCCTTCTAGAAAAACCTGACTTTTCTAATGCTTTTGTAATACTATCATTGTCTTTCAAAGAAGGAAGCTTTTCAAGAGCCGATAAACGCGACTCTATTTGATGATAATCAATCATTATATTTCCTTTATAACATGAAATTTATTCTCTATAATAATAAAATAAAGGAAGTTAAAATAAAGTTAAAACTTACTCTCATAAGCAAATATTAGTATCACTCTTAATTAAAGCTTAATCATAAGCCTTTTTTGAGTTTACGAATCAAAAATCTTGCAGGGTGAATAGCGTGGATGTATTTTTTTTCTAAACACAAGGGTTCATTATTTATCAATGCACACAAATACCTTGCCGCTAAAACACTTGTGCTAAAACCCCTTGATCCATGAGCAAAATTAAAATACAAATTACAAGACATTTTAGCTAGCTTTTGCTTCTTGTTTTTTGTCCATAATAAAGCTTTATATTCTTCTTTATAAAACACTTCATCATAGGCATTTCCAACTATCATAAAGCGATCACTCGAATAAGATCTAAAGCCTACCTTAGAACCTATGATTTCTAATTTTGTATTTTTATCTATAAATTCGGCTATATTTTCTATATTTTGTTTATCATCTTCTTCTTTTGATTCTAAACTTGTATCAAGCCTATCATAGCTTGCTCCAATCACTTGCAAATCATCTTTTACAGGGCAAATATAAGCCTTAGAAGATAAAGGAAATGGAGTATTTAAAAAAGGTTTTAGATGTGTAACTTGACCTCTTACTTTGCTTAATTTCATCTCATCATAAAAAACAAAATCTTTTGTATCTGCACCCATAGCATAAATTAAAACCGCATAATCACTTTTAACAATATCATTTTTAAATTTTAAAGTAAAACACTCATTTTCAAATTTATAAGCTTGAAATTCATGATTAAAATATATACAAGCTTTACTTTTTTCAAAAAGATTTTTAACCAAATTTTTTGGAAAAATCACTCCACCCTCTTCTAAAAAAGCTTGATTTTTTGAAATTTTAAACAAAACATTTTCTCTTTGTGTGTCAAATCTTTCTTGCATCAAATCATTATGTGCAAACTCCACCACACCCTTAAATTTTAAATCTAAAATTTGTCTATAAAAACGGCTTGCTTCTATAAAAGAAAGCTCTGAAAACTCCCCTAAATTTACCTTAGGCTTTAAGATTAAAGAGCTTAAAATTCCACTTTCATTTCCGCTTGCACCCTTGCCTAATTCTAAATATTTTTCAAAAACATCTACTTTAAAACCTCTTAAACTAAGCTCATAAGCTAAAACAGCACTTGATATACCCGCACCAATAATAGCTACTTTTTTATTTTTTAAAGATGAAAATGTTCTTGAAAAATACGCTTCTTTGTCTTTAAACTCAAGCTCATTTTCCAAATAAGCTTTAATCATTTCTCTTTTTCTAAAACCTTTGGTTTTTTCTACTCTAAAACCATATTTTTTTAAATTTTTTTGCAAAAAACTTGCCGAAGAAAAGGTGCAAATTTGTGTATTTTTTTTAGAAAGTCTTGCCACTTCAAAGATTAAATTTTCATCAAACATTTGCAAGTTTTTATTTGGAGAAAATCCATCTAAATACCAAACATCAGCTTTAAAATCCAATTCTTTTAAAACAGCTATATCTTCAAAAACAAGATCTAAAAAACAATCTTCAAAATAAAAACGATAAATTCCTTCTTTAGCCTTGGGATAAAATTTTAAAAATTGCTCTAAAAGCTCTTTAAACTCTTCATAAAATCCTAGTTTTTGATAAATTTCTCTTAATTGTTCTTTTTCGATATAAAAAGCTTCTACGCTAATATAAAAAAGTTTTTTAGGACGCTTAGAAGGGGTAGTTTCTAAAAAGCGTTTCAAAGTAAGAAAAAAATTTAAACCTATACCAAAACCACTCTCTGCGATAATAAAATTTTCTTGATTTTTCCATTCAAAAGAATGAGTATAAACAAATTTGCTTTCATTTAAGCCATCTTTGGAATTAAAATAAAAATCATCAAAATCCAAAGAAAAAGGAGTACTATCCTTAAAGATTAGCTTAGCTTTTTTCATCGGTTGTTATAAAAATAACTCTCAACTCCATCAGCAATACCCTTAACCAATAAATCTTGAAAAGCTTTATTGGCGATTCTTTTGCCTTCATTTGGATGTGTGATATAGCCAATTTCAATCAAAATTGCAGGCATTTGCGCACCTACTAAAACCCAAAAAGGTGCTTCTCTTACACCGCCATCTACAATTTTATACTTTTTGCGTGTTTGAGTGAGTATATTTTTTTGTACATCAATGGCTAGTTTATTTGAAGCAACGATTTTTTCACGATTTAAGAAATTTAAAATACTTTGTTTTGAGAAATAATTAATCTCTTCAAAATCCCCTTGATTTTCTTTTTCTGCTGCCTTTTTACTTCTTTCACTTCTTGCAGGACTTAAAAAGAAAGTTTCCACACCTTCACTACTTTTGGCTTTTGTGGCATTTGGTGCTGCATTAGCATGTATAGAAATAAACAAATCCGCTCTTTTATCATTGGCATATTTAGTTCTATCACGAAGATTGATAAATTTATCCGAACTTCTAGTATAAAGCACTTTATAACCGCGTTTTTTAAGTTCATTTCCAAGTTTTAAAGCCGTACTTAAAACTATATCTTTTTCTTTTAAACTTCCTTTTTTATCACTTAAGGCACCGCTATCTTTTCCACCATGCCCCGCATCGATAACCACAAGCTTTCCTGATTTGTAATTTGTATTTAAAGTTTTACTAGAACTTTGAGTTGCTTTTTTGTTTACATTTTGATTTGTAGTTTGTGTATAAAAACCTAAAGTGAGATTTTTATTATCCAACTCCTTTAAGAGTTTAAATTCTTTAGGAGCGCTCAAAACCACACGAACAGTTTTTGGATTATATTGAGTAACTGTAATCACATTTTGTCCAAAAGTAAAGCTTTTTCTATTACCTTCTAACACACCCTTAAAACTTACAACATATCGGAATTTTTGATCTTTGGTATCAAATACTGCTATTTCTTTTTCATCTAAATCATCGCTTAAATTTAACACCACAGCATTAGAAATTTTATCCACATCTAAAACATATAAAGGCTCTTGATTTTCTTTTTCGTTATTGGTTTTTTTATCTTGTTTTTTTGTTTCTAAAACTTTGGCTTTAATTTCTGTTTTTTGATCTTGCTTTTTCTCTGAAATTTTACTAACTTGCTCAGTCTTTTTTTGGCTAGTAGTTTCTTTTGAAAAAATTAATTTTTCTTCTTTAAAAGATATATCAATAGGAATTTTTTCTTTAGCATAAACCACTATACGTATGGTTTTGGGATTAAATTGTGAAATCACTAAACGATAATCATCAAATTTAAACTCTTTTTTACCCCCTTCTAAAACCCCCTCAAAATCACTAATAAAACGATAATTTCCTTTTTCATCTAAAGCAAAACTTTTTAATTGTTCCTTATTTAAATCTGCATTTAGTTCAAACTCTACACCTTGGTTTGTTTTACTTGACTTTAAAACATAAATTTTATCATCGCTTTTTGCTTTAGAAACGATACTACTCTTTGGCGCTCGCGAAGTTTTAGAACTTGTTTTTTCTGTATTTTTTATTTGTTCGTTAGATGATTTTTTTTCATTTTTTTGAACTGTTTTTATAGGTTCAAAAGTTGATTTTTCAGTGTCTTGAGAAATATTTTGAACCTTAATATCTTTAATAACAGCCTTTCTTAAAGCATTGATACTTGCTTCACTTATACCACTTTCTTTTAACTCATTAGCATATGACTTGTCATCTAAATTTAAAGTATTTGAACTGATGATCAATCTTTTTAAAATTTCAATTTTAGTTTTTTCATCTTCATTAATAACACTTTGTATATAAAGGCTTTTGAGCTGATGGTGAAATTTTACTTGCACTTCGCTTTTAGAACCGATAAAATTTTTATCGAAATTTGCAAGTTCATTTTCATAAGCTCCAAAAAGAGTTGTGAAAACAAATACTAAAAATACAAAAATTTTAGCCATTATTCACCATTAACCAATTTTTCCATAAGTTCTTTAACACTGATAAGCTTATCTAAACGATATCCATTTGCACCTGTAAAGAAAAGTCCTGTTTCTTTTTTACCTGACCACGCATCAAAAAGCCTATCTGCTATACAATACCCTACTTTAGTCGCCTCTTTTCCGCGTCCACAAGGTGCTACACAATTGCTTATACAATTAATCTTTGGACCCATTCTTTTATCTACCAAATTTAAAAGATTGGTTCTAACCCCACGTGCAGGATAGCCCACAGGAGATTTAATAAGCTCTATATCTTCTTCTTTAGAAGCTAGCAAAACGCTTTTAAACTCTTCACTCGCATCACATTCAAAAGTTCCTATGAAACGCGTTCCCATTTGAACGCCACTAGCCCCTAAAGAAATAGCGTTTTCTATATCTTTTTTATCCCAAATTCCACCCGCAGCAATTACAGGAAAAGATCCCCAATTTTTAGCCTCTTCTACCACAGGAGCGATTAATTTTTCTAACTGATAATTTGGATCTAAGCACTGTTCATAAGTAAAACCTTGATGACCTCCACTTTTTGGCCCTTCTAAAACCACTGCATCAGGCAAGCGATTGTAACGGCTTTGCCATCTTTTGCAAATAATTTTTAAAGCCTTTGCAGATGAAATGATAGGCACTAAAGCCACATCAGGAAAATCTGCAGTAAATTCAGGTAAATTTGTGGGAAGTCCAGCGCCTGAAACAATCACATTAAAACCAACTTCACAAGCATCGCGTGCTATTCTTGCATAATCATTACTTGCACATAAGATATTACACCCCAAAGGTGCATCGCCACAAACTTTTCTTGCATTATTAATCAAAGCTTGCAAACCCTTGCGTGAGTAAAAATTTTCACTTCCATAAGGCTTAGCATTTAATTCTTTACTTGCATACTTTCTTTCTTCATAATATCCTGTTCCCACAGAAGAAATGATCCCAAGTCCACCATTTAAAGAAACTGCAGAAGCTAATCTATCCCAGCTTATGCCTAGTCCCATTCCCCCTTGAAAAATGGGATATTTTATAGTATGTTTTCCTATTTGTAAGGGTTGTAAATTCATTCTTTTACCTTTAATTTTGCAAATTTTCTTTTACCTATTTGTAAGATGTATTCTCCTTGTTCTAAATGCATTTGCTCGTCGCTAACTTTTTGAGAATTTACACTTACTGCATTAGCACTGATGCTTCTTCTTGCCGCAGAAGTAGAACTTTCCAAACCACATTCAACCAAAGCCTTAGCAAGCCAAATTTTTCCTTGTATTTCAAACTCAGCCATATCACTTGGTAAAGCATTTTGAGAATGAATCCTATCAAATTCAGACTTAGCATTATTAGCCTCTTCTTTGGAGTGAAAACGCTCCGTAATCTCTAAAGCTAAATTTTCTTTAGCTTTTTTAGGATGTAAATTGCCTTGTTCTATATCTTTTTTTATTTGCGCGATTTCTTCTAAGCTTTTTTGACTTAAAAGTTCATAATATCTAAACATCAATTCATCACTAATACTTAAAATTTTAGCATACATATCATTAGCTTTTTCTGTAACACCAATGTAATTATTTAAACTCTTACTCATTTTGTTTACACCATCTAAACCTTCGAGTAAAGGCATCATAATCACAGCTTGTTCTTTTCCTATGTTATAAACCCTTTGAAGCTGTCTTCCCATTAAAAGATTAAATTTTTGATCCGTTCCGCCCATTTCAATATCGCTTTTTAAAGCCACGCTATCATATCCTTGAAGTAAAGGATACAAAAACTCGCAAATCGAAATAGGGCTTTGCTCTTTAAATCTCTTGGTAAAATCGTCACGCTCAAGCATTCTAGCTACACTAAAAGTTGAAGTAAGCTCTACTATACCCGCAGCTCCAAGTTCATTAAGCCAAGTAGAATTAAACTTAATCTGTGTTTTTTCTTTATCCAAAACCTTAAAAACCTGCGTTTCATAAGTTTTAGCATTGATTAAAACTTGCTCTTTATCCAGCTTTTTACGCGTTGCACTTTTTCCACTTGGATCGCCAATTTGTCCCGTAAAATCTCCAATCAAAAATTGCACAATAGCTCCATGTTTTTGCAAAAAAGCCATTTTTGTTAAAACCACACTATGGCCTAAATGTAAATCAGGTGCTGTAGGATCAAATCCTGCCTTTATGAAGAAATTTTCACCCTTTTCATAATAATTTTTAATTAAATTTTCTATTCTTTCTTCATCAATAAGCTCTGCACAGCCACGCTTAACTTCTGCTAATATTTTTTTTATATCCATAATAAACCTTTTTAACCTTCTTTATAAGCATCATTTAAAGATGTAAAATCTAAAATTTTACAACGAGATTTTAACCTATCCTTGACACTATCTGGGTTGATATTATCAGGAATTTCCATTGTAATCTCAAAATAATCTACCGCCGAATTTAAATCACTTGATAAATTAATTGTTAATAAATTTATCTGCATTTTAGCTAAAAATGCCAAAAATTCCGCTAAAACACCTTTTTTATTTTCCAAAGAAAAAATCAATTTATAAGATTTAGGGATGTTAGAATCCCATTTTATAAATACCATATCTTGATTATTATCTATCATTTTATCAGCTCTATCGCAAAGCTTATGATGGACGATAGCGTTACCACCTTTAACAAAAGCTAAAACAGCATCACCTCTTTTTGGATGACAACAAAAATCAAAATCCACATTAGCGATTTTATGGTTGCAATATAGAGTAAAATTTCCTATTTTTTGTTCTTTAATCTCATATTTATCAAACCAATATGACTTCTTGGCGTATTTTTTAAGACCATTAACTATATCTTTTAAATAAGCACTATCTGTTGCTACTTGTCTAATACGTCTGGCTAAATTTTCTTTTTCTATCCAAGTTTCAATTCTGTTTTTATCAACTCCAAAAATAAAACTTAACATATTAATAGAACTTGCTAGATTAATCTCTCTGATTTTTTGCTTACAAAATTCCCTTATACTTGCTTTTGCTTTTCCTGTTTTAACACTATCTATCCAAGAACAGCGATAAAATTTATCATTGCTAGTAACCACTTGCACAATATCGCCATTTTTAAGCTCGGTTAACAAAGGTATTTTAATACGATTTACATAAGCACTTTTTGCATGAAGCCCTACTTTGGTATGCACTTCATAGGCAAAATCAAGAACCGTTGCACCACGAGGCAAAGTAAAAATTTCTCCCTTAGGAGAATAAACTGCGACATCTTCAACATAAAGACTATCTTTAGCATATTCATAAAGTTCAATAGCATTATAATCTTCTGCATTTTCAAGATTGTTTATACTTTGCATTGAAATATCTGTAAGCCAATCAAGACGAGGCGCAACCACACTGCCATCTTCTTTATATTTCCAATGCGCTGCTATACCAAATTCCGCAATTTTATGCATATCAAAAGTTCGAATTTGTGCTTCTATAATACTTTTAGCATCAAAAAGTGTGGTATGTATGGTTTGATAACCATTTTGTTTAGGCAAGGCTATATAATCCTTAAAACGCGAAACCAAGGGATTAAAATGTGTATGTAAAATTCCCAAAGCTAAATAACAATCACTTACTTTTTCAACCAAAATTCTTACCCCAAGCAAATCAAGAACTTCTTCAATACCAATGCCTTTTCTTTGCATTTTAAGATAAATAGAATAGCTATGTTTAATGCGTTTTTGAATTTCAAAACTACCTTGTCTAAAGCCATTGCTCAAAAATAAAAGTTCGATTTTGGAAATAAATTCATTTAAACCTAATTGCATTTCTTGATTATTGGAGTTGATATAATTGTCAATAAGCTTATACTCATCTGGCATAAGATATTTAAAGCTAAGATCTTCTAAATAATTTTTTATGCTTGAAATACCAAGTCTATGAGCTATTGGGGCATATACAACTAAAGTTTCTTCGCTGATTCTTTTTTGCTTATCTTCTCTTAGAATATCAAGAGTAAGCATATTATGCAGCCTATCACATAACTTCACAATCAAAACCCCAACATCTTCAATGCTTGCTAAAAGCATATTTCTGAAAGTCAAGGCTGATTTAGTTAAACTTTTTTTAGATTTTGATGAAACGAGATTATCTTCTCTAATTTCTATAATTTTAGTAAGTCCTAAAACAAGTTTTAAAACCTCAGAACCAAACTGCTCTCTAAGTTCTTCTTCAGTGCAGTTTGTATCTTCAATCACATCATGCAATAAAGCAGCTAAAATATTGCTTTTATTTTCACTTAAAAATCCAACCAGTGTCGCTACTAAAATAGGATGCACTGCATAAGGCTCTCCACTTTTTCTAAACTGCCCTTCATGGCAAAATATACAGTAATCTACCGCTTTTTCAAGAATGGCATCATGGCCACAAATTTCGAAAAGCAAAGCCTTAGCAGCTTCTAAATCTTTACAATTTTTTACATTATCGATTAATTGTTCAAGCAATAATTCTTCATCGATTGGTTTCAACTAAACCCTCTAAAGTGATTTTATTTTCTGCAATTTCATATAAAGCTATATCTGCAAGTTTATTTTTATTTTTATCAAAGTCTACCAAAGGGGTTACTCCATTCGCCAATTGTTCCGCTCTTTTTGCTACCACTAAAGAAAGGCGATATCTATCATTACCCATTTTTTCCAAAGCTTTTGCCGCTACTTCTTCTATTCTTTTATCCATAATTTTCTCCTTAATTATTTTTAACGATTGAACAAAGGCTAGTATCACCTTGTATGATTTTAAGTAAATTACCCTCTTCAAACATATTACAAACCACAATAGGAAGTTTGTTATCTTTAGCTAAAGCTATAGCTGTATCATCCATCACTTTAATATTATCTTGCATAGCCTCATCATAACTTAAAGTATTTAAAAATACTGCATCATCAAATTGTTTTGGATCTTTATCATAAACTCCATTAACTTTTGTAGCTTTTATTACCATATCTGCATCAATTTCCACAGCTCTTAAAATAGCTGTTGTATCTGTAGTAAAATAAGGGTTTCCAGTACCTGCGGCAAAAACCACAACACGACCCTTTTCTAAGTGTCTTTGTGCTCTTCTCATAATATAAGTTTCACAAAATGCTTCCATCTGAATGGCGCTTTGAACCCTAACTTCAAGTCCAGAGCTTTCTAAAGCTTCTTGTATAGCAATAGCATTGATAACCGTAGCAAGCATTCCCATATGATCTCCACTTGTCCTTTTAATCAATCCGCCCTTAGCAGCACTTACTCCGCGAATAATATTACCACCGCCTATAACTATACCTACTTCTATTTGATTTTTTATAAGTTCTTTAATCTCTGAAGCTATGAATTTTAAAATAGAATTTTCTATACCAAAGCCATTTTCACCTGCTAAAGCCTCTCCTGAAAATTTTACTAAAACTCTTTTTCTCTCTTGCATTATTTCTCCTTATTTAACTTGAAATTATATTTTAAATTCCATTAAATTTAGCTAATTTAAGCTAATGAGTTCCAAAGGATTGATATGAAAATTTTTTTGAGTTACTTCAAAAGTAAGATCATTTTTTATCCTACCCACTACGGCACCTTTTTTAATATTCTTACCAACTTTAATATTAGGAGCAATCTTATCTAAATGTGCGTATATTGTATGTATGCCATTATCATGTTCAACAATAACAACTCGAGCTAACATGCTAGTATCTTTGGCAAAAACTATTTTTCCATCTAGCACATTTTTAACAACTGCATCGCTTTTATTGCTTCTTAAAACTACATTCTCGTTAAAAATTTTAAGATTGTAAACAGGATCAACATAATTTCCAAATTTTTGCTTCACAGTAAAAGAATCCAATGGAGCTATGGTTTTTTTTCCTGTGTAACGCTTGACTGAACTTCCTTGATAGCTTGAACCTAATTGTCTTATTTTTTGATTATTTTTTACTATTTTAGTATCATTTTTGTTTGAATTTGCATCTTCTTTATCATTAATAATTTTTAATTGATTTAATGTTTTTCTAAGCTCTTCTTGCTGAGCTTGCAAATCATCGAGTTTTTTTGCATATATAGCTCGATCTGTTTTTTGTTTATTAATTTCGCTAATTTGTTTTTGTTTTAAACTTTGAAGCTTGGCTAATTGAGCGTTGTAATCCTTAAGACTTTCATTGATTTTCTTAATCTGAGCTTGTTTATCATCAATAAGCCTGCTTACTCCCTCATAATCTTTAGAAATTTTAAAAATTTCTTCATTTAAAACTTTGTTTAAACTTCCTAAAATTTCAAAAGCCATAAAACTTTCTTCACTTTCAATATAGCCTTGAGGGATAGGTAAATCATAAGCAAAATCTTTAGCCATTAAAGATATAAGCTTACCTTCCATATTTGATTTACTTTTAAGCAAATCTTCATTTTGGCTTGTAAGAGTATTTAACTCTTGATTTTGAGCCTTAGCACTTGCTTCAAGCTTAGAAGTTTGTGAATTTAAGCTTTCAATTTGCAAACTTAGATCTTTCAAACTTTTTTCACCATTTAAAATATCGCTAGCCAAATCTTCAAGTTTTTTATTTAACTGTTCTTGTATGCGTTTATTTTCTTCTAAACTTTTTGTTTTTTCATTTATAGCGTTTGCTAAACTTATATCAACAAACAAAAAAAAACAAAAAAAGATAAGAATATTTTTTCTCATCTTTTAACCTTAAACATAACCGTATTTACACACAACAAGCAAATAAACAAAGTAGCTAAAAAAATTAAAGTCAAATGTAAAATAAAATTAATAGGTGGAAAAATAATATCTACAGCCTTTAAACTTTCTTGGACAATAGAAAGATCAAAAATTTGGGTAAAAAAGGCAAGTAAAATAACAAAAGCAATAAAACAATCAACCACAACCACCTTATAAAGCATAAAAGATCTAAACCAAAACGGAGCTCCAAATAAACACATAATTTCAATACGATCGGTATGTTCATAAAGCCAAATTCTCATCTGTTTTAAAAACAAAACAAAGGCAAGTAAAATAATGATAAACAAAAATAACCAAAAAACAAATTTCATCAAAATAAGCAAAGAGTATATCTTATCATGGGTTTTAGAAAAAGTTTCAACCTTGCTAACACCTACAATATTTAAAAGTTGATTTTTAATCGAATTTAGTTCATTTTGATCGGGCAAAGAATTTAATTTTAAAGTATAAAATTTTGGCAGAGAATCTTTTAAAACTTTCAAATTCTTTTCAGAAACATCATTTTTCAAACGATCGATTAAATCCTTAGGATCTAAAGATTCAAGTCCAGCAAAAAATGGTACTTTTGTTTTTACTACATTCTGATCAAGTTCAGTTTTGCTGACAACTATAATATTATAATCTTTATTAACAAGTTCTTCATAATGCTTTAAAGTTGCATTTGTAATCAAAATAAATTCAAAAGCAAACATCATAAAAAGTAAAGGTAAAATTAAAGATAAATGTGTTTTAAAAAATTTCATTCATTTTTCCATTTTCTATATTAAAACGACGATAATCCACTCTTAAATTACTAGGAATTCTATGTGTTACCACTATAACACAAGTTCCTAAAAGCTCTCTAGCAGACTTTAAAAGAGTCCATATAATATCAGAAGAATACTCGTCCAAATTTCCCGTTGGCTCATCGCAAAGCAAAAGCTTTGGATTATGAGCTAAAGCCCTAGCCATAGCGACGCGTTGTTGCTCGCCACCGCTAAGTTGATTAGGCAATTTATCTGCTTTAAAAGTTAAATTTACATGCTTTAAAAGCTTAGCAGCTTGATCATGGCATACTTTTTTGCTATAACCTTTAATCATTAAAGGCAACATAACATTTTTTTCAACACTATATTCTTGTACAAGTTTATAATCTTGAAAAATAATCCCTATTCTTTGACGCAATTTTAAAAGTTCTAAATTTCCAATTTTATTCATCAAAGATCCACATACTTCAAGCTTACCAGAAATAGGTTCTAAATCTCCATAAAAAGACTTTAAAAGCGTACTCTTACCACTCCCACTTTTACCCGTAATAAAAACAAAATCATCATCCTTAAAAGCAAAACTCGCTTCTTTAATAACTAATTCATCATAACCTAAAGTAAGTTTATTTGCTTGGATTAAATTAGGCATCCTTTTTCCTTAATTTCCCTTTTTAAATTTTTAAATTATGCTTTATTTTTGCTTAATTTTCAAGAAAAATTATATTTTAAACTGAACTTTTAAAATTTCTTTTAATTCATTTATCGCTTTAATATTTTCTTGAATTTTAAATGGTTCTTTAAAAACAAAATCAATCGTTTTATCAAGATGCAAATAACAATGTTCAGGCTTATTAAAAGCTCCAAAAGCAACCTTTAAAAGCAAATTCTCATCTTGTTTATAGATGCTTTCAAAATGCAAGAAAAAATCATCTTTTTTTATAGTAATATTTTTAAAGTTCTGCTCTATTTTTTTTAAATCCTCTTTAGAAAATTCAACCGATGAGAGATTAAATTCATTTAACTCATAGTTTTTACATTCTTGGTTAAAATTCCACACCCAAAGATCATATATATTTTTTTCTTGCTTTTTCCATCTATCTTCATATTTGCTTGAAATTTCTAAATTTTCATTTTTTCTAAGACTAAATTTTGGAGCAGGAAAAGTCAAAAATTGTTCTAGAGTAAAATTAAAATACTCAAAACTATCTGTTCTAAGCTCAAAACGACCATTTTGGGTTAAAACCCTGGCACATTCTTTGCAAAAATCTTTCCCAATAACTCGCCTATGAGGCTTTTTGTCCCAAGGAACAGGAAAATGTAGAAAAATCTTTTCAACTGATTTTGATTTTAATACACTCAATAACAATCTCGCATCACTTTGGATTAGCAAAATATTATTTACATTTTGTGCTTTAGCAAGTTTAGCTACTTGAGTTAAAGCTGGATTGTAAATTTCCACCCCTAAAATTAAAACATTTAGATTTTCTTTTGCTTGATAAAGCAAATGTCTTCCTGATCCAAAGCCTATTTCTATATAAATTTTACCCTGAAGTCTAGATAAAAGCTCATCAAAATTATCAACAATAAATGGTGTTTTTTCAATTAAAGCATTGCTTTTAAGTCCAAAAGCTTCATTGACAATATCCTCACAAAAACCTTCTTTAAAGATTTTTAAAGCCTTTTGCAAATAACCTATTTTAGAAGGTTTTGTATGTTTATCGCCTTTAATCACAAAACCATTTTGTGCTTTTTTAATCTGCAGAAAAAAACTCTCTTCTTGAACCTTTGTATAAATAAGACTAACATTATCATTCTTAGCAAGCCAAAGAAATTCAACATCATCCTTGCTATAAGGCAGATTTATTTCTTTGATCTTTTTGCTTTTAAAATTTGGCACTACTGAGCCGCCTTAACTTTGCTTGAAGGTTCTGAACGAAGCCCGGCTGAATCAATAGCAATAACTTCATAACTATATTCCACCCCTGGTAAAGCTTTTACATCTTTTAATCGCTTTTCTTTAATGCCTTTAAAAACTGCATTTTGCTCCCCGCCATAGCGTCTTACTTCATACTCAACAGCTCTAGTATCATTATCACTCCATTCTAAATTTATCCCTTCGCTTGTACTTTGAGCCAAAATAATACTAGGAGCCAAAGGATTACCTAAAGTTTTACCTTCTACACCATCTTTTGGCATAGGACTTTCAAGACCATCTTTATCCACCATTGTTACTTTATAATACTTGCTTTTACCTGCTCCTTCTACTATATCCTCATAAGAATTTTTATCAGTCTTTGCTAAAACACTAAAAGGAAGGAAACTTGAGCTCGTAGAATAAACTTTATAATAAGAAAAATCTTCATATGTAGGAGCATCCCAAGTTAAAATGATTTTATTAGAACCATCTGTGCTAGCACTTAAATGCTCAACTTGAGGAGGTAAAGCCTTGCTTGTAGAACTTACAACTTGACTTGGCTCACTCTTTATCCCATTAAAACTCACAGCAATAATTCTATAACTTGAATTTTCATTAGGTTTTAAATCACTATCAATGTATTCAGCGTTTAAACGATTTTTTACTTCTGCAATTTTTTTAAATTCTTTATCATCACCTTTGGTTCTTTCAATAATATAAGAATCAACCCTAAAATCAGGATGCGGACGCCAAATAAGTTTAATACGATTAGGCAAATTAGTCACAGCTTGAACAAAAGGAACAGCTTCAAGCCTTGGAGCTGTGCTCACTTCTATAACCTTGCCATCTTCTGAAATTTGTCCTTGCTCATTAAAGCTTTTCATCATATAACGATACTTAGTACCAGGCTCTAATTTAGTATCTACATAATGAGTTTGAAACTTATCTTTAATAGTGCCTACAAGTTTAAAATCAGGATTTTCATCACTAGAACGATACAAATAAAATCCTTTAATATTTTCATTATATAAAGGCTCCCATTCAAAAGCAATATTACTCATATCACTAAGACTTTTTAAACTTTCAACCTTTGGCAAGCTTTCATTTACAGCAGGCTCTTTACTTGAAGCTAGCGAATTCATTTGCGAAACACTACAAGCGCTAAGCAAAAGAGTTAAAAAACTCAAGTAAAAACTCAAGCGAAATCTTTTCATCATTCTCTCCTAAATTAATTTGTTTAAACATAATATTTTTAAAATCTTCCATCAAAGGTGCTTTAACAAAAATTTGCTCTTTGGTTTTTGGATGGATAAAATACAAAAAATAAGCATGCAACATTATCCTACAATCATACTTACCCTTATAACCATATAAACTATCACCTAAAATATGGCGATTTAAACTAGCCAAATGCGCTCTAATTTGATGAGTTCTTCCTGTAAAAAGCTTAGCAGCCATCAAAGTTAAATTTTCAGTTTTTACTACATTTATAAAAGCTGATTTTGCGTTTTTACTGAATTTATTTTCCTTATCTATGGCTATTTTTTTAATAGCATTAGAAGGCGAACGCATTAAAAATTTTTCTACTATAATTTTATCTTCTTTTAGTGGCAAATCAATTAACGCAAGGTAAATTCTTCCCATGCTTTTATCTGCAAGCTGTTCGCTTAATTTTTGATGGGTAAAGTTATTTTTCGCTATCAGTATAGCTCCGCTTGTATCTTTATCTAATCTATGGACAAGACCAGCTCTTATCTCTCCTCCTAAATTTGATAAAGTATATTTTTTTTCTATTAACCAATCCACCAAAGTGGCATTTTTAACGCTACTTGCTCCATGAACGACTAAATTTGAAGGTTTATTTAAAACAAGCAAGTCTTCATCTTCGTATAACACATCAATATCAAAATCCACTTCAAACTGGGGTTTTATCTCATCACAAGGCTTTAAACTTGCAATAGAAATAATATCACCATTTTTAAGCTTAAATGAATTTTTATCTTGAATTTTATCATTAACCTGTACGCAATCTTTTTCTATAAGTAAAGCAACTTGATTGCGACTTTGGTTTAATTTTTTAGCCAAAAACACATCAAGCCTTGAATTTTCATCTACTAAAAAAGTTTGCATTTTTTCCTTAGAGGTTTTGATAAATTTAAAATTTTAGTTTATAATTATAGCTTTATATTACCAACTGAAGGCAAATTTTGTTTAGATTAGATAGAAGAATTTTAACTCATTTTGACTATATGCAACCCATTTTATTTTTACCCATAATTCTTATTTCATTTTTCTTAATCTTTGAAGCTAATCCTTTTTTAGCAGAAAAACAGTTTGTTTATGCCTGTGTGGGATTGTTTGCTTTTATGGTTTTTTTCTTCTTTCCCATAAGGAAATTTATTTGGATTATTCCTGTTGCTTATTGGATTAATATTTTTTTATTGCTAAGCGTAGATATTTTTGGGGTTGAAAAATTAGGTGCTAAAAGATGGCTTGAAATTCCTTTTACTCACTTTACTATACAACCTTCTGAAATTTTTAAACCTAGTTTTATTTTAATGCTTGCCTATCTTATTTATCAAAATCCTCCTCCAAAAAATGGATACAAACTTAAACAATTCATCAAACTTAGCTTTTACATCATCTTGCCTTTTTTGCTAATTGCAAAAGAACCTGATTTAGGAAGTGCTATGGTTTTACTACTTGTTGGTTTTGGAGTGCTTTTTATCATGGGAGTTCATTATAAAATTTGGTTAAGTATTGTTATAGCTATAAGTGTTAGCTCTCCTATTATTTATACACATCTTTTAAAACCCTACCAAAAGCAAAGAATTCATGATTTTATTTCAGAAAAACCAAGTTATCAAGTAGCCCAATCAATGATAGCTATTGGAAATGGTGGTTTAACCGGAAAATCTCAAGATGAAGCTACGCAAACTCATTTTAAATTTTTACCTATTTCAACTAGTGATTTTATTTTCGCTTACATGATAGAAAGATTTGGATTTATTGGGGGATTGACATTAATTATATTTTATATTTTACTTATTTTTCATCTACTTAGTTTAAATTATAAGCTTAAAGATGATTATTTTGCTAGAGTGGCTATTAATTGTGTTGCATTATTTATTTTTATTTATGCGGCAGTAAATATCTCAATGACTATAGGTTTTGCACCAGTAGTTGGGATCCCTTTGCCTTTTTTTAGTTATGGTGGAAGTTCTTTTACTATTTTTATGATTTTTTTTGGAATTTTACAGCATTTAATCACTTTTAGATATTTTTGGACGGATATAAAGGCTAAATAAAATATTTTTAAGCATTAATAAGATATAATTTTATCTTTTAATTCAACTTAGGCGGATTTATAGCTCAGTTGGTTAGAGCAACCGGCTCATAACCGGTTGGTCGCAGGTTCGAGTCCTGCTAAATCCACCATTCTACTATAAGTTATAGACTCTCTCTTTAAAATAATAATTTTTAGTTCTTTAAATATTTCAATCTTATATAAAAAAGTATGTGATGTGATTTTTTGAAAGATAAAGTGGTGGTTAGAGGCAGAATCGAACTGCCGACACGCAGATTTTCAGTCTGCTGCTCTACCGACTGAGCTATCCAACCACAATGATTTGATAAAGTAAAAATGTAATTGTATCTTTTTTTCTTTAATTTAAGTTTAAATACAAAAATAAAATTTTATTTCCCTTAAAGTTTTAATAAGATAGAATACCCGCTTTAGATCATTATCAAATGGAAATTTTTTGAAACAATTTGGACTAGATAGACGAACTTTTAAAATTTTACTAGCTGGTTATATTATTATTGCATTGTTTGGGGCTTTATTGCTACATTCAAGCTGGGCACATACAACTCCTATTGATTTTTTAGATGCCTTTTTTACAAGCACATCTGCTGTTAGTATGACAGGATTAGTAGTTAAGAACACTGCGGTTGATTTTACCTTAGCAGGGCAAATTATTATCTTAGCTTTGGTGCAAATTGGCGGTTTAGGATATATGGGTATAGGTTTATTTGTTTATATACTCATACGCAAAAAAGTTGGTTTTAGTGCAAGAAATTTACTAAAAGAGTCTTTATTTTATCCATCAATGGATGGTTTATTTAAATTTTTTAAAAAGGTTTTGCTGTTCATTTTTACTATAGAATTGATAGGTGCTATACTTCTTACCATGCGTTTTGCCCTTGAAATGAATTTTAAGAAAGCTTTATGGTTTGGAATTTTTCATTCTATTAGCGCTTTTAATAATTCTGGATTTACTATATTTGAACATGGACTTATAGCTTATAAACATGATATAGCAATTAATCTTATTATCACTTCTTTGATTATTATTGGAGGGCTTGGATATTTTGTTTTGGTTGAATTATACTTTTTTCAAAGAAAAAAATTGCAAAATTTAAGCCTACATACAAAAATGGTTGTTGTTGCAAGTATTTTTCTTATTTTCTCTTCAACGCTTATTATTTTTGCTTTTGAATACTCAAATCCTCAAACTATAGGACATTTTTCATTTTTTGATAAAATTTTAAGCTCATATTTTATTGCTATTAATTACCGCACAGCAGGATTTAACACCTTAGATATGGGACATTTACATGATGCAAGCTTATTTTTTGGATCATTGTTTATGGTTATTGGTGGTGCACCAGGTGGAACAGCTGGGGGTATGAAAGTAACAACTGTAATGGTTTTATTACTCTATGCTTATTGGAGTATCCGCGATGGAAGAGTTAGAATTTTTGGACATGAAATTCCAAGAGAAACTATATCTAAAGCTTTTATTATAGCTGTAGGTTCGGCTGTTTATATAGTAATAGCTGTTATTTTGCTTTCCTTGCTAGAGTCAAAATTTGATTTTATAGCCTTGCTTTTTGAAACTTCTTCGGCTTTTGCAACCGTAGGAATTTCAGTAGGAAATGGTGGAACTTTATCTTTATGCGCTTTGTTTAGTGATCCTAGCAAGGTGATTATCATCATTATGATGCTAAGTGGTAGGATAGGTGTTTTTGCTTTTTTACTCTCGGTATTCAAACAAGACAAAGCTATTCATTTAAAATTCCCTGAAGGAAAGGTTAATTTATAAAGGTAAAATCGTGAAAAATCTTAATTATGGAATCATAGGACTTGGAAAATTTGGCTCAGTTGTAGCAGATGAACTCATTGCTGGAGGTCATACTGTTATCGTTGCGGATAAAGATGAGGAAGCTTTAAAAAGTATACAAAATCCTCCAAGCTATGCTTATATTTTAGATTCTACAAATATTTCAGCCCTAAAAGAAGCAGGCTTTCATGATGTTGAAGTTGTTATTGTTAGCATAGGAGAAAATGTTGAAAAATCAATCCTTACTCTTATGGCGCTTAAAGATATAGGTGTTAAAAATATCATTGCTAAAGCAACCTCTAATATCCATGGTCAAATTCTTTCTAAGTTAGGCGCAACAAAGGTTATTTATCCTGAAAAAGAAAGTGCTAAAAGACTAGTAAAAGAATTTTTAACTAAAGATGCTGATTATGAAGTTTTTGATCTTTCAGCAAATACTATACGAGCTATTAAGATCAATATAGATGAAAAATTAGCAGGAAATTCTTTAAAACATGTAGCACAAAATATGAAAGTGATTTCTTATAAAAAATTAAATAGCGACTGGGAAATACTACCTGATTTAGAAACCACGACAGTTTATAGTGGAGATGTTGTAATACTCCTTGGAACAGTTAAAGAACTTAGAGAATTTGAACACTAAGCAAGATTTAAAGCCTTGCAAGCCTTTACAAAACGCTTTAAGGCTGTTTTTTCTTTGGTAGAAATTTTATGATATATAACTTCATCTAAATAATATCTAACATCTTTTATATCTAAATCCCTTGTTTTGGCATAATTTTGCAGTATATAATAAGGAATTTTAATCTTTGTTTTTGGAAATTTTTTCAAAATTTGTTTATATAAAGCTTTTTTTTGCACACAAGAAAATCTAGCAAAAACAAAAGGCAATCCTGTTTTTTCGTGCCATTTTGCACATAAATCGATATATTTAGAAGGATCTTTTAGATAAAGCTTTAAAGCCTTATCACCTATAATTACTTTTCCATCTTGTTTTAATACTTTAGCTAAAGCGTTTGAAGT
This sequence comes from Campylobacter sp. CH278, assembly GCF_004378845.1. Lineage (NCBI taxonomy): Bacteria > Pseudomonadati > Campylobacterota > Epsilonproteobacteria > Campylobacterales > Campylobacteraceae > Campylobacter > Campylobacter sp. CH278. Next base: position 27,677 of record NZ_RYXZ01000001.1, on the reverse strand, counting down.
TGCTGAACTTGGATCTTTGGCATTTGATGTATTTTTTTCTACTAATACACTTAAAACTCTTTTATTAGCACAAATACCCAAATCTAAATTTTTATATTTTTTTCTAGCACTTTCTATGCTTGAAATGATAGCTGCATCAATTCTTCTATAAAATAAATCTTTATTTAGCTTACTTGGAACTCCTTTTTTATACTCCATATTTGCTTTATAACCATTAGGCAAGGGATATTTCTTAAGATATATATGTAAAGGTAAAAGATTAATATAATCAATTTTTCCAAAAATCATCTCTTTTAAAGAGTGTTAAACACTCTATCTCCTGCATCTCCAAGCCCTGGGATAATATAACCTTTTTCATTTAAACCTTCATCAATACAAGCCACAAAAACTTCTACATCATCATGCATTTGGCTAAATTTTTTCAAACCTTGTGGAGCAGCAAGTATGGATATAAATTTTATTTTTTTAACTCCTTGGCTTTTTAAAAAATTACAAGCCTCTATAGCAGTCCCACCTGTAGCAAACATAGGATCTATGACAATAGCGGTGCGTTTTTTTGCATCTTTGGGAAGTTTTTGAAAATAAAAATCCGCCTTTAAAGTTTCTTCATTTCTTACAAATCCCAAAAATCCAACACTTGCATCAGGAATCATCTTAAAAACACTTTCAAGCATTCCTAATGCAGCTCTTAAAATAGGACAAATCATAATTTTTTCATCAAGTTTTTTTACTGTAGTTTTTTGTATAGGTGTTGAAATTTCAATTTCTTTTAAAGAAAAATCTTTACTCGCTTCAAAAAGCAAAAAAGATGAAATTTCATCGATTAACATACGAAATTGAAAGGGCTTTGTCTCTTTAGCCCTTAAAATTCCTAATTTATGTTCGATCAATGGATGATTGATACAATGAATATTTTTCATTTTAAGCTTTCAAAATAAGCTTTCTCATCAAAATTTTTCACCTTAGCTACACCATCTTTTACCGCAGCTGCTGCTACAGCTGTACTTACTGCAGCTTTTACTCTTTCATCAAAAGGTTTTGGTATAACATAATCTCTTCCAAATTCTAAAGTGCTTAAATTATAAGCTTTTTTAACCGCATCGCTTACAGGAAGTTTTGCAAGATCTGCTAATGCTTTAGCAGCAGCTACTTTCATATTTTCAGTGATTTTACTTGCACGCACATCTAAAGCCCCACGGAAAATAAAAGGGAAACCTAAAACATTATTGATTTGATTTGGATAATCACTTCTTCCTGTTCCTACAATCGCATCTTTTCTAAGTCTAGCTACATCTTCAGGCATCACTTCAGGAATAGGATTTGCCAAAGCAAAAATCACAGGATCTTTTGCCATGCTTAAAACCATTTCATCATCAAGAATTTTTGGCGCACTAAGCCCTAGGAAAACATCAGCTCCTTTTAAAACTTCTTTTAAAGTCTTTTCCTTAGAATCAACAGCAAATTCAAGCTTTTGAGGAGTTAAATCATTTCTATCTTTAGAAATCACTCCTTTACTATCTACTAAAATAATATTTTCAACCCCTAAATTTCTATACATCTTAGCACTTGCTATACCTGCGGCACCTGCGCCACTTACAACCACTTTAATGTCTTTAAATTTTTTACCGCTTATTTCCATAGCGTTCATAAGTCCTGCAGTTGAAATAATAGCTGTTCCGTGCTGATCATCATGCATTACAGGAATTCCTAAATCTTGCAAAGCTGCTTCGATTTCAAAACATTTTGGAGCAGCTATATCTTCTAAATTTATCCCGCCCACAGTCGGAGCCAAAGCCTTGCAAAAATTTACAATCTCTTCTATACTATGAACATTAATTTCTATATCATAAGCATTGACATTGGCAAATTTTTTAAACAAACAAGCCTTACCCTCCATAACAGGTTTTGAAGCCTGTGCTCCTATGTTTCCAAGTCCTAAAACAGCAGAACCATCGCTTACTATAGCTACTAAATTAGCCTTATTTGTATAAGTATAAGCAAGCTCATTATCTTTAGCGATTTCAAGGCAAGGTTCTGCAACTCCTGGGCTATACGCCAAAGATAGATCATAACTTGTAGCCATTGGCTTACTTGGCACAATATCAATTTTCCCACCTAAATGGTATTTTAAAGCTTCTTCTTTTAAATTCATTTTATTTTCCTCTAACTTTTAAAAAATTTTCTATTCTTTTTTTACACTCATCAATCCCTAAAAATTCTAATACTTCAAAAATACTAGGACTTACCGCACTCCCTGTTAAAGCTATGCGTATAGGCTGAGCCAAATCTTTTAACTTTGCTTCCTTTTTTTCTAAAAAATCATTTGTAAAATCTTCAAAATCTTTACCAGTTTTTTGATCTTTAAGTGTATTAGCAAATGCTTGGAGCAATTCTAAATTATTTTCGTTAACAAATTTTTGCACTGCATTTTCATCATAATTTTGCGGCGTATTAACTATGCTTTTTGCACCATTGATAATATCATGCAAGGTTTTTGCACGCTCTCTTAATAAATCAAGTAAAAATCCTGCCTTTTCATAAACAGATAAATCAAAGCCAAGATCTTTAAGCTGACGGTTAATCTCTTCAAAAGGCAAAGTTTTAATATAATGAGCATTCAACCATTCAAGCTTTTTAGCATTATAACAAGATGCGCTTTTATTGATATGATAAGGATCAAAAAGTTTTTTCAAATCTTCTAGTGAAAACACTTCATCATCACCGTGACTCCAACCTAAACGCACAAGAAAATTAAGCAAAGCTTGAGGTAAAATTCCCATTTCCTTGTATTTCATAACATCAGTTGCCCCATGTCTTTTTGAAAGCTTTTTACCATCTTCTCCATGTATCATAGCCACATGAAAAAATTTAGGAATTTTAAAACCCAATGCCTCATAAAGCACAATTTGTTTAGGAGTATTTGAAAGATGATCATCCCCACGAATCACATCACTTACCCCCATTAAAGCATCATCAATAACAACAGTAAAATTATAAGTTGGAGTTCCATCACTTCTTGCAATGATAAAATCATCCATTATATCCTCTGCTTTAAATTTTACCTCGCCTTTAACCCCATCTTCAAAAACAATCTCGCCGCTTTGAGGTGCTTTAATACGCACAACAGGTTCTATACCCTGAGGTGGCGTGCCTTTAAATTCTCTATATCTTCCATCATATCTTGGGCGCTCTTTGGCGGCTTCTTGCTTGGCGCGCAATTCTTCTAATTCTTCTTTACTCATATAACAATAATACGCTTTACCTTCATCTAAAAGCTTTTTGACATATTCTTTATAAAGATCAAAACGCTCTGATTGGTAAGTTACTTCTCCATCATGTTCTAAACCACACCATTTAAAAGCTTCGATAATTGCTTTAGTAGCTTCTTTGGAATTTCTTTTTAAATCCGTATCTTCAATACGAAGTAAAAAATTTCCACCATTTTTTCTAGCGTATAAATAATTATAAAGAGCTGTTCTAAGTCCACCTATGTGCAAATACCCTGTTGGGCTTGGAGCAAAACGCGTTGTAAGTTTTTCGTGCATTTTTTGCCTTTTCTTAAATTTTTATTGATATAATGCGATATTTATACTTAAATAAAGGTTTGAAATGAAAAAAATTTTATTAAGTTTTGCATTTTTTGCAAGTTTAGCTAGTGCAAATACCATTAATGCTATAGCTGTAGTTGTAGGCAAAGAGCCTATTACAACTTATGATATAGATCAAACTATGAAAGCACTTAAAATTGATAGAAATAAAGCTTTAGGCGTACTCATCAATGAAAAAATGGAAATTTCACAAATGAAACAACTAGGTATTGTAGTCAATGATCTAGAGCTTGATGATGCTATAAATAAAATGCTTGCTCAAAACAAAACCACTTTAAATGCTTTCAAAGCAAATTTAAAATCCAAAAATCAAAGCTATGAACAATTTCGTGCAAATTTTAAAAAAGATTTAGAAAAAAGAAAGCTTTATGAAAAAATCGCAAGTATGGCAAAAACTGATTTTAGTGATGATGGAGCAAAAAAATTTTTTGAACAAAATAAAGATAAATTCACTTTTTATACACAAATTAATGTAAATATTTATCTATCAAACAATCCTCAAACTTTAGAAAATATCAAAAATACAAAAAAAACAATCCTTAAACCACAAAATGCATCTTTAAATACAAGTAATGCCGATCCAAGACTTTTAGGGCTTTTATCGCAAATTCCTGTTGGAGGCTTTTCCCCTGTTTTAAATGGAAAAAATGGCTATGAACTCTATGAAGTTAAAAGCAAAGATGGGGCGCAAACTCCTGAATACGAACAAGTTAAAAATGAAGTTTTAAACGCTTACGTAAGTGAACAAAGACAAAATTTTATACAAGATTATTTTGATAAACTCCGCTCTAAAATCAATATAGAATATTTAAGATAAAAATTACAATTAAAATTTCCCTTTAATAGGGAAATTTTAATGTCTTGCAAGATAATTTGTATCGTAATTATTATTAATAAAATCAGAATTTTCCATCATAGAAAGATGAAAATCTTTGGTTGTTTTTATCCCACTTATAAGCAACTCATCTAAAGCTACTTTCATTTTTGCAATAGCTTTATTGCGATCTTCTGCCCAAACTACAAGTTTGCCTATCATAGAATCATAATAAGGAGGCACACTGTAATCTTGATAACAATGACTTTCCATTCTTACATTGCGTCCTGCGGGTGGAATGTATTTAGTAATCTTACCTGGACTTGGCAAGAAGGTTTTAGAATCTTCAGCTGTGATTCTACATTCTATAGAATGCCCATTAAGCTTAATACTTTCTTGAGATGGTAAAGCATAACCTTCTGCTACTTTAATCATTTGTTCTATGATATCAATCCCACTTACCATTTCACTTACACAGTGTTCAACTTGCAAACGCGTATTCATTTCTATAAAATAAAAATCCAAATTTTTATCTACCAAAAACTCAAAAGTTCCCGCACCTTCATATCCTATAGCTTTAGCTGCCTTAATAGCAGTTTCATGAAGTCTAGTGCGTGTTTTTTCATCAAGCAAAATCGCAGGGGATTCTTCTATAAGTTTTTGATGGCGTCTTTGCATAGAACAATCTCTTTCGCCCACATGAATCACATTGCCAAAACTATCTCCTATAACCTGCACTTCTATATGGCGTGGATTTTGTATGTATTTTTCCATATACATAGTTCCATCGCCAAATGCTGTCATAGCCTCGCTTTCAGCCGACCAATACGCTTTTTCAAGATCTTTTTCATTTTCAACCACACGCATACCACGACCACCACCACCTGCAGCTGCTTTTAAAATCACAGGATAACCTATTTCTTTGGCAAGTTTTTTAGCTGCTTCAGCTCCTGCCAAAGCTCCATCGCTTCCTGGGATCACAGGTACGCCTGCTCTTTGCATGACTTGTTTTGCTTTTGATTTATCACTCATTAAATTCATAGCTTCCACAGAAGGACCTATAAATTTGATGTTATGTTTTGCACAAATTTCAACAAAATTTTGATTTTCACTTAAAAATCCATATCCTGGAAAAATCGCATCTGCTTCAGCAATTTCAGCTGCTGTAATAATAGCTGGGATATTTAAATAGCTTTCAGAACTTCTTGCTTTGCCTATACAAATGCTTGCATCAGCGTATTTTAAATACAAAGCATCTTTATCTGCTTCAGAGTACACACAAATTGCTTTTTTACCCATTTCTTTAATCGTTCTTAAAGCACGCAGTGCTATTTCTCCACGATTAGCAATTAATATGCTTTTAATTTCCATTTTATAATTTCTCCACCGCAAATAAAGGCATTCCAAATTCTACAGGCTGACCATCAGCAACTAAAATTTCAGCGATCCTACAATCAAATTCCGCTTCAATTTCATTCATGATTTTCATCGCTTCGATAATAGCTATAGTATCGCCTTTTTTAACCGTACTGCCTACTTTTACAAAAGGTGCTGCACCTGGACTTGGAGCTTGATAGAAAGTTCCTACCATAGGGCTGTTTATACTTGGTTTGTTTGATTTTGCACTTTGACTAGGTTGAGCTTCGTTTACAACGCTTACATTGATAGGTTGTGGAGCTGGAACTGGAGGACAAACAGGGACTGGAACATCGCAGCACATATCTCTTTCAAGTTCTATTTCAAAACCATCTTGTTCTTTGATCTTAATTTTACTAATATTTGCTTCAGCAAAAAGGTTTACTAACTCTTTAATTTCTTCTTTTGTCATAAAATTCTCCTACAAAATTTAAGAACTTAACCTTGTATTATATAAAAAAACTTGAAATTTAACTTTAAAAAAGAAAAAAATCATAAAAAATATAGATTTTTTAGGTTATAATCCTTACAAACAATTACAAATATTAAAAAGGTTAAAAATGGGCTTAAAAGCGGATAATTGGATAAGAAAAATGGCATTAGAACACAAGATGATCGAACCATTTTGCGAAGCAAATATAGGCAAAGGTGTCGTAAGCTATGGACTTTCAAGCTATGGTTATGATATACGCGTAGGGCGTGAGTTTAAAATTTTTACTAATGTTAATTCAACTGTAGTGGATCCAAAAAATTTCGTAGAAGAAAATGTAGTAGATTTTGAAGGCGATGTATGTATAGTTCCTGCAAATTCTTTTGCCCTAGCCAGAACTATAGAGTATTTTAAAATGCCTGATAATGTCTTAGCTATTTGTCTTGGCAAAAGCACTTATGCAAGATGTGGCATCATCGTCAATGTTACCCCTTTTGAACCAGGTTTTGAAGGACATATCACTATAGAAATTTCAAATACTACGCCTTTACCTGCAAAAATTTATGCCAATGAAGGTATAGCGCAAGTGTTGTTTTTGCAAGGCGATGAAAAATGTGACACCACTTATAAAGATAAAAAAGGCAAGTATCAAGCCCAAACTGGCATAACCTTGCCAAGAATTTTAAAATAGGAACACTTATTGCTTTAATTTTAAAAAACTTAAGCAAAGGAAGGCAAAATGTTTAACAAAAAAAATATCTTAATCACGGGCGGAACAGGATCTTTTGGAAAAACTTATACTAAGGTTTTGCTAGAAAACTATAAACCTAATAAGATTATCATTTATTCTCGTGATGAGCTCAAACAATTTGAAATGGCAAGCGTTTTTAATGCTCCTTGTATGCGTTATTTCATAGGAGATGTAAGAGATAAAGAGCGTTTAAGTGCTGCTATGCGTGATGTGGATTTTGTTATACATGCTGCTGCAATGAAGCATGTACCTATTGCTGAATATAACCCTATGGAATGTATAAAAACAAACATCCACGGTGCGCAAAATGTCATCGACGCTTGTTTTGAAAATGGGGTTAAAAAATGTATCGCTCTTAGCACAGACAAGGCTTGCAATCCTGTAAATTTATACGGCGCAACCAAACTTGCAAGCGACAAGCTTTTTGTCGCTGCAAACAATATAGCAGGCAACAAACAAACACGCTTTGGTGTTACAAGATATGGCAATGTTGTAGGTTCAAGAGGATCGGTAGTACCTTTCTTTAAAAAACTCATCAGCGAAGGAGCTAAAGAACTTCCTATCACCGATGCAAGAATGACTCGTTTTTGGATCAGCCTTGAAGATGGAGTGAAATTTGTACTGAGCAATTTTGAAAGAATGCACGGAGGAGAAATTTTCATCCCTAAAATTCCTTCGATGAAAATCACCGATCTAGCTCATGCTTTAGCTCCTCATTTAAGTCATAAAATCATAGGCATAAGAGCAGGAGAAAAACTACATGAAATCATGATTTCAAGTGATGATAGTCATTTAACCTATGAATTTGAAAACTACTATGCCATAAGCCCTAGCATTAAACTTGTAGATAAAGATAATGACTTTAGTATCAATGCCCTAGGCGAAAAAGGACAAAAGGTAAAAGATGGTTTTTCTTATAGTTCGGATAATAATCCTTTATGGGCAAGCGAAAAAGAACTTTTAGAAATCATCGATCACACCGAAGGTTTTTAAATGCTTACTTATTCTCATCAAAACATCGATCAAAGCGATATAGATGCACTTACAAAAGCTTTAAAAGATGAAATTTTAACAGGGGGTAAAAAGGTGGATGAATTTGAAGAAGCCCTTTGTGAATATGTGGGCGTAAAACACGCTTGTGTATTAAACTCAGCCACTTCAGCCCTTCATCTTGCCTATACAGCACTAGGTATCAAAGAAAAAATCGTTTTAACCACTCCTTTAACCTTCGCTGCTACGGCTAATGCGGCCTTAATAGCTGGAGCTAAGGTAGAATTTATCGACATTAAAAACGATGGCAATATTGATGAAAAAAAACTAGAAGCAAGACTTTTAAAAGATAGTAAAAATATAGGAGCTATTAGCGTGGTGGATTTTGGGGGAAATAGCGTTGAAATAGATGAAATTTCAAGCCTTGCTAAAAAATACAATATCCCTTTAATCGATGATGCAAGCCATGCTTTAGGTGCCTTATATAAAAGTGAAAAAGTAGGAAAAAAAGCCGATCTTTCTATCTTTTCTTTTCATCCTGTTAAACCTATCACTACTTTTGAAGGCGGGGCTGTGGTAAGTGATAATGAAGAGCTTATCGCTAAAATCAAGCTTTTAAGAAGCCATGGTATAATTAAAAAAAGGCTTTGGGATAGCGATATGGTAGAACTTGGCTATAATTACCGCTTAAGCGATGTTGCTTGTGCTTTAGGGATAAACCAGCTTAAAAAACTCGATCACAATCTTGAAAAAAGAGAAGAAATCGCAAGTTTTTACGATAAAGAATTTGAAAAAAATCCTTATTTTTCCACGATAAAAATCAAAAATTATAAAAAAAGCTCAAGACATTTATACCCTATCTTGCTTTTTCCTGAATTTTATTGTCAAAAAGAAGAACTTTTTGAAAGCTTACTTCATGCAGGAATTGGCGTACAGGTACATTATAAACCAACTTATGAGTTTAGTTTTTATAAAAAACTCTTAGGAGAAATCAGACTCCAAAATGCGGATAATTTTTACAAAGCCGAGCTTAGCATACCTTGTCATCAAGAAATGAATCTAAAAGATGCAAAATTTGTAAAAGATACTTTATTTAGCATTCTTGAAAAAGTTAAAAAGGGATATTGTGGATAAGCTGGACTTTAGAAGCCAAGATTTTAGCCAAACTGGAAAGGCTATGTATGAACTAGCTTGCGAACTTTTTCCTATCCCTAGAAGCATCACAGGGCAAGGTTTTAGAGCTAGCTTAGAAATTTTAAATAAAACTCTGGGGGGGGGTATACTCAAATTTCACTCTATAAAAAGTGGCACAAAGGTTTTTGACTGGATAGTCCCTGATGAATGGAACGCCAAAGAAGCCTATATCATCACTCCAGAAGGAGAAAAAATTTGTGATTTTAAAAAGCATAATTTACACCTTCTAAATTATAGCGAAGCTATCGATAAAGAAATCGAACTTGAAGAACTTCAAAATCATCTTTACTCCATAGAAGAAATGCCCGATGCTATTCCTTATGTAACGAGTTATTACAAAAGACGTTGGGGATTTTGTCTCACGCATAATGAAAGAAAAAAACTCAAAAAAGGCAAATACAAAGTCTATATCAATGCGAAACATGATGAAAATGGGGTTTTGGATTATGCTGATTTTATCCTACCTAGTACGCAAAACTCAAAAGATGAAATTTTAATTTCAACCTATCTTTGTCATCCTTCTATGGCAAATAATGAGCTTAGTGGTCCTGTGGTGGCTATTTTCCTAGCAAAATGGCTTTTAAGTTTAAAAAAAAGAAGGTATAATTACCGCTTTGTCATCATTCCTGAAACCATAGGCTCTATAGTCTATCTTAGCAAACATTTAGAGCATTTAAAAAAACATGTTAAAGCAGGCTTTGTGCTTTCTTGCTTAGGCGATGATCATGCTTACTCACTCATACACACACCCAAAAAAAACACTCTAAGTGATAAAGTTGCCTTGCATACGCTTAAAAATAAAGAAAATTTTAAAGCATTTAGTTTTTTAGATCGTGGAAGCGATGAAAGACAATACAATGCTCCGCTTGTAAATCTTGGCATTGTAGGAGTATGTCGCACAAGATACCTAGAATACGAACAATACCACACTAGTAAAGATGATCTCAATTTTATCTCTGAAAAAGGTTTAATGGGTGGACTTCAAAGCATACAAGAAATGATTTTAAATCTAGAAATCAACGCTGTATATGAAAACACCATAGTATGCGAACCCAATCTTGGCAAAAGAGGACTATATCATACCCTTAGCACTGCCAATGACATTCCTTTGGCTTGTAATTTTCTAGCTTACTGTGATGGAGAGAATGATATCATCGATATAGCCAATATCTTAAATATGCAAGCTTATGAATTTAAAGAACTTTTGGAAAAAATAAAATTTTATGGACTGGTAAAATGAAATATTTTTTAGAACACAATGGCAAAAAATACTCCGATAAGGATTTAATAGATGCTTTTTATCAACTAGGTATAAAAAGGGGTGATATTTTATGCGTACATACAGAACTTATGAAATTTGGCAAAGCTTTGCTTACTAAAAATGATTTTTTAAAAACCTTACTTGAATGCTTTTTTAAAGTGCTAGGCAAGGAAGGCACTCTTCTAATGCCAACCTTTACTTATAGTTTTTGCAAAAATGAAGTTTATGATAAAGTGCATTCTAAAGGCAAAGTGGGAGTGCTGAATGAATTTTTTAGAACTAGCGGGGGGGGGGTTAGGCGAACTAGCGACCCTATTTTTTCCTTTGCTGTGAAGGGTGCTAAAGCGGATATTTTTTTAAAAGAAAACTCAAGCTGTTTTGGAAAGGATAGTGTATATGAAATTTTAACTAGGGAAGGTGGGAAATTTATGCTTTTAGGCTTGAATTATGGACACGCCCTAACGCATTATGCTGAAGAGAGAAATACCAGCTTTTGCAGGTATTTTAAGGAATTTAAGGGCTTGGTGATTGACGAGCTAGGACAAAAAAGAGAAAAAAGGATAAATTATTATGTAAGAGACTTGGAAAAAGCCTATGTATGCAGCCTTGATAAGATCAATGAAATCGTGCGGCAAACAAGGTATTACAAAAGCATAAAATTTGCAGGAGATTTTCTAGAAAGCTATGATGCTAAAGAATATGTCAAAGCCATAGGCAACGCCCTTAAGCAGGATAAATTTGCCATATATGAAAAGCTTCTTTTATGAAAAATATTTAAAGGTAGTTTATGAAATATTTACTTGAATTTGAAAATAAAAAATACTCCACTTACGACTTCATAGAAACTTTTTACAAACTAGGACTACAAAAAGGCGATACCTTGTGTGTGCATACTGAACTTTTTAATTTCGGTTTTCCCTTGCTTTCTAGAAATGAATTTTTACAGACTATATTAGATTGTTTTTTTGAAGTTATAGGCAAAGAAGGCACTTTGATCATGCCAACCTTTACTTATAGTTTTTGCAAAAATGAAGTTTATGACAAAATAAATTCCAAAACAAAAATGGGAGTATTAAATGAATATTTTCGCAAACAAACAGGAGTAAAACGCACAAACGATCCTATATTTTCTTTTGCTATAAAAGGAGCAAAAGAAGAATTATTTTTAAAAGATACAACAAGTTGTTTTGGGGAAAATTGTGTTTATGAGGTTTTAACCAAAGAGAATGGAAAATATATGACATTTGGAGGCCAAGGACACACACTAACACATTATGCAGAAGAACAATTTAATGTATTTTACAGATATCATAAAATTTTCTCTGGAATTTTAATTGATGAAAACAATATATCATACAATAAAACCATTAGTTATTATGTTAGAAAACTTGACATATCTTCTGAACCCAATTTAATTAACATTATCAATATTGTTAATAATACTAAAAATTTTAAAAAAAACAATTTTGCAGGAGATCATATAAATATTTACAACGCTAAAGAATATATAGAAATTTTATGGAAAAAATTAGATATAAACCAAACAATTCTAATAGAAAATTATGATACAATATATTAATTTTCAACATTCTCAAGAAAGTGGTATACAATGGAAAAACAATTTTATGAAATTTTAGAAAATATACTTGAAACCAAAGTAGATGAAAATACAAATTTAAGCATGGAAAACTGCAAGAACTGGACTTCTTTAGCTCATATTGATATCATCATGAGTTTAGAAGAAGAATTTGAAATCAAATTTAACAAAGAAGATTTAAGTCTCTTAAAATCTCAAAGCGCTTTACTAGAAAAAATTCAAACCCTAAAGGCAGAAAAATGAAAGAAAATATTGAAAAATTATTTCAAGCCATCGCTCAAAAAAATCCTATCCATTCTAAATATCTTAAAAAAATTGAATTTCCACAAGAAGACGAAGAAGAATTTGATAAATTAATTTCTTATTATATTCAAGATGGTATCAGTATAAAAGAACAATGCGATTGTTATTTATTGATCCTTAACGATACTTTAGAAGAAACAAAATTTTTCATAGAAAATGGGGCTTATCGTTATTCTAGCTTTGATGAAGTTAAGGATAAAGTTTATTTTAATGAAAGTTATATGAAACAATACATGATAGGCCTAGCTCTTTCTTCTTTTGTTTGGATAGCTCATATTAAAGTGAGAAAGTATTTTTCGCAATATTTAAAAAATTTTACTCCAAAAACAACTTATTTTGAAATAGGCCCTGGCCATGGAGAATATTTTGCAAGAGCAGTTAAAAGTGGTAAATTTTCCGCCTTTTATGGAGTTGATATCTCTCCAACAAGTTGCGAACTTACTCGAAAAATGGTAAAACAACAAGTAGGGGGATTGATTACAAAATGTGATTTTTTATGTCAAGATTTTTTTACTTATGATTTTGATAAAAAAGCTGATTTGATAGTGATTGGAGAAGTGCTAGAACACGTAGAAAAACCTCTTGAATTCCTTAAAAGATCTAAAGAGCTTCTTAGCGATGGAGGGGAAATTTTTGCAACTATTCCTATCAATGCTCCTGCTATTGATCATATTTATTTATTTTCCCATCCTGATGAAGTTAAAGATTTGATAGAAAAATCAGGCTTAAAATTTAAAGCTTATGAATGTTTTATGGCAAATGATTATAGTTTGGAAAAAGCATTGAAATTTAAAAATGCTATCACTATGGCAGTAGTTTTAAATGCTTAATACAACACTCAATTTACCCCTTCATCATATAGGTGTGGCTTGTAAAAATTTAGAAAAAGAAAGGGAATGTTTTTTTAAACTAGGTTTTTATAAAGAATCAGAATTTATAGATGAAAAACAAGGGGTAAGAGGCGAATTTATCATTCCTTGTAATGAAGCATTTCCACAGTATAGATTTGAACTTTTGCAAAATTTAAACGATAAAGGCCCACTAGATAGCTATTTAAAAAATAATACCAAAATGTATCATTTAGCCTATGAAAGTAAAAACATCGCCCAAGATTTAATTCTTTTGGAACAACAAGGAGGCATTTGCATTGTTCCTATTATGCAAGCAAGCTATTTTGCTAAACTTTGTTTTATCATGATGCCAAATAGGCTTTTAATCGAACTTGTGGAGCTAAAATGAATCTTTTTTCACCCCATTTAAAACGCAATGAGCTTATAAAATTCGCCAAAGAATTAGACTTTGGCAAAAGTCAAGATCTTCTTATTAATGTCCATAGAAATCATGCTTTTGAAGGAGTGCAAAGTATCATTGCTCCTTTTTTACATTTTGCCAATTTAAGAGCCGAGTTTAATTTCAGCTCTTATGATGATAGCTTGAGTTTTGATAACTTTAAAGAAGCTAGTTTAGAACTTTTATGGCTAGATTTAACCCGCTATAAAAATAATGTGCAAAATTTTATGGAAGAAAGACTTTTAGAACTAAGAAAAATTTCACAAAACCCTATTTTAGTTCTTAGTTTAGGAGAATTTAAAACAGATAAAAAAATTTTAAATTGTGAAATTTTTAACATAGAAAAACTCATAAAAGAGTATTTTGATGAAGAAGATATTTTAGACCTAGCTAAAGAAGAACTTACAGGCTCTAAGCTTAATAATAAAGCCTTGATTTTTTTAGCACAAATTTTAGGACTTAGCCTCATCCCTGCATTCGTAAAACCCGCTCTTAAAGCTCTTGTACTTGATCTTGATAATACCTTGTATCAAGGAATTTTAGGTGAAGAGGGTATAGATAATCTTAATTTAAGTCCTTTGCACAAAACCTTACAAGAAAAAATTAAAACTTTTAAAAAACAAGGGTTTTTACTTGCCCTAGCTTCAAAAAATGAAGAAAAAGACGCAAAAAAACTTTTTGAAATAAGGAAAGATTTCATCTTACAATGGGATGATTTTGATACTAGAATGATCAATTGGGAGCCAAAGGGTGAAAATATCTTAAAAATTGCTAAAAAATTTAATATAAATACTAACGCTATGCTTTTTATAGATGATAATATCGCCGAGCTTGAAAATACCAAATTTACAGGCGTTAAAACACTTTTATGCGATGAAAATATACTTTATAAAATCAAACTTTTTCCTAATCTTTTAAAACTTTCAAATACCAAAGAAGATCAAATTCGTGCCAAAGATATAGCAGCCAATGCTTTAAGAGAAGAGCTTAAAAGCTTAAGCGATGAAGAATATTTTCAAAATCTTGAAATCAGCTTAAATTTTAGCAAAAATGATCTGCAAAATATCCCTCGCATTAGCGAACTTTTAGGCAAAACCAATCAATTTATCGCTAATTACACACGCTTAAATCAAGAAAAAGTCGCACAACACATGCAAAAAGAGCTCATTGTAAGTGTGAGTATGAGTGATAAATTAAGCGATAGTGGGATTATCGCTATTTTTGTTTTTTCTTGTAAAGAAGGAAATTTATTTATCGATGATCTTTGCATTTCTTGTAGGGCTTTAGGTAGAAAACTTGAAACTAGAATGTTTTTTAAAGCCTTTGAACTAGCTTTACATTTCTTTGATCTTAAAAACAATAATGCAAGGCTTTACTATCAAAAAGGCGAAAGAAATATGCCATTTTTGAGCTTTTTAGAACAAATTTCTAAAGAAATTGAAAAAAACTCAGCCCTTGTTTCATTTCAAAATTTAAATTTTAAAGGACTTATAATCCATGAAAACTAGATTTGATAAAGCTAAAATTTCAGGTATTTGCGTAAGCGTACCTGAACATAAAATTTGCATTGATGATGAGTTAGAAAGCGTTTTTTCAAACGATATCAAAATCCTTAAAAGAATGAAAAAAGTCATAGGTTTAAAAACACGTTATATTTGTGATGAAAACACTTGTGTAAGCGATCTTGGCAAACACGCAGCCAATACACTTTTACAAGGTTTAAATATAGATAAAAATAGCCTTGACGCACTCATCGTAGTAACTCAAAGTCCTGATTTTTTCATGCCTTCTACGGCTTGTTATTTACATCAGCTTTTAAATTTAAGCTCTAAAACCATAGCTTTTGATTTAGGGCAAGCTTGTGCAGGGTATTTATACGGCTTATTTGTCGCTCATTCTTTAATACAAAGTGGCTTAGGTAAAATTTTGCTCGTTTGTGGGGATACTTTAAGCAAATTCATCCATCCTAAAAATATGAATTTAGCCCCAATTTTTGGCGATGGAGTAAGTGCAACTTTGATTGAAAAAACGGATTTTAATGAAGCCTTTTTTGAACTTGGAAGCGATGGAAGACATTTTGATAAACTCATCATTCCAAAAGGTGCGATGAGAATACCTAAAGCAGATATTTTTAACGATGATTCGCTCATGCAAACTGAGGAGTTTAGACAATTAGAAAATCTTTACATGGACGGAGCAAATATTTTTAATATGGCTTTAGAATGCGAACCTAAAAGCTTTAAAGAAATTTTAGAATTTTCCAAGGTAGAAGAAAAAGACATTGCTTTTCATCTTTTTCATCAATCTAATGCGTATTTGGTTGATTGTATTAAAGAAGAGTTAAAACTTAATGATGATAAAGTTCCTAATTTCATCATGGAAAAATACGCTAATTTAAGCGCTTGTTCACTACCTGCTCTACTTTGCGAACTAGATACTCCAAAAGAATTTAAAGCGAGTTTAAGTGCTTTTGGTGCAGGGCTTAGCTGGGGAAGTGTGGTGCTAAATTTCAAGGATTTATACACAAAAGATATTTTAATTTACACAAAGGAGAAATAATGACAAAAACTGAATTTTTAGAAGAGCTTAAAGAAGCTATGCATAGAGATGAAGACTTAAATGAAGATATGCTACTTGATGATATAGACGAGTGGGATAGTTTGGCTTTTGTATCTGTGATGGTACTTTATAAAAATCTTTTTGCTTTAAAAATCACAGCCGAGGACTTGAAAAATTGTCAAAAAGTGAGTGATTTAATCGATTTAGCAAAGCTTGATTAAAACCTTTAAGGTTTTAATCTTTTATCTCTAATTCAAATTTATCTCCCACATCTTTAAATATAAACACTTTATTCCCACAAGGATAAGAGATGGAATTTTCTTGCATTAAACATTTTCTTTTTTGCAATTTTTCAAGCATTAAAGGAAGTTCTTTTCTAAATAAGGCTTTATCAGGTATACCACAACCATGATCTAAATTTTTAATAAATTTTCCATCAATTTTATTTTCATCTATCAAATTTAAGCTTACATCATATCCTAAAATTTTTAATATTTGCATGGTTTGTTCTTTAAAATTTGCTGGAGTTAAAGGATCTTCTTTGCTATGATAACTCACATAAATGATATTTTTATTTTTTTGACTTTGTAAAATCAAATGATCTTTATTTAACAATGTTCTAATAAAATAATTTTCATTATTAAAAAAATAAGGTGAATTTTCTTTACGTGTCCAGTGGGTTTTTAGAAAACATTCTATTAGAGTATTTGGATCATTAAATACATAATCACAACCACCCTCCATTTCTCTTCCTAAAATATAAATCAAAGGTGGAACAGCCGAACCCGAATTATCAATCACACCATCCACATACCAAGGAGCTATTTTTGCTATGAGTAAAGATAGGTATCCTCCATAAGACCCCCCCCCATAAATTTTTGGTAAATCTGCAAATTTTGGAAAACGTTTAACTAGATCTTTTAAAGCATTGATATGATCAATAGCTGCCATAATGCCATAGTTTTGATAGTCTCCATTGGGTGGGACAAAAGTTGAGGTAAATTTCGCTTGATAATTTTGTGCTAGTTTTCCTTGTGATTTTAAAGTAGTAATATTCTGATTAAGTAATTCATAACATTGTTGTGCGTTCTCAAGATTAACATTAATATTAACACCTATTTCCAATAAAACCTGAGATAAATTTGACACATCATCTTTTGTAAATATTGTAAAAGCACTATACTTTTCAACATCCGAACGCCTTTGACAAAAACAATGATAAAAAACATTTATTGTCACTACATCAAAATTTTTAGCAATATAATTTCTATAAGAGTCTAAAAAATATATATTTGCATTGGCTCCATAACCTCCTATTATAAAAACTATAGCTTTAATCTCTTTTTCATCATCATAACTGATGCGGTATTCAAGCTTACTGGTTCTTTTAATACCTAGTTCTACATCATCACAAGAATCGATTTCAAAGGTTTGGTTTATGAGCATATAAAGACCTTTTTTATTAATTTATTGATATTATAATACAAAAAACTAAAAAGGCAAACATGATAACCCATATTTACGATTTTCTAGAAAAAAATTTGATTAAATTTAGCAAAAAGATCGCTTTTGTAGAACCCTTTGCCAAAGAAAGAAAAGAAATCACTTATAAAGACTTTGATCTTTTTTCTAAAAAACTAGCCAGTGAAATTTTAAAAACTTTAGGAAATGATAATCCTACTCAAGCTCCTGTTTTAATCATCTTACCTAAGGGAATTGATTGTTTAATTTCATTTTTTGGAGTGGCATTAAGTGGAAATTTTTATACCCTTTTAGATGAAAAAAGTCCTAAAGAAAGAGTAGAAAAAGTCATAGAGGTTTTAAAACCTAAACTTTTTATCACTTCAAAGGATTTAAATTTTAATTTAGATTTGCCTACACTTTATACACAAGACTTTGAAAGTTTTAATATAGATGAGAATTTAATAAAAAATGCCAAAGAAAAACATATAGATACAAATTTACTCTATGTTTTCTTTACTAGCGGGAGCACAGGCATTCCTAAAGGAGTAAGCATAGCATATAAGAGTGTGATTGATTATACTTTTTGGGTGTGTGAGACTTTTAAATTTGATGAGAATGAAATTTTAGCCAATCAAGCGCCATTTTATTTTGACAATAGCATTTTAGATATTTTTTCAAGTGTAAAATCAGGAGCGACTTTACACCTTTTACCCAATCATCTTTTTGCCTTTCCAAATAAAATTTTAGAATGTCTTGAAAAAGAAAAAGTAAGCACTATATTTTGGGTACCTTCGGTGCTGATTTATTTTGCAAATACTGAGGCTTTGAATAATTTTAGTTTAAATGCCTTAAAAAAGATACTTTTTTGTGGTGAAATCATGCCCAATAAACAGCTAAATATTTGGCGTAAACACTTACCCAATGCCTTATTTGCCAACCTTTATGGTCCAACAGAAATCACTGATGTGTGTTCTTTTTATATCATCAATCGCACTTTTAAAGATGAAGAACTTTTACCCATAGGCAAAGCATGTAAAAACACAGAACTTTTAGTTTTTGATGAAAATATGAATTTCATAAGTCCTAAACAAATAGGTATTAAAGGGGAGCTTTTTGTGCGTGGAACTTCTTTGTCTTTAGGGTATTATAATGACAAAGAAAAAACCAAACAAGCTTTTATTCAAAATCCTTTGCATGATAATTATTTAGATTTACTCTATAAAACAGGAGATATCGTTTCTTATAATGAATTTGGAGAGCTTTTATGCTACGGAAGAGCAGATAATCAGATAAAATATATGGGACATAGAATAGAACTTGGAGAAATAGAAAGCGTGATAAATTCTCATGTGAATATTAAAAACAGTGCTTGTATTTTTAAAGAAGATATTATTTGTTTTTATGAAAGTGAAGAAGAAATTAATTTTAAACTTTTTTTGAAAGATAAATTACCTTCTTATATGATCCCAAAAAATTTTATTAAACTCGACAAATTTAAGCTTAATCAAAATGGTAAAATTGATAGGAAAGTTTTAAAAGAACTTGTTTAAATAAATATTTTATAATTTCAAAAAACCAAAGGAGCAAAAATGCAAGAAATCAAACAATTTTTTATCAATATAGAAAGAACAGATATCAATGAGAGTGTGGAAAATCTAGTAAGTGAAGATTTTATCGATAGTATCGATATCATGGCTTTGGTTGCCGAAATAGAAAAATTTTATAAAAAACCCTTAAAAGCAGAATTTATCACACCTGAAAATTTTGAAAGCTTTGAAAATATCAAAAAAATGCTTGAACTTGCAATGAAAGACTAATCTTTCCTTGCAAGTTCGAGTTGCTCTTTTAAAGAACTGATGATGTCATTTTTAGAAACAATAATTTGCGCTATAAAATTCGCCACATCATCCCAGTCTTTGCTTAGTGTATGAGTTAAAGTATAATTTTGTTCGTATTCTTCCCAATTCACAGGAGTAAAAAGAGAATTTTTATGCGGAAAATATTTGTTTTTTACCCATTCAAGCGAAGAAGCAAAATAATCGACATAAGCTTTGGCAATATCTTTTTGCACTGCAAATTTTAATCTTTTTTCTTTACTGCCTTCAAATTTTCTTCTTGCCATAAAAAGCAAAGAATTAAGATTATCCTGCTTTAAATCTTTTTGATTTAATCTTGACATAAGCTCCATTCCTAAAAGATTAAAACTTTCATTTTTGGTTTGTTTTAAAACAAAACTCTCATCCCATTCAAGTCCTAAATGATAAACAAAATCTTTAAGCAAAGTCCCTCCTACATAATCCTCTCTTAGAAGTCTTACTATCAAATTTTCTTCTCCAAATACCTCAGCATGAGTTTTGCAAATCCATTCATAGTCAAAAATATATTTTCTAGGATGATCTTGCGGAGCAAAATCAGCAGAATAATACCCCATATTGTTTTTATGATCTTGAGAACAATGTGAGTTTAAATAACCCAAAGTATCTCTAAAATACACAATAATATAAATTTGAGTAAAACCTAACTCTCTCATAATCTTTTCTAAAATTTCTACATGTTTTTTAGTAGAAAAATCCCAAACTATACCCTCAGCTGAAAAAATAAATTTTTTATCTTTATGCAAAGCACTTTCACTTTTAAAATTTTCTATAGTTCTAAGAAGTCTTTCATTTGCAATATGACTTAAAACACTCTCTTTTTTTAAAATATCTTCTTTTTGAACCAATTCTAAAACCATATCCACCAAAGCCCAATGTCTATTTGCCACTCTAAGACTTTTTGGATAAATATAACCTTTTTGCAAAAGCTTTTCTTCGTTTTGCATCAAGAAGCCTTGTTTTTCTTGATTTCCTGTATTGGTGGTTCCTATATGTAAATATGCTGTCATTTTATATATCCTTTGTCTTTATTTTAGTTTATTATGACTAATTCAAACTTATCTCCCACATCTTTAAAAGTAAAAATTTTATTTCCACAAGGATAAGAGATGGAATTTTCTCGCATAAAAGATTTTTTTCCTTGTAGTTTTTCAAGCATTAAAGGAAGTTCTTTTCTAAATAAGGCTCTATCAGTCATTCTAAGCCCATGCTCTAAACTTTTTATAAATCTACCATCTACATCACTTTCATCTTTTATTAAATGCAAAGTAGCATCATAGCCTAATTCTTGATAACACTTATAAAGCTCTATTTTGTTTTGCACTGGCGCACCTATATCTTGCAAACTATGATAACTCGAAAAAACGATATCACTATCAATATTTGCTTGAATTTTAAGATGATTTGAATTTAAAATTGCTCTAATTAAATAATTCTCATCTCCAAAATAATAAGAAGAATTTATATTTCTAGTCCAATATTTATACACAAAGCAATAAAGTCTATGACCACTTCCTTCGAAATAAAATTCCCCTTGATTCATTTCTCTTCCTAAAATGCACGCCAAGAATGGTAAGCAAACACCTGAATTATCAATCACACCATCCACATACCAAGAAGCTATTTTTGCTATGAGTAAAGATAGGTATCCTCCGTATGACCCCCCCCCATAAATTTTTGGTAAATCTGCAAATTTTGGAAAGCGTTTAACTAAATCTTTTAAAGCATTGATATGATCAATAGCTGCCATAATGCCATAGTTTTGATAGTCTCCATTGGGTGGGATAAAATCGCAAAAAAGTTCTATTTTTTGACTTTCATCAACCAAACCTGCCTGTTTAATCTCTCCAGCTCTTTGCTCTATAAAAGGAATAATTTGTTCAAAATTATCTTCATTAGCCAACAAATGTCCTAAATTAATATTTCTTAAAATACTATTTACACGCTCTAAATCGTCTTTGTTAGGAATAAGCTTTGGATTGTACTTTTGATCAATACTTTTTCTTGCACAAAAACAATGATAAAAAACATGCACCACTACAACATCAAAATTTTTAGCAATATATTCTCTATCAAAATCTAAAAAAGAAATATTTGCATTAGCTCCAAAACCACCCACTATAAAAACTATAGCTTTGATATCTTTTTCATCATCATAACTTATGCGGTATTCAAGCTTACTAGTTCTTTTAATACCTAATTCTACATCATCACAAGAATCGATTTCAAAGGTTTGGTTTATGAGCATTATTCCACCCTCTTTGCATTATTTTATTGTATTTTAAAGACAATTATACTTAAATTTTAGTAAAATAAAACACAAAAAACAAGGCTTAACTATGAAAAATCTTTGCATCATCCCTGCTCGTGGTGGATCAAAAAGAATTCCTAGAAAAAATATTATTGATTTTCTAGGCAAACCTTTAATCGCTTATAGCATAGAAAATGCTTTAAATTCGGGTATTTTTGATGAAGTAGTGCTTTCAAGCGATGATAAAGAAATCATAGAAGTAGCCTTAAAATACGGTGCAAAAGCTCCATTTGTGCGTGATAAAAATTTAAGCGATGATTATGCTTCAAGTACTGCTGTAGTGCAAAATGCCATAGAAATTTTACAAAGCCAAAATCAAATTTATGATCATGTCTGCTGCCTTTATGCTACCGCTCCTTTGTTAAACAAAGATATTTTAAAACAAGCCTATGAAAAATTTATCCAAAATCAAAGCAAGTTTTTATTTGCTGCCACTGAGTTTGAGTATCCTATACAAAGGGCTTTTTATCTAAATGAAAACAATCAAGTTTATATGTTTGATGAAAAACATTATAAAAGCCGCTCACAAGACTTAACAAAAGCTTATCACGATGCAGGAGCTTTTTATTTTGGTACAAGTAAAGCTTGGCTTGAGGAAGGTTTTATGTTTAAACCTCATTCTGGCGTATTTGTATTGCCAAGAAATTTAGTTTGCGATATAGACACCATGCAAGATTTGGAATTTGCAAAAATACTTTATAAGGCAAATCATGAAAGTACTTTTTAGAAGCGATAGCTCGAGTCAAATAGGCTTTGGACACATTAAACGCGATCTAGTCTTAGCTAAACAATACGATGATGTAAGTTTTGCTTGTTTGCCTTTAAAAGGCTCTTTGATTGATGAAATTCCTTATCCTGTTTATGAGCTTAGCAGTGAAAGTATCTACGAGCTTATTAATCTCATCAAAGAAGAAAAATTTGAACTTCTTATCATCGATCACTATGGCATCAGCGTAGATGATGAAAAACTAATCAAGCTTGAAACAGGGGTAAAAATCTTAAGCTTTGATGATGAATTAAAGCCTCATCATTGTGACATTTTACTCAATGTCAATGCTTATGCAAAAGCAAGTGATTATGAAGGTTTAGTACCTTTTAAATGCGAAGTAAGATGTGGTTTTTCTTATGCTTTAATCAGAGAAGAATTTTATCAAGAAACCAAAGAAAATAGAGAAAAAAAATACGATTTTTTCATTTGCATGGGCGGAACAGATATCAAAAATCTTTCCTTGCAAATCGCTAGCGAATTACCTAAAAGAAAAATCATAAGCATTGCAACTAGCTCTTCTAATCCCGATCTTAAAAAATTACAAAAATTTGCAAAATTACATAATAATATTAGATTATTTATCGATCATGAAAATATTGCAAAATTGATGAATGAAAGCAATAAACTCATCATCAGTGCAAGTTCTTTAGTCAATGAAGCCTTACTTTTAAAAGCAAATTTTAAAGCCATCTGTGTTGCTAAAAATCAAGAAAAACTAGCCAATTGGTTAGCTCAAAAAGGCTATGAAGTGGAGTATAAGTATTGATAAAACTTAAAAATTTCACAGAACTTAACCCTCAAGAAATAGAGCTGATTTTTAAATGGCGCAATCACCCCGATATCAGTCAATTTATGAAAACAAAACATATTGATTTTGAAGAACATTTAAGATTTTTAAAAAATTTACATCAAGATTCTAGCAAAAAATATTTTTTAGTTTTTCAAGATGAACAGATTATCGGCGTAATTGATTTTGTCAATATCGCAACTAAATCTTGTGAATTTGGACTTTATGCAAAACCTGATTTAAAAGGCGTAGGACAAATTTTAATGAATGAAATTATAAAATACGCTTTTGAAAACTTAAAAGTAAATACTCTTAAAGCTTATGTTTTTAAAGATAACCACAAAGCTTTAAAATTATATCAACAAAATCATTTTACTATTTATGATGAAGATAAAGATTTCTACTATGTTTGCCTAAAGCAATCTAACTGCAAAACCTTGCTTAGCTAATTCTTCTTTTACATCTTTAGGGGTATACTTAGAAAAATGAAAAATATAAGCTCCTGCCAAAGCATCAGCACCCAAATTTAAAGCTTTAACTCCATCACTTGGATTACTAAGTCCTCCGTTGATAATAAGAGGAATTTTAAGTTTATTTTGAAAGATCTTTAAAAGTTCTAAATCATAACCCTTTGCTTTTCCCTCAAAATCTACAGAAGTTAAAAGAAGCTCTCCAGCTCCTTTTTTTTCGTATTCTAAAGCAAGTTCTAAAGGATTTTTTTCAAGTAAATTTCCCCTATCATAAACACAAAATTGATCCCCTTTTCTTTTAACATCTATAGAGCAAACTATGCATTGAGAACCAAAACGATTTGCCGCTTTACTTATAAAATCTTTATCTTCTAAGGCCTTAGAATTGATAGAAATTTTATCCGCACCTAAATTTAAAATCTTTTGTATATCTTCAAGAGTTTTTATGCCTCCACCTATAGTTAAGGGCATAAAACATTCTTTAGCAAGATCTTCTATACTTTCAAAATCTATTTCTCCACTTTTTGAAGCATCTATATCTAAGATAATAAGCTCATCAACATTGCGTGCATTATAAATTCTCATCGTTGAAGTTAAATGCCCTATAGTGCGAAAATCTTTAAACTCTATACTTTTAACAAGTTGAGAATTTTTTAATAACACGCAAGGGATAATTCTAGTTTTTAACATTTAAAGCCTTATAAAATTTTCTAAAAGTTTTAAGCCTAAATTTTGACTTTTTTCAGGATGAAACTGCGTCGCAAAAATATGATCTTTTTGTAAAGATGCAGCAAATTTATGCCCATATTGTGCTTTAGCACTTACAAACTCATCTTTACATTTCACATAAAAAGAATGCACAAAATAAAAATCACTCTTATCTTCTATGCCTTGATACAAAGGAACTTGTTTTAAAATTTCAAGTTCATTCCAACCCATATGTGGGATTTTTAAATTTAAATCCTCTTCAAATTTGACTACTTCACCTTCTATAAAACCAAGTCCTTCGCAAGTTCCACCTTCATAGCCCCTTTCTAAAAAAAGCTGCATTCCCAAACAAATGCCTAAAATAGGTTTTTTTTGCACCAAAACTTGCTCTTTTAAAGCTTCTATAAAACCAAGTTCTTTTAAATTTTTCATGGCTTCTTTAAAAGATCCCACTCCAGGTAAAAGCAATTTATCTGCTTTTTGCAAATCTTTTGGATTTTTAGCTATGAAATTTGTAGCTCCTATTTTTTCAAAAGCCTTAGCAACGGAGTTTAAATTTCCTGCCTTGTAATCAATGAACGCTATCATTTTAAAACACACTCGTCTTTTCTTACCAAAGAACCATCATAATCTCTTAAAAATTTGCCATTTTCATCACGTTTAAAGATTTTTTTATTAGTAAAAGAATCTACAATTTTTTGAAATTCTTCCTCACTAAAACCACTGAATTCAAGGTATTTTTTAATAGCCTTTTTAGGGGGCTTACCATCATATTTTTGCACCAAACGCACCCCTTCTTCACGGCTGATATAACCTAAACGAATATCCAAACAAGCATTATCTGTTGCCCTACCAAAGCCATATTTACAGTATTTTAAATAATCATGAACATGATTAGAATAACAATCTAAATTTTCAAAATTTTCATAAGTAGTCTCAACAGGATGATCTAGAGTTAAAAAACCATATTTTTTAGAAATTTCAAGAATTTTTTTATAGTCCCATTTAAAATAATACCCTAAAAATAGCCCCGTAACCCCTACTCTTTGAAGTTCTTCATCACTTGGATAAGTATATAAAAACAAATCTTTTTCAGTGATACCATTTACCCCAAGCATATCAGAAGCACGGTTTCCTAAAAGTCCGCCAAATTCTTCAAGCCACTCTCTGCCTAAAATATTCTTATTTTTACTACTCGCAGGTCCGCCATACTCTATCTGCGGACTCTCCCCCCAGATGATCAAAGGCACTCCAAAATTTACCGCTATGCGTGGAACAGAAGTAAAAATTCCCAAATGGTTTTGCCACTCATTATCCCCTGTTCTTACAAAAGCTTCACGGGCAAGTTTTTGATAAACTTTTGGATCACGCTTGATATGGATCAAATCCACGCCCAAATGATTTAAATTGTCTAAATTTTTGCGACCTATTTTCGTAGGCACACTAGGCTCAAAACACACACACAAAGGATTAAGTCCGAGTTCAAGCATTTTAACTACTTGAAAAGTAGAATCTTTTCCGCCACTTACTCCGATAACACAATCATAAACAGGATGTTTTTTGTATTTTTTTATAAGCTCAAAAAATTCTTTTTCTCTTTCTTGCCAATTAATATTTTGATTTTTAGCTTCTTGTGAATGACAAGCATCACAAACTCCATCTTCATCAAAATGTAAATCAGGTTTAGTATCTGGCATCACACATTTTTTGCAAAATTTCATAAATTTCCTTTAATTAGCCTTAAATATATATCGTTATAATTAAATTTTATTTTATAATTTTATATATTTATATTATATAAAAATTAAAAAATGAATAAATTCTATGATTTAAATCCCTATGGCATTTTTTGAATAAAACCAAGCAAAAACATAACAAAGTCATAATATTTATATAATATAAATATATAAATTGAAGAAATATATAATATAATTATATATCATTTTTAGTAGGAAATTTACCAAAGAAAGAAATACATGCAAATAGGAAATTTTAACACCGATAAAAAGGTTTTTATCATAGCAGAACTTAGTGCAAATCACGCAGGAAGTCTTGAAATGGCACTTCAAAGCATAAAAGCTGCTAAAAAGGCAGGTGCTGATGCGATAAAAATCCAAACTTACACTCCAGATAGTCTCACGCTAAATAGCGACAAAGAAGATTTTATCATCAAAGGAGGGCTTTGGGATAAAAGAAAACTTTATGAGCTTTATGAAAGTGCAAAAACTCCTTATGAATGGCATTCTCAAATCTTTGAAACTGCGCAAAATGAAGGCATACTTTGTTTTTCAAGTCCTTTTGCCAAAGAAGATTTAGAATTTCTAAAACGCTTTGATCCTACAGCCTATAAAATCGCTTCTTTTGAAGCCAATGATGAAAATTTCATACGTTTAATCGCCAAAGAAAAAAAACCTACTATCGTTTCAACGGGCATTGCTACAGAAGAAGAGCTCTTTAGAATCTGTAAAATTTTTAAAGAAGAAAAAAATTCTGATCTCATCTTTTTAAAATGTACTTCGGCTTATCCTGCTGCCATAGAAGATATGAATTTAAAAGCTATAGTGAGTTTAAAAGAAAAATTTAATGTTGAAGTGGGACTAAGCGATCACAGCTTTGGTTTTTTGGCCCCTGTTATGGCAGTAAGCTTAGGCGCTAGAGTGATAGAAAAGCATTTTATGTTAGATAAAAGTATAGAAAGTGAAGACAGTAAATTTAGCCTTGATTTTGATGAATTTAAAGCTATGGTAGATGCAGTTAGACAGGCCGAAAGTGCTTTAGGTGATGGTAAGTTAGATTTAGATGAAAAAGCTCTTAAAAACCGTGTTTTTGCAAGAAGTTTATATGCAAGTAAGGATATCAAAAAAGGTGAAATTTTCAGCAAAGAAAATGTAAAATCCGTGCGTCCTTCTTTCGGGCTACATCCTAAATTTTATCAAGAACTTTTAGGAAAAAAAGCTAATAAAGATATAGAATTTGGCGATGCTTTAAAACAAGGAGATTTTCAATGACCTTCACCCCTACTCAAAAAGAACTTTTTAACAAAAACATTGAGGCTTTAAGCAATATTCTTTTAAAAGAAAG
>NZ_RYXZ01000019.1:0-1818 GCF_004378845.1 Campylobacter sp. CH278 | reverse complement strand
ATGAATTTACAAAAGCTTTCTTATGAAGTAAGAATATCTCAAGATG
The DNA here is from genome assembly GCF_004378845.1 of Campylobacter sp. CH278. Lineage (NCBI taxonomy): Bacteria > Pseudomonadati > Campylobacterota > Epsilonproteobacteria > Campylobacterales > Campylobacteraceae > Campylobacter > Campylobacter sp. CH278. Next base: position 1,772 of record NZ_RYXZ01000019.1, on the reverse strand, counting down.
GTAAAAGCATTTACGCAAAGATAAAATAAATCATTCCTATCTTAAAGATAGGAATCTTTTGCTTGTATTTTTATAAATATAAACAAAAGATTCTTAAATCTTAATCTTACAAAAAGGAGCAAGTCATGAAAAAGTTAAATAAACTTTCTTTGTCTTTAGTTGTAAGTTCTTTACTTTTTACACAAAGCTATGCTTTACCAAGTGGGGGTAAGTTCACTCATGGAACAAGTGGAAGTATAAGTGTTAGTGGTGGCACTATGAATATCTCAGGAAGTAAAACAAACTCTGTTATCCAATGGGGTGGTGGTTTTAATATAGCAAGTGGTGAAACTGTAAATTTTAAAGGTAATGGTAAAAACTATCTCAATATCGCTTATGGTTCTAAAAGCTCTCATATAGATGGAAAGCTAGAAGGTGGAAGCAATAATATCTTTTTAATCAATCCTAATGGTATAGTAGTGGGTAAAGGTGGAAGTATTAATGCAAATAAAGTGTTTTTATCTGCTTCATCGATAGGGGATAAAGAGATGAAGGAGTTTGCAACAAGTGGAACGGTTTCTCCTGTAATTAAACCAAATACCAAAGGTAATATTATAAATTTAGGAACTATTAGTGTATATGATAGAGTGGTTATGGCGGGTAATCAAGTTTCAAATATTAAATACGGTAGCACTGATTATGATAAATTTATTTTTACAAAAGAAGGAGATGCAAGAGATATATATCTTGATGTTTACACCTTTAATATCCTTGTATTAGCTGGAGACGCAAAGGATATTTTTAAAGTTTCTAATAGTATTGGAACACCAAATATAAGACCTTCCAAAGGTATCACTGGGCCTGCAGATAGTCTTGTTGGTATTGATAAAGGCTATAAAGAAACTAGTGATCTTATCACTAAAGATGATATCTCGAATGAAGTTTTAAATTCTATATTTAATGACTTGAAATTTAATTCTAGTGTTGATATTAGTGACTTAAGTAAATTTTATAAAGATGGACAAGAATTAACAGTTGATGAATTAACAAGCATTAATCAAAGTATGGATTTTATTACTGCTTTATATGGACAAACTCAAGATAGCAATAATGCAACATTTGCAAACGCTTTAAAGGAAGTATTGGGAAATTCTTATGGTGATCTAGAAAAAGCTAATCAAGTCATTATTAAAACAAAGGAAATTCTTTCTCAAATTCCTAAAATGAACGAAGAGCAAGAAAATATTCAAAAAGCTTACGATGCTGCTGTAGATGCTTACAATGAAGCAGTGAAAAAATACAATGCTGCTTTAAGTGGAGTAACGGGTAATAATGCTAGCGAAACTATAACTGCTTTAAAAACTGTTTTAGATAAAGCGTATAATGATTTAAAAACTGCTGAAGCTAACCTTGAAAGCACTACAGCTAGTAATAATTCTAGTTTAGAAAATTCTAATAAAACTTTAGCAAGTGCAAACATAGATGGTTATAAACTCACAGTTAATGGAGAATATCTTGCAGATTACAAAACTGCTAACAAGCCTAATGATAACAATAGTGGCTCCAACAACGGAAACGATGGAACCGATTCAGGTGATATTAACAATGGTAATAACAACGGTTCTAATAACAATCCAAATGATACCATAGGACAACAAGAACCTGACATTGCTACAGCTTTGCTTATGCAAACTACAGATGAAGATCCAAATATCAATGAAGATGATAAAGAACCTACAGTAGATGAAGCCAGTACTCAAGAAAGTGGTAATGCTTGTATAGTATCGGATAAT
>NZ_RYXZ01000018.1:0-2142 GCF_004378845.1 Campylobacter sp. CH278 | reverse complement strand
ATGAAGATGATAAAGAACCTACAGTAGATGAAGCCAGTACTCAAGAAAGTGGTAATGCTTGTATAGTATCGGATAATTTTAAAGCAGGAAATCCTTGCTCAAGATGATTAAAATCCAAAAGGTTAAAAGCCTTTTGGATCTTGTTAAAAATTAATAAAACAAACAAAATTTAAAGATTAAAAATCAAAAAAGATTGATAATCAATCAAACAAATACAAAAAATAAAGAAAAATAAAAAGATAAAAAGAAAGAAAAAATAAAAACAGAAAAAGCAAAAAATAAAAAAGATTAAAAACCAAATCTATAAAACAAGCTCTTATGAAATCATTAAAAAGGAAAAACACAAATGAAACGCATTATCTTACTATCTAGTTTAGCTATCTTAAGCCTTTATGCTAGTGATACTAAAGATAATAAAAAAACCATACAAATGTTAGAACAATCTCCTTATAAAGAAGATGCTAACTTAAAAAACTACAATAACACTTTAAAAGTAAAAGATGGAGTGATTATCATAGATCATTCTAATACTAGTGATAATAATAATTCAAAAACCATCAACACAAAGAAAAACACTCAAAAAAATCAACCTAACTTGTCTAATGATAATACTTTAAAAACCAAAACCCCAAATTCAAACACTCCTTCTTTAAAAAATACTTCTAAAGAAGAATCAATTCATAAAGTTAGCTTTAGCTTTCATGTTACCAATAAAAACATAAACTTTAAAGATCTAGGTTTAGATGAGCAAGTTTTACAAGAAGCCTTAAACGATTACAAAAAAGAAAGTATTTCAGTTCAAGACTTACAAGATATAGCCAATATCATTTCTTATTATGTTCAAGTTAGTGGTTATCCTGCTGCTACAGCTTATATCCCACAACAAGAACTAAAAGATCAAATTCAAATCAATATCACCTTAGGTGTTTTAGGTAAATATGTGGTTCAAAACAATTCTAGTGTAAGAGATTATGCTATAGAAAGTAAATTACCTAATCATAAAGGTGAAATCATCACTACTAAATTAGTAGAAGATGCAGTTTATAAAGTCAATGAAATGTATGGCATACAAACCCTTGCTTCTTTAAAAGCAGGAGATAATCCAGGTGAAACAGATGTAGTGATAGAAACTACCCCTAGTGATAGCTTTGTTTCTGTATTGTTTTATGGGGATAATTACGGTATAAAAGAATCAGGCAGATATAGGGGTGGTGCTAGTATGAGTTTTAATAACATAGCTCATCAAGGAGATAGTCTTAATGCTTATTTGCAAAGAAGCGATGAAGCGCAAACTAACTATGGTATAAGCTATACTACTTTCTTAGGGAATTTAAAAATCACTCCAAGCTATTCTAAAGGAAACTATGCTTTAGGGGGATCTTATAAAAATGCAAACTTTATAGGAACTTCTGAAAATCTAGGTATAGATTTAAAATATCCTTTGTGGATTACGACTTATAATTCTTTTTATTTAACTTCAAGTTATTATCATAAAAAGCTTAGTGATTCAAGATTAAATATCATGACCATAGATAAAAGCTCTGATACGATAAGCTTTGGTATAGAAGGAGTTTATAATGGCATTAGTAATGATAGTTTTTCTTATAGTGCTAATGTAAGCTATGGTAATGTTAAAGATGGGGGAACTACTATATTAGGAATGAGTTCTAAAACAGATGGAGATGGCTTTGGAAAATTTGCTAAACTTAATGTCAATCTTAACAATGCTTATTTCTTTAATGATACCTTTACTCATCTTTTTAGTTTAAATTATCAACAAGTTATCAATGGAGCTACATTAGATAGTAGTGAAACTATATCTTTAGGAGGTCCTTATGGAGTAAGGGCTTATAATAATGGAGATGGAGAAGGAGATAATGCTGTAGTGGCTAGCTTTGGACTTAGAATGGCTACTCCTTTAAAAGATTTTTATATCACTCCTTTTTATGATATAGGTTATTCTTGGTATGAGAATGATTCTTATACAAACTATATGGATGCTTATGGTTTACAACTGCTTTATAATAAAACAGGGAATTTTTATGTTAAGCTTGATTTAGCTAGAGCTTTAAAGAAGTATAAACTAGATGATGATTATAGTTCTAAAGCTTATGTGAGCTTTGGGAAGTATTTTTGAGTTTT
>NZ_RYXZ01000017.1:0-2321 GCF_004378845.1 Campylobacter sp. CH278 | reverse complement strand
AACAACTACTTTTGGAGTAAAAGATGAATCAGCAGGTGTTACTACACTTAAAGGCGCTATGGCAGTGATGGATATAGTTGAAACAGCTACAACAAATCTTGATCAAATCAGAGCAGACATTGGTTCGGTGCAAAATCAACTTCAAGTGACTATAAACAATATCACTGTTACTCAAGTCAATGTTAAAGCAGCAGAATCAACCATAAGAGATGTAGACTTTGCAGCTGAGAGTGCAAATTTTTCTAAATATAACATCCTTGCGCAATCAGGTTCTTATGCTATGAGTCAGGCTAATGCAGTGCAGCAAAATGTTTTAAAACTTCTTCAATAATTTCTTAGATGCTTTTATGCATCTAAGCTTTTAAAGTGCTTTTTTCTTTTCTAAAAAGTCTTGTAAAGCTAAAATAGCGATTTTAAGTCTTTTGTCTTGAGCTTCTAAAAGTTCTATGATATTTTCTATCAAAGCTTCGTGTGCATAAACCCAAGCAAAAAGTTTATTTTGTTTATCAGATTCATCTTTGATATCTTTAAGATATAAAGGCGTTAATATACTTTGTTCATGATGTAAAGTAGGGCCTAAAATTTCTTGTAAAAAGAGATATTTTTTATTTGAAAGTTTTTCTTTGATTTTGTCTATATTTTGATTTATTTGTTCAAGAGAGAGCTTGTTTTTTCCATGGGTAAGATTGTGAATTTGTTTTTGAACTTTTTTACACTCTTTTTTAAAATTCAAAGATAAATTCATATTTTTTTTGATTTTTTGATAGATTTTTAATCCGAGTTTTACTTGTTCTTTAGTATTTAAAACTTGTAATTTTTTAAATTTTTTATCTTTTTTATTTTCGAGTAAATTTTCGCAAAGTTCTTTAAAAGGTTTTTCTATAGCGCTTTCTATCCTAGCACCTCCTTCAGTGCAATTATAAGTTTTACTTTTGCTAAAAGCAATGAAATTTTCAAAAATTTGTCTAAAAAGTGTCCAAATTTCAGAACTTTGAACTTTTCCATTTCCTCCATAAGCTGTAGTGCTAAATCTATCTAAGTCTCTTTCATAGTCTCCATTATGTAAATTAGCATGGATGAAACCTTGAGAATGTGTTTGTCCATCTTTGGCATAAGCTAAATCCTGACCTATGAGAATGATGTTGTTATGTCCTAAATTTTCAGCCAGTTCATAAGCCATATGAGATACACTCATACCTGCATTAATATACCCATAATCATCTAGATCTAAATATCTCGCAAAAGGTTGGCCTTTTATAATTAAAATGTATTTTCTTTGATTTTTTTCAAGATAAGAAATGGTTTTTTTATGCACCAAAGAAGCTACTAGAAAAATGATGTCTTTATCAAAATCTTTAAAATCATTATTAAAACATTCAGCTACTATTTCATCGCGTTCCAACATACAAACATAATCAGGCTTTATACCATGTTTAGCTAAAATAGGATAAGAAGAATCTGCACAAAAAATTGTAGCTTTATTAGCATATTTTTTTAATAAAGGAAGTTGTTTAGTAAGAGATGGTCCTGTAGAAACAATGATAGCTGTATCACTTAAATTCTTTCTTTTAGAAAGTAATTCTTTATAACTAGGATGGGTAATCATTTGAGGAAGATTATAAACAAATTGTTCTATACCTTGCATGGCATCTTTAGGATCATTTCCACGCATAAGATTGTGATTTTTGATAATTTGCATATTGAGTTTATTAAGTTTTAAAATATCTTCTTTATAGTGTTCATAAAAATCATTAGCAATGTGTAGGTTATAAGAACGATAAAACAAATCCCCTATCAAACGAAAAACTTTATCCATTTTAGGAAGATTAATATCGTCATGATGTAAAATAATGAGTCGCCCTAAGCTTAAATCTTTGCTAAAATCTATGAAATTTAAAGCCAAAAAGATAAGTTCTAATTCTTTTTCAAAGATGATTATTCTTTTAAGTGCTTGATTTTGAAGTAGAATTTTATATAAAATTCCATTTCCAAAACCATAAAAAAAAAGCACAGGATAGCGTGCAAAATCTTTAAAATATTCTAAATTTTTTTCAAGTTCTTTGATGGGATCTTGATACATTTTTTTTAAATTTCTTTTTTTTATGATATTGATATCAAGATTATCTTTTCCTTGAGTGAAAGTAAATTCTCTAAGCTCTTTTAGATCCTTAAGTTTTTTGCGTAAGTTGTTATACTCAAAACCGCTTAAAGCTTTTAAATTTTTGTTAAAATTATTTTCTTCTCTCACCTTCTTACCCTTTCCATCCATTTATCTAATTTTCTTTCTTTAAGTTTTTCTTCTAAAGGAAGTATATTTTTTA
>NZ_RYXZ01000016.1:0-2614 GCF_004378845.1 Campylobacter sp. CH278 | reverse complement strand
CAAGGACATCTATGCCAGCTATTAAGCTTTTTAACTTCACGGGGGGAGGGTATAGAGAAATTTTGTTTTAAACTTTCTATTGTTACCTTCTTAAGCATCAACGCTTTTGCAGCCACTCAAGCAAATACTACAGACAATCGAAATTTCAATATTCCAGAGCATTATTTTAATGATAATGAACTTTATGATAAAAGCAATTCTACTTATAAAAAACTCCAAGGTATAAATTATTATGCTAAGAGTTCTAAACAATATATTAACAATATTACTTTAATTTATAACAATCCTAAACCAAATATTACAAATATAAACGATTTAAATTTTAAACATTATTTACTTACTCCTGATATGAGAGAAGATGAAGTTCTTTCTTTTAAAGCAAGGCATGGTGTTAATACAGCCGATCATAGTATAAAAACAGTTAGAGTGCTTCCTTTTTTAATCACAGCAAAAACCGATCATGCTGATGCAAGTTATAATAAACTTATATTAGAACAAGGAGAACTTAGTTCGGTTTTTTATCTTAAACCTAAAGATACTCATATAAAAAACCCTAGTAATTCTAAAAGCAATCAACGCATGAATTTCTTAATGAGTTCTACCTTTACTCATTATGGTAATGCAAGCTATAACCAAACCATACTTCAAGAAGATGCTCATATTAGTATGGGAGTTGAGAACACTTATGATTTAGCCTTAAATGGTGCTCCTTATTTAATCGGAGCTATAGCCACTTATGGAGATTCTACAAATAATAGTTTAAATATAGAAGCAGGTAGCAGTGTAGAGTTTTTTACTTCCTTACCTAAAAAAGATAAAAATGGTAATAATACCTTTGATGAAAGAATCACTCACCTTGTAGGTGGTTTAGCTTATCAAGGTAATGTAAAAAACAATAAAATCTTTATCAAAGATGCTAATATGATTATCCATGGTCCAAGCAAAGCTTATGCTAGTTTAGCTGCTGCTCATATTAGCGCAGGTTATATAGATAGTGGAACAGATAAAAACTTTCAAGCCAGTAAAAACCTTTTAGACATAGATGGTTTTAATCTTGATATGTATATGAACCATGATAAACAACCCCTAGCTTATAATTCTGTTTTATTTGCTGATTTTTGGGGTGGAAAAACCGAACAAGGACAAGCCTTAGATAATACTATCAATTTAAAAGATATTAAAAACCTAAAAAAAGATAAAAACAATGAGAACATTTTTGCTCAAGCTTTGTTTAACTTCTATGCAGGAGCTTCTAATAATGGAGAAGCAAATTATAATACCTTAAACATAGAATTAAAACATCCTTTAGAAATCGCTAATAACTTCTTAGGTTATAACCAACATTCTTTTTATGGTGGCTTTGCAACTAAAGGAGCTAATCATAATACCATTAACATTAAAAACGATCTTACCACAACCGATCTTTCTCAAAGCTATAAAGATGCTTTAAATATTGTAGCTGCTAGAACCTTAGAAGGCAGTGCGGATTATAATAAAGTTTATATTAATAATTCTATGTCAACCTTACCTGTATACATTTATACAGCTAAGAAAAACATTCTTAATAATCAAGACTTTTATCCTAGTAGTGCTAATAACAATGAAGTAGTGATTAAAGACTTTGCTTCTTTTAGAAATTTAACTGTATTAACAGAAGCTAAAGAAGCCTCTTATAATACTATAAATTATAACAATGTTCAAAGCATTACCGATGCAAGTAATATAGATAAAGGTTCTAAAATCATCATAAGAGCTTTAGATAAAGCCAATCATAATACCATAGATATAAAAAACTATTCTTCTAATGCAGCTGATAATGCTTATTTGATTATGGCTTATAATGAAGCAGCTTATAATAAAATCATTATCAATGATACTTTATTTGGTGTAGCTTCAGATAAAAGAGAAGGAATTTTAAGTATTATAGCTGGACTTTCAAACAATGCCCATGATAATACCTTAATCATAAACAATCTCAATCTTGATGAGTATAAAAATAACAATTCTATTTTTATAGCTCCTTCAGCCATTACAGGTTTAAGTGAAGCTAAATCTTATAATAATACCTTATATATAGGTGGGAATTAAATATATTTAAAAACACTTTCATAGATATATTAGCAGGAGCGTTGGTGCATTATGAAGATAATTATAGTGCTTCTAATGCTGTAGCTCCTTCAGATATCAGTTTAAGTAAAAACAATAGACTGATTTTAAATACTAAAGTTGAAGCTAGAATTATTAATAACTTTGAGCATTATTATCTTATTGTATCCAATAAAATCAACACAACTCCCCTTTTTGAAGTCATACGATGCTCCTATTAATATTTCTAGCGAGGGAGTATTGGCTCTTTATACCCTCAAAGAGCAATACCCCTACCTTAAAAATAAAGAAATCTTAATCTTACAAAGTGAGCAAGGTTTTATAGATGAAAACTCTAATACTTTAAATCAAGAAGAACTTCAAAGCTTTATTGAAAAAATGCAAAAAACAAAGAAGATTTTAAACTAAGTTCTATAGATAGATTAAAAAAGATGAATTTACAAAAGCTTTCTTATGAAGTAAGAATATCTCAAGATGGTAAAAGCATTTACGCAAAGATAAAATAAAT
>NZ_RYXZ01000015.1:0-3103 GCF_004378845.1 Campylobacter sp. CH278 | reverse complement strand
TAAAAGAATATTGCTTAAAGCCTCAATGTTTTTGTTAAAAAGTTCTTTTTGAGTAGGGGTGAAGGTCATTGAAAATCCTAATTATTTTTTGATTATATCGTCAAAATTCCAATTTTCTAAACTTTTTTCTATGGTTTTGTTTTGAGTATCAAGATATCCTAAACCTTGGATAAACCAATTGTGTTGTATTTTCAAAAAGTCTATTAAATTTTCTTTTTGCTTATTTGTGTTTAAAACTTCAAATTTTAAAATTTCGCATTCGTTATGAAAATAAATAGCTTGACAAAGTTCATTAAAAAGCTTGAGTTTTTTAAATTCTTTAAAAAGATTTAAAAGATCATTTTTGATTTTTTCAAGAGTTTGAAAATTCTTGTCATTTTTTTCTAAAGTGTATCTAAGCTTTTGAAGCTGAGTTTGAGTTTTTTTTATAAATTCTTTAGATTCTAAAATGCTTTTTTGGAGATATTTTTTTATTTTTTCTAATTTTTCTTTGGCTAGTTTTTTATCTAGAAATTTTGGAAAATCAAAAGGTTTAATTAAATCTTTATCAAGTAAATTCTCACAAGCCCATGAAAAAGGTTTTTCTATAGTTCCTTCTATCCTTGCTCCACCTTCGGTGCAGTTGTAGGTGGTGATATTGAGTTTTTCTTTTGCCCAAAATATATCTTTTTCAAAAGCTTGACGAAATAAATTCCAAGTGAGTTGAGTTCTTACTTTGCCTTTTCCTCCATAAGCTAGTGTATATTTTTCTCCTCTGATTTCTTCACCTTGACTTCCATGTATATGCTCTTTAGGATGTGAACTTCCATCCTCGCCATAAGCTAAATCCTGTCCTATAAAAATGATATTTTCAAATCTTAAGGCTCCGGCTAGTTCATAGATCATATTTGAAACACTATGTCCTACTCCAAGATATCCATATTCATCAAGTTTTAAACTAGCTGCAAAATTTAAAGGGCGATGTACAAGCATATAAGTTCTTTGATCTTTTTCTAAAAAATCTAATACTTCTTTATGAACTACAGAAGCAAGTATAAAAAGAATGTTTTTATTAAATTCACCAAAATCATTATCAAAACATTTAGAAACTATATCATCACGTTCTAGCATGCAAACATAATCAGGCTTTATACCGTATTTTCCAAGGATAACATAAGCACTATCTGCACAAAAAATCGTAGCTTTATTGGCATACTTTTTTAATAAAGGAAGTTGTTTTATAAGACTTGGTCCTGTAGAAACAATGATAGCATTTTTAACCTTAGCTCTTCTTTCTTTGAGAAATTCTTGAAAAATTCCATGATTTAACATTTTAGGGAGATTGTCTAGGGTATGTTTGATCCCTACTAAAGAATCATGTGGATCATTACCTTTGTTTAAAACGATAAATCGTATCATTTCTATCAGTTGAGTATTTATATTTTGTATTTGAGTGCTATAAAATTGTTGATAAAAATCATTATGGATAAAAAGATTAAAAATTTTTACACTTTTTTGAATGATTTCATAAGTAAAAAGTGTGGTGAGTTGTGCTGTATTAATATTTGGAGTATAGAAAAGTATTAGTTGCTCTTTTTTTAATTCTTCGCTAAAATCAAATAAATGAAAAGCTAAAGTTAAAATTTCAAGATTGTCTTCAAAAATGATAATGTGTTTATGTTGTTTGTTTTTACATAAAGTTTTATAAAACATTCCATTTCCAAAGCCATAAAAAAACAAAACAGGATATTTGTTATATTCGGTTTTAAACAGAGTAAGGTTTTCTAAAAGCTCTTTATTGGGATTTTCATAAAGAAAAATATCATCTTTTTTAAAATTTATTCCATTTTCATCTTGGATAAGTGCAAAAGTTAAGTATTTAAGTGATCTTAGTGTACAAGCTAAAAACTCATCGACCTCAAACAAAGCTTGAGTATTTTTTAAAAAAAGCTCTTCTCTCACCTTCTCACCCTTTCCATCCATTTATCTAATTTTCTTTCTTTAAGTTTTTCTTCTAAAGGAAGTATATTTTTTATCAAAGCATTTTCTTGTGCTTTAATATGCCCATAAACTAATTCCATAAATTCTAAATGTTCTTTTATCCAAAGAATACTTTTATTAAAAGCATCTTCTTTGGTTTTAGGATTTAAAACATAAATTCTAGCAAGATTAAGTTCAAATTGTGTCAGTAAAGGATCTAAAATTTGTATCAAATCTTTTTGAGTATTGTAAAGTTCATCTATTTGAGTTTTGGTTTTATCTATATCTTGAATAATTTCTTGAATAAAAATTTCATTTTTTTGAGAATTTTGTAAACTCATAAAAGAGTTTTTTATTTTATCATAAACTTTAATAAAGTTATCGTTAAAATCTCTACAATGTTCAATACTTTTACAAACTTTATAATAAGCCTTAAGTAAAAACTCATTTTGTCTATTTAAACTTAAAGGTTCTAATTTTTCAAAAGGTTTATTTAAATCTTTATCAAGTAAATTCTCACAAGCCCATAAAAAAGGTTTTTCTATGGTTCCTTCTATCCTTGCTCCACCTTCGGTGCAGTTGTAAATTTTAGCATCTAAATACTTTTGTATTTTTTGCACATCTTGCTCTAAATTTCGTTTAAACATAAGCCAGACATGGTGGGTTTTGATTTTTTCTTTTCCGCCATAAGCAAGAGTGTAAAGATGCGGATACCTTCTGCTTTCATAGCTAGCTGAATTTTGATAATCATCAGGATGAGAATTGCCATTTTCAGCATAAGCTAAATCCTGTCCTATAAAAATGATGTTTTTATGATTTAAATGTAAGGAAAGATAACAAGCCATATGTGCAACACTAAATCCCATGTTAAAATATCCAAAATAATCTAATTTTAAATATTGTATAAAACTTGCATAGGTTGAAACTATAGTAAAATTATCGGTTTTTTTGGTTAGGTAATTTATGGCATTAGGATGTACTATGGATTTGATAATAAAACAAATTCCATTATCAAATTCCCCAAAATCATGATTAAAAAATTCTGCTGTAATAGCTTTTCTTTCCAACATGCAAACATAATCAGGCTTTATACCATGCTTAGCTAAAATAGGATAAGAAGAATCCGCACAAAAAATCGTAGCTT
>NZ_RYXZ01000014.1:0-3184 GCF_004378845.1 Campylobacter sp. CH278 | reverse complement strand
ATGAATTTACAAAAGCTTTCTTATGAAGTAAGAATATCTCAAGATGGTAAAAGCATTTACGCAAAGATAAAATAAATAAGGATGGACAATAAAAACAATAACAAATCAAAATTATCAATAAATAATCCTAGAGAAATCTAGGATTAAGAATTTATTTTTGTTTTTAAAAAGAAAAATAAAAAAATAAAACAAACAGATAAAAAAACAAAAAAAACAAAAACAAAGTTAAGTTCTTAGAACTAAACCAAACCAAGAAAGGATAAACCATGAAAAACAATAAAATCATTTTATCAATTGTTGTAAGTTCTTTACTTTTCTCTCAAAGCTATGCTTTACCAAGTGGGGGTAAGTTCACTCATGGAACAAGTGGAAGTATAAATGTAAATGGTAATACCATGAATATTACAGGTAATAAAGTAAACTCTGTTATCCAATGGGGTGGTGGTTTTAATATAGCTAAGGGTGAAACTGTAAATTTTGGACAAGGAAAAACTAACCAAAACTACCTAAACATTGCTTATGGAACCAAAAGCTCTACAATAGATGGTTTACTTAATGCTACAGGTAATAATGTTTATCTTATCAATCCTAATGGTGTGGTTATAGGTAAAAGTGGAACTATCAATGCAAATAAATTTGGAGTATCTACTTCAAGTATAGATAGCAAAGCGATGCAAGAATTTGCAGATAATGCCAACAACCCTGTATTCTCTCCTGTATTTAAGCCTAACAATAAAGGCAATGTGATTAATATGGGAAATATCAATGCTAACGATGTTTTAATTATTGGGAATGAGGTATATTTAAATTCTTCTGTAAATTCAGAAGATAAAATTCTAAATAAAATTGATAGCGATAGCATATGGCTTATTGGAAATACCGTTCAGGCAAATATAGGCACTTTAGATGTAAAAGATAGTTTAAAAATTACTGCCATTAAAAATGGTGCTTTAAATTTAGATGCAAAGGCATATTATTTCAATCCAATCGCATATAATAATTTTTCTAAATATCAAGGAGTTGATTACGGCTCTTTTAAACATAATACAAAAGAATTTAAAACTAATAAATTTGTCGGTATAGGTAGCGATGAGGATTGGTTTTATTTTTCAAAAGGTTGGAATGAGAATAAAAATGGTTTTAGGGATTATGCTGACGAATATAGACTCACTAACGATATTGATTTTTTTTGGGGGGGGGTAATCAAGGTAAAGATTTTGGAAAATATACCGTTGATGGCGAAACAATCAATATGATGGTAGGGTATGATTTAACAAATGCTTTTAGTAATTATCAATCTTTTACTAAAGTTTTTGATGGACAAGGTTTTACTCTAAAAAATATTTATTTCAAACCTCAAGGTTCTATGTGGATAGGTCTTTTTGCTCGAGTAGATGGTGGAGAAATTAAAAATCTAAATGTTGAAAATTTTACTTTAGGAAATGGCGACGGATCTTACAATTTTGCAAATCTTGGAGCTCTTGTAGGTTCATTGGATAATGGTTCAAAAGTTAGTAATGTAAAAATGAAAAATATTTCTTTTAAAACAGGTGGAAGAAATTTAGGAACCATAGCAGGAAGAATTTATGGTAATGCAAATTTAGAGAATATAGTTTTAGAAAATATAAATATTGATAATAAAATAGGTGTTAATTTTACATCTACAGGATCTGTTGTAGGTTTTGCTATGAATGGCACATTTAATAATATTTATGTTGATGGCATAACCATTAAAGCTGCGGCTACTGCTGGTATGACTACTGGAGGAGACATTGGAGAAAGCCATGTTGGTGGATTTATAGGTCATAGTGATTATGGAACTTTTACAAATATTTATCTTAACAATATAGATCTTACAAACAATTACGCAAGAGGTTCTGAATCTGCTTATGTAGGTGGATTTATAGGTGGTAGTGCAGAATCTGGAAGAAATTCAGGCTCGGGAGACACTTCAACTTTTGAAAATATTTTTATATATTTTACCCCAGATGCAACCATACAAGGAAAATCAGGTATATTTTACAGCACTCAATCAGAAGGTAGTGTAAATTTTACTTTTAAAAATACGCATATTTATCAAAAAAAGAATAGTTTAAGCAATGCAAATACAGACTCAAGTTTTACAAATATCATTGAAATAAATGGAGAAAAAGAAGACAAGGTAAATATTCATTATTATACCGAAGGCGATAATTCACACAATGATTTTTTAACCCAAGCAAAACCTATTACCAAACCTAATATTCCAACTAATACTCCAAGTTCTTCACAAGAACCTAGTGAAAATGTCATTTTAGATCAAGATGACTTACATAATGATATTGTTAAGGAAATTATAGAAAATTTAAATGATGAATATTATAGGGTAAATATTTTTGCACTAAAAGATCTTCTAAATAATTATATCTACTATAGCACCATGAATGAAGATGAAAAAACGCAATTTATACTCACATATTTCATAGATAAAGAAAATGATAAATATGCAAAATACAATAAAGAAGATTTTAACAATCTTGCAAGAAACTTAGTGCAAAGTATGGATTTTATTATGGAATATAATAATAACAATCTTGACAATGCCAAATTTGACAGCGATGATACAAAAAATAGCTATTTTAATACTATTCATCAACTCCGTCAAAATATAACCAATAAAAATACCTTATTTGCTTTCCTAAAAGGAGATTTAAAAAGCATAAAGGATAATTACGATCAATTTGTAAGCACCAAAGAAGATCTTGATAAAACCATTGATGCTTACAATGCTTACGTAGCTTTAATCAATCAAGATGCAGCAAGTTCTAAAGATGCAGAATTTATTTCACTTAAAAACAAAGTAAATGAGCTTTATGCTAAAGCACAAGGATATCTTGATACTTATAAATTTGATGATACTTTAAAATCTTATAAAACACAAGCCTTATCTCAAAGTAACAATCATTTTAGCATCAAAGGAGAATTTGATACTAAACTAGCTTCTTTAGATTCTGTTTTAGATAAGCCAAATAATGAAGGCGGAGATACAAGCAATCCTGAAGCAAATGCTCCACTTCCTTTCTCTGAAGCTTTACTCACTCAAATGGATGAAAGTGTTTTAAAACAAGATGAAGATGATAAAGAACCTACAGTAGATGAAGCCAGTACTCAAGAAAGTGGTAATGCTTGTATAGTATCGGATAAT
>NZ_RYXZ01000013.1:0-4527 GCF_004378845.1 Campylobacter sp. CH278 | reverse complement strand
ACAATAGAAACTTTTGGAGTATTATAATTCATCATTTCATCCTTGCTTATTTTTTAACTCATTTTTACAAAATAATACTTTATAATTTAATACTTCAACAAAATATTAAAACCTAAAATTCTAGCCCATTGTAAATCTTTACCACATTCAATAACATTTGGATTTCCAACTAATGATAATAAAGGTATATCGCTTACACAATCACTATACGCATAAGAATTTTTTAAATCAAATTGTTTTAAGTTAAATTTTTGAGCTAATTTGTAAAGTTTTCTTTCTTGCATGGTATGAATTCCATCTATATTTCCAGTTAATTTATTCTTATAAATTTCAAGATCTACGGCCACAATATTCTCAATATTATAAATTCTAGCAAATTCTTTAATATAAATCGTAAGACCACCTGATACTATAACGATTGTGTGGCCTTCATCTTGATGCCAAAAAAGTCTATCCATAACATTTTGATTAAGATTTGCCATCACATCAGTATAAACAAACTCTTGAGCAATTTCTTCTGCCAAATCAACATCGAGATCAATTAACCATTCATAACGAGGATAAGGAAGGTTTTCTCTTTGAAACCTTTCTCTTCTTGCTAAATTTTTACTTTGCGTATAATTAATATTTTTAGATCCAGCTAAAGGCAAATATCTATCAAGCGTTTGAAAATTAGTTAAAGTTTCACAAAAATCAAATAAGGCCAAAATTTCCTTAGACATATTTTATTCCTTAAAAACATCACAAATTGATTTTAATACCATATCATTCTCCTCTAAAGTTCGACTTGCAATTCTAATAAATTCTCCTTCTAAACCTATCTTATCATTGCAAGTTCTCATATAAATACCATATTTAATCAGCATTTTAGCAACAAAATCTGTACTAGAACTACCATCCAAAAGCTCCACAAGAGCAAAATTAGCCATACTAGGATAAACCTTAAATTGTTTAATTCCACTTAACTTTCTAAAAAAAGTCTGAGTTTCTTGTATATATTCCCTTCTAACCTTGTCATATTCATCAAAAAAGTTTTTTCTTACATATAATCTTAAAAAATATTCACTAAGTCCCGAAGAATTCCACAAATATCCATTTTTCAATAAACCTCTTATCTTATCTTCTGACATAATTGCATAACCTATTCTAATCCCTGCTACGCCAAAATCTTTAGACATACTTTTGATAATAATAGTATTATGAAATTCTTTAAAAAGATACTCAATATTAATCCCATTATAATCCTTATTTTCATAAGCAAAATGAATAAAGGACTCATCAATAATAATATTTTTAACATATTTCAATTCACTTAAAATGTATCTTAATTTCTCATAGTTAATATATCCTCCATCCGGATTATTAGGATTTATTAAAACTACACTATCTGGATTTTCATTTTTAACAAAGTTAAGATAGTGTTCTATATTCAAGTTATAATTATCTTCTTTAGAAAGTTGATAATAAACAACATTTGTTTCAGACTTAGCAAATTAAAAAGTAGGAATATTAACAATGATCTTTTTACCTACAAAATTATGCATTACAGCTTGAATAATCTCTATAGCACCATTTCCAATAAAAACATTTTTAGGATCAATTCCTATAAAATCTGCAACAGTTTTGGCAATTATATTATTTTGAGAAGGATAAAATTCCAAAACTGACCTTAGTTTTTGACCATCTATTAACTCCTCTTTTAAATATCTTAAAAAAGAGCTGTCGCATAGGGATTAGATAAAAAACAAGAATCAATTTTTATATTTAATTCCGGTATTTGCTCAGCCATGGTAAAAATACTCGGACTATGACTACCAGAAGCATTTTTCAAATCTTTTATCTTTTGCGTAATATTTTTTTCATAATCATTAAGTTTTATCAACATCAAATCCTTGAAGAATACAAAAGTAAAAATAATTCTTACTATAATTGCATCAAACAAGGTGAAAACCTCCTTGTTTTTTAGCAAATTCTTGTATTTTTTCAGCAACATAACTCATTTGATTTCTTGTACCTATACTAATACGACAATTTTTAGAAATAAGATGAGAATAGTTGCGAATAAAAATACCCTCTTTTTCCAAAAACCCTACAAAAAGAGATATATTCTCATTTTGAATCAAAACGAAATTTGCTACAGAATCATTGAATATCCCCCCCCCGCCAGTAGTTAAGGTATTCAAAAATTTCACAAATTCCATCCTAGCACAACTCACTTCATCTACATAATCTCTCATATATTGTAAATCCTCCAATGCTGCATTAGCTGCAATTTGAGATAGCATAGGAACACTTTTTGGATTTCTTAATTTATTTATTGATTCTATATTTTCTGGATGTGAAATTATATATCCTATCCTAAAACTCGCCAATGCAAAAGCCTTAGAAAATGTTCGAGTTATAATTAAATTATTACATTGTTCAACCAAATCACATACACTCTGGCTAGTAAATTCATAATAGGCTTCATCAATAATAAACATTACATTAGGATTATTAATAATTAGAGACTTAATTTTTTGAATATTATAAGATTTCCCGGTTGGATTATTCGGATTACATAAATATAAAAGTTTTATTCTCTTTTCATGTATAAAATATTCTAAACTATCAAAATCTAAATTAAAATTATCATCAAGTGTAAATGAAATAGTTTCAATACCTACCCCATTAGCTCTAGATCTAAAATTATCATAAGTAGGGGAAACAATTCCGATTTTATCACATTTATCTAAAAACACATCGATGATGCATTCATGAGCAGAATCGGATCCTTCAAACAACTCAACAAAAGAACTATTTATCTGTTTGGTATATTCTGCTATTTTATCCAATAAATATAAATTTTTTGTATTCGGATACCAGTTTAAATTTCCATTAACTAAAAATTTTTTAATGCTTTCTATAACATAAGGAGATGGCGGAATCGTAGCCTCATTCCAATCAAGTTTCAAAATATTTGATTGACTCGAATTCCATATTTTGTGTGGAATAGATAAATAAGGAGTAAGTTTTTGAATATTTTTATTTGCTTGCATTATCCAACCTTTTCAAACGCCACAAATCCCCCAATTTCTTATCCCACTCTTTAGGAATAACTTTTTCACCAGCTGCACCATGAGTAAAAGTTAATTCCCCAATATAAATTTTCTTATCAAACTGATATAAATCGACTCTAACATAATCAAAAGGTTTTGCAAGAATCAAAGAAATATTTATCATAGAATCCAAAAGATTAGGTTTTTTAGGAATCATTGTAACATTTTTATTATCATACATAAAATTAAAAGGTGCTAAATTCCATGATAAATCAAACATAGCCCTTTGATAATTATCAAATCTGTCTGTTGTAACTTGTATAAAATTGTTAGATAAATTTTCTTTGTCAAAAATATGAAATTTATATGTATCTGCTGGTTTCTTATTTTCTCCCAACAATAATTCTTCTGCAAAGACTCTAGGCTCTATATCCTTATAATGCCATTCTCTAAATACACTATAATAATTCCATTCCAAATGTTTTTTTAATTTTTTCATAGCATTTGAAAAAACAACAGTATCTCGTAAAAATTCTTGTTTATTTTCAACTATAACATAACCTCCACAATCATGATTAGTTTTTAAAACAAAAGAATTAGGTAATTCGTTGAAATTAATATCATATATATTTTTATATATCCCATATATTTTTGGAAGATATTTGCATTTATTGGTTTCAAAAATTTTATCTTGTAAATCGTCTATATTATTAAATAAAATAGATTTTTCATTTAATATATCGATTTTATCCCAACTATATTCATGATTATCAGACAAAGCGCTAGCTACATAAAATCTCATCTTAATTTTATCTGCAAGAAAAGAATATATACAACTTCTATCATATAAAATTCTATATATTAATTTTTCATTAAATGTAACAGGACATTTAAAGTCTGGAGTATAATCAAAAATTTGTTTATGTCTATTTAATAAAAAGTCATAATCACTTAATTCCTTAATATTTTTTTTTGAGCTACTTATATCTTTTTTATATTGCTTATATATTTTTTTAATTTTAAAAATAAATAAAATAGGATTATTGATAAAAGATTTTCCTAAAATATAACTTAAATGTTTTTTAGTTTTCAATGCCTGTTCATAATCAGAATATTCCTCTAGAGGGGGAAGCTGTAAATTTGGATAAAATTTAATTGTAGTTTTATAAATTTTTTGTTCAAATTTAAATTGTTTAATCTCCAAAAACAATTTAAATGGAAATTTCAAGATTTGTACTGGATTTTTAAGATCAATCAAAAGTTTACCTATTCTATAAGATAATTGCCATTTAATCCTTTCAGAGGCACCAAAATATAACTTACCAAACATATCATTACAATACCCCATATAGAGAAAATAATAATTTTCTGGGTTTTCAACTATAGAATAAATTATTTTCATATCACCATCCCCGAATAAATTCTCATCAAGCTCTTTATCTTTTAAAATCTTGCGAAAATCTTGCGAAAATCTTTTTAAAAAATCCAA
>NZ_RYXZ01000012.1:0-5000 GCF_004378845.1 Campylobacter sp. CH278 | reverse complement strand
AAGCGGTGGAGCATGTGGTTTAATTCGAAGATACGCGAAGAACCTTACCTGGGCTTGATATCCTAAGAACCTTTTAGAGATAAGAGGGTGCTAGCTTGCTAGAACTTAGAGACAGGTGCTGCACGGCTGTCGTCAGCTCGTGTCGTGAGATGTTGGGTTAAGTCCCGCAACGAGCGCAACCCACGTATTTAGTTGCTAACGGTTCGGCCGAGCACTCTAAATAGACTGCCTTCGTAAGGAGGAGGAAGGTGTGGACGACGTCAAGTCATCATGGCCCTTATGCCCAGGGCGACACACGTGCTACAATGGCATATACAATGAGACGCAATACCGCGAGGTGGAGCAAATCTATAAAATATGTCCCAGTTCGGATTGTTCTCTGCAACTCGAGAGCATGAAGCCGGAATCGCTAGTAATCGTAGATCAGCCATGCTACGGTGAATACGTTCCCGGGTCTTGTACTCACCGCCCGTCACACCATGGGAGTTGATTTCACTCGAAGCCGGAATACTAAACTAGTTACCGTCCACAGTGGAATCAGCGACTGGGGTGAAGTCGTAACAAGGTAACCGTAGGAGAACCTGCGGTTGGATCACCTCCTTTCTAGAGTACAAAGTAATAAGTCTCACAACTATTACTTCAATATATAAACTCAATTGATTCTTGTTTAGATTTCAAAGATTGATGATAAAGCTAATTGTTTATGGGGAATTAGCTCAGCTGGGAGAGCGCCTGCTTTGCACGCAGGAGGTCAGCGGTTCGATCCCGCTATTCTCCACCATTTATTAAGGGCCTATAGCTCAGCTGGTTAGAGTGCACCCCTGATAAGGGTGAGGTCACAAGTTCAAGTCTTGTTAGGCCCACCATAAAAAAGATTTGAATAAAAAAGCTTTAAAATCTAAAGCAAGTATATAAAGTAGATTAAATATAAAATATAAACCCTATACTTAGATTTATTTTTATCTTTAACTATAAAAGAATATACTTTAATAGATATAAATAGCATATACATTATGTATTTATATTTATAATGAGATTATTTAATATATATACTTCCTTTAGGTTTTAAACCTAAATGTTCTTTTTAATTATCATTGTTAAGAGTCACAAGCAAGTTTTAATAAAAACAATTTTACAGGACTTGTTAAAGGATAAAACCTATTTATCTTTTCTTTAGTTTAACTTATATCTTTTAATTATCTTTATTTCTATAATAAAGAGAATATTAGATTTAAGATTTATAAATTAAAGACAAGTTTCAAACTCACAGCTTAGTTGAGACTAAATCATTTAGTTTTATATTAAGTGTTTGAATGCTTTCCGTCTTAAGATAAAGAAGTCTTATCATAAAAACTTTAACAAGGAAGTGATGCGTTTTAGAATCAATAATAAAAGGTAAAAAAAGGTAAGCTACTAAGAGCGAATGGTGGATGCCTTGACTGGTAAAGGCGATGAAGGACGTACTAGACTGCGATAAGCTACGGGGAGCTGTCAAGAAGCTTTGATCCGTAGATTTCCGAATGGGGCAACCCAATGTATAGAGATATACATTACCTATATAGGAGCGAACGAGGGGAATTGAAACATCTTAGTACCCTCAGGAAAAGAAATCAATAGAGATTGCGTCAGTAGCGGCGAGCGAAAGCGCAAGAGGGCAAACCCAGTGCTTGCACTGGGGGTTGTAGGACTGCAATGTGCAAGAGCTGAGTTTAGCAGAACATTCTGGAAAGTATAGCCATAGAGGGTGATAGTCCCGTATGCGAAAAACAAAGCTTAGCTAGCAGTATCCTGAGTAGGGCGGGACACGAGGAATCCTGTCTGAATCCGGGTCGACCACGATCCAACCCTAAATACTAATACCAGATCGATAGTGCACAAGTACCGTGAGGGAAAGGTGAAAAGAACTGAGGTGATCAGAGTGAAATAGAACCTGAAACCATTTGCTTACAATCATTCAGAGCACTATGTAGCAATACAGTGTGATGGACTGCCTTTTGCATAATGAGCCTGCGAGTTGTGGTGTCTGGCAAGGTTAAGCAAACGCGAAGCCGTAGCGAAAGCGAGTCTGAATAGGGCGCTTAGTCAGATGCTGCAGACCCGAAACGAAGTGATCTATCCATGAGCAAGTTGAAGCTAGTGTAAGAACTAGTGGAGGACTGAACCCATAGGCGTTGAAAAGCCCCGGGATGACTTGTGGATAGGGGTGAAAGGCCAATCAAACTTCGTGATAGCTGGTTCTCTCCGAAATATATTTAGGTATAGCGTTGTGTCGTAATATAAGGGGGTAGAGCACTGAATGGGCTAGGGCATACACCAATGTACCAAACCCTATCAAACTCCGAATACCTTATATGTAATCACAGCAGTCAGGCGGCGAGTGATAAAATCCGTCGTCAAGAGGGAAACAACCCAGACTACCAGCTAAGGTCCCTAAATCTTACTTAAGTGGAAAACGATGTGAAGTTACTTAAACAACCAGGAGGTTGGCTTAGAAGCAGCCATCCTTTAAAGAAAGCGTAATAGCTCACTGGTCTAGTGATTTTGCGCGGAAAATATAACGGGGCTAAAGTAAGTACCGAAGCTGTAGACTTGCACACAACTTAGATTATTTAAGTTTAGAATATGAGAAACTAAGTTATATGTTTAGTTATATTTTTACTGATTTTTATAGAGTAAAGATAGAAATAAAACTTAGTAAAATCAGTAAAAATATTCTTAGGCTAAAGTTAAGTAGTTTAAGTTGTGTGCAAGTGGTAGGAGAGCGTTCTATTTGCGTCGAAGGTATACCGGTAAGGAGTGCTGGAGCGAATAGAAGTGAGCATGCAGGCATGAGTAGCGATAATTAATGTGAGAATCATTAACGCCGTAAACCCAAGGTTTCCTACGCGATGCTCGTCATCGTAGGGTTAGTCGGGTCCTAAGTCGAGTCCGAAAGGGGTAGACGATGGCAAATTGGTTAATATTCCAATACCAACATTAGTGTGCGATGGAAGGACGCTTAGGGCTAAGGGGGCTAGCGGATGGAAGTGCTAGTCTAAGGTTGTAGGAGGTTATACAGGCAAATCCGTATAACAATACTCCGAGAACTGAAAGGCTTTTTGAAGTCTTCGGATGGATAGAAGAACCCCTGATGCCGTCGAGCCAAGAAAAGTTTCTAAGTTTAGCTAATGTTGCCCGTACCGTAAACCGACACAGGTGGGTGGGATGAGTATTCTAAGGCGCGTGGAAGAACTCTCTTTAAGGAACTCTGCAAAATAGCACCGTATCTTCGGTATAAGGTGTGGTTAGCTTCGTACTAGGATTTACTCCGAAAGCGAAGAAACTTACAACAAAGAGTCCCTCCCGACTGTTTACCAAAAACACAGCACTCTGCTAACTCGTAAGAGGATGTATAGGGTGTGACGCCTGCCCGGTGCTCGAAGGTTAATTGATGGGGTTAGCATTAGCGAAGCTCTTGATCGAAGCCCGAGTAAACGGCGGCCGTAACTATAACGGTCCTAAGGTAGCGAAATTCCTTGTCGGTTAAATACCGACCTGCATGAATGGCGTAACGAGATGGGAGCTGTCTCAAAGAGGGATCCAGTGAAATTGTAGTGGAGGTGAAAATTCCTCCTACCCGCGGCAAGACGGAAAGACCCCGTGGACCTTTACTACAGCTTGACACTGCTACTTGGATAAGAATGTGCAGGATAGGTGGGAGGCTTTGAGTATATGACGCCAGTTGTATATGAGCCATTGTTGAGATACCACTCTTTCTTATTTGGGTAGCTAACCAGCTTGAGTTATCCTCAAGTGGGACAATGTCTGGTGGGTAGTTTGACTGGGGCGGTCGCCTCCCAAATAATAACGGAGGCTTACAAAGGTTGGCTCAGAACGGTTGGAAATCGTTCGTAGAGTATAAAGGTATAAGCCAGCTTAACTGCAAGACATACAAGTCAAGCAGAGACGAAAGTCGGTCTTAGTGATCCGGTGGTTCTGTGTGGAAGGGCCATCGCTCAAAGGATAAAAGGTACCCCGGGGATAACAGGCTGATCTCCCCCAAGAGCTCACATCGACGGGGAGGTTTGGCACCTCGATGTCGGCTCATCGCATCCTGGGGCTGGAGCAGGTCCCAAGGGTATGGCTGTTCGCCATTTAAAGCGGTACGCGAGCTGGGTTCAGAACGTCGTGAGACAGTTCGGTCCCTATCTGCCGTGGGCGTAAGAAGATTGAAGAGATTTGACCCTAGTACGAGAGGACCGGGTTGAACAAACCACTGGTGTAGCTGTTGTTCTGCCAAGAGCATCGCAGCGTAGCTAAGTTTGGAAAGGATAAACGCTGAAAGCATCTAAGCGTGAAGCCAACTCTAAGATGAATCTTCTCTAAGCTCTCTAGAAGACTACTAGTTTGATAGGCTGGGTGTGTAATGGATGAAAGTCCTTTAGCTGACCAGTACTAATAGAGCGTTTGGCTTATCTTTAATAAAGCATCACTTCCTTGTTAAGGTTTTTAAGAAGACTTTGAATATAAATAATATTTAGAGTTTAGTAGAAATCTTTCAAGTAGAGTTTGTATTAGAACTTGCTCTTAACATTGTTTTTTAAGTATTCTATATAAAGACTTATCAAAGATAAAAGATAAGAAAAAAATAAAGAAAAACAAAAGAAGAAAGAGAATAAAGAAAAAAGTAAAGAAATAAAAGATTAAGCTTTATTCTTAAATTCAATCTTTCAAAGAATATTTAAATAACAATGTCCGTGATTATACAGATGTGGAAACGCCTTGCTCCATCCCGAACCAAGAAGCTAAGCACATCGTGGGTGATGATACTACGCCTTACTGGCAGGGGGAAAGTAGCTCATTGCGGACTTGTTAAATATCTTCATTACTTACTTTATATATAAATCCTATGTTTATTTTTATTGTTGTTTTAGATGGTGTTTAGAATTGTGTTTAAAAAAGAGTTTGTTACTGGTTAGGGTTTTTAGAGAGAATAGGGTGTTTTTAGGGGTTTGGAAAGT
>NZ_RYXZ01000011.1:0-10581 GCF_004378845.1 Campylobacter sp. CH278 | reverse complement strand
AATGCTTTGATAAAAAATATACTTCCTTTAGAAGAAAAACTTAAAGAAAGAAAATTAGATAAATGGATGGAAAGGGTAAGAAGGTGAAAAATATTTTAGTTACAGGTGCTGATGGTTTTATAGGTTCTCATCTTTGCGAAAGTTTGGTCAAAAAAGGTTTTAAAGTCAGAGCTTTAAGTCAGTATAATTCTTTTAATTTTTGGGGACATTTAGAAAAAAGTCCTTTTTTAAAAGACATGGAAGTTATAAGTGGGGATTTAAGAGATAGTTTTTTTTGCGAAAAAATCACCAAAAATATAGATGCGATCTTTCATCTTGGCGCCTTAATCGCCATCCCCTACTCCTACGCAGCCCCACAAAGTTATGTGGATACCAATGTCAATGGCACTTTAAATATGCTCGAAGCAGCTAAAAAAAACGAAATTTCGCATTTTATCCACACCTCAACAAGCGAAGTTTATGGCACGGCCTTTTATGTGCCTATCGATGAAAAACACCCTTTACAACCTCAAAGCCCTTATTCTGCAAGCAAAATCGCTGCAGATATGATGGCGCTGAGTTATTATAATTCTTTTAATTTAAATGTCAATATTGCACGCCCTTTTAACACCTATGGTCCAAGGCAAAGCGCAAGGGCCATCATACCTACAATCATCACCCAAATTTTAAGCGGAACAAAGAAAATCAAACTAGGCGATTTAAGCCCTAAAAGGGATTTAAATTTTGTATTAGATACTTGCGAGGGTTTTATTTCTCTTTTAAATTTAAAACATTTTGGAGAAGTTTATAATATAGGCTCAGGAGTGGAATACTCCATGCAAGAAGTACTTGATCTCATACAAAAAATTTTAGACTCTAAGGTAGAAATCATCCAAGATGAACAAAGACTCCGTCCTAAAAATAGTGAAGTTTTTAGACTTTGTTGCGATGCAAGCAAGCTCAAAAAAGCTACAAATTGGCAAAGCAAAATAAGTCTAGAAGAAGGTTTAAGACAAAGCATAGAGTATTTTAAAGAAAATTTAGAAAATTATAAAAGTGAGCTTTATAATGTTTGAAAAAGAAATTTCTTTTATAAAAAGTCTTTTTAATAAAGAAAATATCGCCCTACATGAGCCTTGCTTTATAGGCAATGAGAAAAAATATCTCTTGGAATGTATCGACAGTGGCTTTGTTTCAAGCGTGGGAGAATTTGTAACGCGTTTTGAAGAAGCTTTAAAAGAAAAAACCAAAGCACGCTTTGTCATCGCTACAAATACAGGTACAGCAGCCCTTCATATCGCTTTACTAGCTAATGGTATCGATGAAAACTGCGAAGTCATCACTCAAAGCATAAGCTTTGTCGCCACGGCCAACGCTATCGCTTATACAGGTGCAAAGCCCGTTTTTTTAGATATAGATGAAAACACTCTAAGTTTAAGTCCTAAGGCTTTAGAGCATTTTTTAGAAAATCAAACTTATCAAAAAAATGGTTTTAGCTATAACAAAACCACCCACAAACCCATCAAAGCTTGTGTTATCATGCACACCTTTGGTTTAAGCGCTCATATAAAAGCCATCAAAGAGCTTTGTGAAAAATACCATATCCTTTTAATCGAAGATGCCGCAGAAGCCTTAGGAAGCACTTATGAAAACAAGGCCTTAGGCACTTTTGGAAAGTGCGGAATTTTAAGCTTCAATGGCAATAAAATCATCACAGGCGGATGCGGTGGAGCGATATTAAGCGATGATGAAAATTTAGCCAAGCTTGCAAGACACCTTAGCACCACAGCTAAAATCCCCCATCCTTACGAATACGATCATGATAGGATAGCTTATAATTACCGCCTTTGTAATGTAAATGCAGCGATCTTGCTTGCAGGACTTGAAAATTTAGAACTTTTTTTAGAAAATAAAAGAGAACTTGCTAAAATTTACAAGGATTTTTTTAAAAATCACGATAAATGCAAATTTATCGATGAAAAAAGCAACGAAAAAAGCAATTTTTGGCTCAATACCTTGCTTTTTAAAGATGAAAATTTAAGAAATATCTTTTTAGAAGAATGCTTGAAAAATAATATTTTCGTCCGTCCTGTATGGAAAAGCTTACCAAGTTTAAAAGCTTTTCAAAACTGTCAAAGCGATGAGCTTATAAACACTAAAAAATTAGAAAAACGCTTGGTTAATTTACCTAGTAGCGTTAGAATAGCAAATAAAAAGGAATGATGCATTGCAAAATTTAATTCAAAGCATTAAAAAAATTTAATAAGAAAAAATATGAGAGTAGCGAAAAAAAAAGGGGGGGGGGGGTTTTAAAAATTTAACTTCTTCTTTTAGGAGAAGTACGTGAAAAATGTCATCATTATAGGAGCGGGTGGCTTTGCTAGAGAGCTTTATTCTTATTTAAAAGATGCAAATTACGAAATTATAGGCTATATCGATATACAAGAAAATAATTTTTTTGACTTAAAATATCTAGGTAATGAAGATAATTTCGATAAAAAATTGATTCAAAAAGCATCTTTTGCCTTAGGTGTAGGACAAATCAATTTAAGAAAAAAAATCCTTTTAAAACTTTCAAAAAAATCGTGTAATTTTATCACTTTTATACATCCTCAATCTTTTGTTTCAAAAGAAGCTAAAATAGGACAAGGGGTTATAGTGTGTCCTTTTGTAACCATTAATGCTAATTCAAATATAGGAGATTTTGTGCTTTGTAATATTTATTCAAGCATAGCTCATGATTGCAAGGTAGGAGAAGGAAGTATTTTAAGCCCTTATGCTACACTCAATGGAAATTCAAGTATAGGAAAAAATTGTTTTTTAGCTACTAGAGTTAGCCTGTTGCCTTGCGTAAAATTAGAAGATAATTGCATAGTAAGCGCAGGTAGTATTATTAGTAAAAACTACACATCCAATCAACTTATTTTTCATAAAAATATAATTAAAACAAGGAAAAAACAATGAAAGAAATTAATATCATAGGCTTTGGTTTAATGGGTAGGCAAATAAGTGCTTTATTTTATTTATTGGGTTATGAAATAGGTGTTTATAATAAAAGCAAGCTCAATATATACGAATTTGAAAAACAAATAAAACTTCTACAAAGAAAAATAGATTTTTCTAATTTTAACGCCGGAAAAATAAACATTTACCAACATATAGAAGATCTTAAAAATAGCTTGACTATAGAAAGCTTAAATGAAGATTTAAATTTAAAAAAAGAAATCATACAAATTCTTAGAGACAATAATAATATAGTTTTTTCAAATTCAAGTTCTTTGGGTATGGATGATTTAAACTGCGATTTTATACATTTTTTCAATCCTATTTATATCAAATTAATAGAACTTTGTGGTTCTAATTTAGAACGATTTATCCCATTGAAAGATCTTAAAAAATTAGGATTTCATATCATTCGCAGCAAAGGCAATCGAGGAGCTTTAGCAAATTTACTTTTGTTCAATGAAATTTCATCGTTTTTTAAAATTATAGAAAAATACAATTACAATTTCAAAGAATGTCAAACAGTTTATGACTTGCTTTATGAAAAAAGAAATTTGTTAAATATTATCGACACTATAGGCATAGAACTTTGTGATAAAATTTGTAAGAATTTAAAAGAAGAAGATGAAAATTTTTACCATCCAAAAATCTTTAAAAAGGCCTTAGAAAAAGGAATTTTAGGTAGAAAAAATAAAACAAAAATAAGTGATATTTTATAAAATAAGTAAATATTAATTTAATATTTTATATAATCTAATCTTTTTATTAAATTGAAGGGGTGAGGAATGATTTATTGTGATCACTGCGTGATGCCAAATACTAGACCTGGTATTAATTTTACAAAAGATAAAGAAGGTAAAAATATCTGTTCAGCTTGTATCAATCATAAAAATAAAGAAAATATTGATTATAAAGCAAGATTTAAAGAGCTTGAAGCCTTATGCGATAAATACCGCAGAATGAATGGAAAATTTGAATATGATTGCGCTATTGCTGTGAGTGGAGGTAAGGATTCTCATTTTCAAGTGCATATTATGAAAGAAAAACTTGGAATGAATCCTATTCTTTTTAGTGTTGAAGATAATTTCACTATGACTGAAGCAGGTAAGAAAAATCTTAAAAATTTAAGTGAAACTTTTGGTTGTCATATTATTAGCTTAAAACCTGACATCAAAACTCAAAAAAAAGTTATGCTAAAAACCTTTGAAAAATATGGAAAACCTACTTGGTTTATTGATAGGTTGATTTACAGCTATCCTTTTGCTATGGCTTTAAAATTTAATACACCTTTATTGGTTTATGGGGAAAATGTTAGCTTTGAATATGGAGGTAGTGATGCCAAAGAAACTCCTAGTGCCAAAGAAATATTTTTAAATGGTACAGCTAGTGATTTAGATATAAATGAATTTATAGATGATGAAATTAAAGAAGAAAATTTGCAACTCTTTTTCAATCCAAACAAAGATAAGCTCGATAAACTTGACCCTATTTATCTAAGTTATTTTGTAAAATGGAATTCTTATAGCAATTATATTTTTGCTAAAAGTCGTGGTTTTACTGACCTAGAAGGCGAATGGGATAGAACAATGTGTGCAGAAAATTTTGATCAAGTTGATAGTATAGGCTATATCCTACACGCTTGGATGAAATATCCTAAATTTGGTCATACTTGTGCAAGTGATTACGCAGCTCGTTTCGTGCGTTATGGACTTTTAAGTAGAAAAGAAGCTATTGAACTTGTACAAAAAAGAGATCATAAGCTTGACAATAAATGCGTTGAAGATTTTTGCAACTTTATAGGTATTAGTAAAACTACATTTTGGAAAATAGTAGAAAAACACTACAATATGGATTTATTTTATAAAAATGATTTTGGAGAATTTAAGCTAAAAAATCCTTTAAAATAATTTGGAACGACTCTTGCTTTTAAACACTATAAAGCACACTAAGATTTAGGCAACAAACATGAAAAAAACTTTAATCATCGCAGAAGCAGGAGTCAATCACAATGGCGATTTAATTTTAGCTAAAAAGTTAATAGAAATCGCAGCTAACTCAGGGGCCGATTTTGTTAAATTTCAAAGTTTTAAAGCTAAAAACTGTATCAGCACAAAGGCTAAAAAAGCACCCTATCAGCTTAAAACCACAGCTAACAATGAGAGCCAGCTTCAAATGGTGCAAAAACTTGAACTCGATCTTAAAGCTCATAAAGAACTTATCTTGCACGCAAAAAAATGCAATATCACCTTTCTTTCTACTCCTTTTGATCTTGAAAGCGTAGATCTTTTAGATGAGTTAGGTTTAAAAATCTTTAAAATTCCAAGCGGAGAAATCACCAATCTACCCTATCTTAAAAAAATTGCAAAGCTTAATAAAAAAATCATACTCTCAACAGGCATGGCAAATTTAGGCGAGATAGAAGAAGCTTTAAATGTACTTTGCAAAAACGGTACTAAACGCCAAAACATCACTCTTTTACACTGCACCACAGAATACCCTGCCCCTTTTAATGAAGTCAATCTTAAAGCCATGCAAAGCTTAAAAGATGCTTTTAAGCTTGATGTGGGTTATTCTGATCACACTCAAGGCATACACATTTCTCTAGCTGCTGTGGCCTTAGGAGCTTGTGTGATAGAAAAGCATTTCACTCTAGATAAAAATATGCCAGGGCCTGATCATAAAGCAAGCCTAGAACCTCATGAACTAAAAATGCTTTGCGCTCAAATAAGACAAATACAAAAGGCTATGGGTGATGGCATAAAAAAAGCAAGCAAAAGCGAACAAAAAAATATCAACATAGTAAGAAAAAGTTTAGTGGCCAAAAAAGACATCAAAAAAGGAGAGATTTTTAGCGAAGAAAATCTTACCACCAAACGCCCTGCAAATGGTGTAAGTGCTATGAGATATGAAGAGTTTTTGGGTAAGATTGCTACTAAAAACTACAAAGAAGATGAGCTTATCCGTGAGTAAAAGAAAAATTTGTATAGTCAGTGCAACAAGGGCTGAATGGTATCTTTTAAGAAATTTATGTCATGAAATTCAAAATGATAAAGATCTAAACCTTCAAATCATCGCTACAGGAGCACATTTAAGTCCTGAGTTTGGACTCACTTATAAAGAAATAGAAAAAGAATTTAAAATTGCTAAAAAAATTCCTATATTACTCGCAAGTGATGATAAAATAAGCCTTTGTAAAAGCATGAGCTTAGCCTTTAGTGCTTTTAGTCAAGCTTTTGAAGACTTAAAACCTGATATGGTGGTGATTTTAGGCGATCGTTATGAAATGCTTAGCGTAGCAAGTGTGTGTCTTTTGATGCACATACCCTTAGTGCATTTATGTGGTGGGGAGCTTACTTTAGGAGCTATTGATGATAGTATAAGACACAGCATTTCAAAAATGTCACATTTACATTTT
The DNA here is from genome assembly GCF_004378845.1 of Campylobacter sp. CH278. Taxonomy (NCBI): domain Bacteria; kingdom Pseudomonadati; phylum Campylobacterota; class Epsilonproteobacteria; order Campylobacterales; family Campylobacteraceae; genus Campylobacter; species Campylobacter sp. CH278. The sequence goes on along the minus strand of NZ_RYXZ01000011.1, from coordinate 4,184 downwards.
GTAAGTCATGAAATTTATAAAAAAAGGCTTTTACAACTTGGAGAAGAAGAAAAAAGGGTTTTTAATATAGGCTCTTTAGCTTCTACTATCATAAAAAATATGAATTTTTTAAGCAAAAAAGACTTAGAAAAAGCCTTAGAAATGAAACTAGATAAAGAACTTTACTTAATCACTTATCATCCTTTAACCCTAAATGTAAAAAACACTCAAAAAGAGATTAAAACCTTGCTTAAAAAACTTGACACCCTTAAAAACGCAAGTTTGATTTTTACCAAAGCAAATGCCGATGAAACTGGACTTTTAATCAATGAAATTTTGCAAAATTATTGTCAAAAAAACTCACACAAGGCTAAACTTTTTGACAATCTTGGCTCACAAAAATACCTAAGTCTTATGAAAATAGCCAAAGCCATGATAGGCAATTCTTCAAGTGGTATTAGCGAAAGTCCTTTTTTTAAAACCCCTTGCATTAATATAGGCGATAGACAAAAAGGGCGTTTAAGAACTCAAAATATCATTGATTGTGAAATTAATGATCTTGATCAAGCTTTTGAAAAATTAGAAAGTGAAGATTTTAAGCAAAAATTAAAAAATTTCAAAAACCCTTATGATAATAATAAAAATCCCAATAACATCATAAAGACTTGCCTAAAAAATGTAAATTTAGATACAATTTTACATAAAAATTTCATCGATTTATAAGGCTTAGTGTGGATATAAACAAACTCAAACTCACCCCTGATTCTAGCATAAAAGAAGCTTTAAAAATAGTCGGGAAAGAACGCGTTAGACTAGGCATTATAGTTGATAAAAAAGATAAATTTTTAGGAGTCATTAGTGATTCAAACATCAGAAAAGCTTTAATTGGTGGCAAAACTTTAAAAGATAGTATCAAGGATATTTACACTAAAAATCCCATCACCATAAAAGAAAACACAAGCAAAGAAGAGCTTTTAAAACTTTCTGCTAAAACCGATATTTATGATTTTCCTGTTTTAGATGAAAAGGAGCAAATACTTTCTATAAAATCTATCTCATCGCTTTTAAAAGCCAATCCAAACTCCATTATCATCATGGCTGGAGGCTTAGGCTCTCGCTTAAAAGAATTAACTAAAGATACTCCAAAACCTATGTTAAAAGTAGGCAAAAAGCCTATTTTAGAAAGCATAGTCCAAAGACTTAAAAATCAAAATTTTGAAAATTTTATCTTTTGTGTGAATTATAAAAAACAAATCATAGAGGATTATTTTCAAAAAGGGCAAAAATTTGGGGTTAAAATTTCTTATATTAAAGAGCGTAAAAAACTAGGTACAGCAGGGGCTTTAAGCCTTATAAAACAAGAATTTAAAGAAAGTTTTATCGTTATGAATGCAGACATTTTAACCGAGCTTGATTTTAATGATCTTTTAAAAGCGCATAAAAAATCAAAAGCTTTAATGAGCGTTTGTGTGCGTGAGTTTGAGCAACAAATTCCTTATGGAGTTATCACTCAAAAGCAAGGTTTTATAGAAAATATAGAAGAAAAACCCACTCAAAAATTTCTAGTAAGCGCAGGAATTTATGTGCTTGAAAATGAAATTTTAAATTTAATTACTAAAAATGAATACCTAGATATGCCAGAACTCATCAAACTTGCGTTGCAAAAAGGCAAGGTAAATACCTATATCATCAATGATTATTGGATCGACATTGGAAGGCCAGATGAGTTTTTAAAAGCCAATGAGGATTTTAAATGAAAGTCTTAATCATAGGCTTTGGAAGCATAGGAAAAAAGCATTTTTTAGCCTTAAAAAATTTAAATTATGAAGTAAGTTTGCTTTCTTTAAGTGCTAAAAAAGAAGAGTTTGAAAAAACTCCAATTTATCGCTCTTTAAAAGAATGTCATTTAAATGAATTTGATCTTTTTATCATCGCAAATATCACCACAGAGCATTTTAACACCTTAAAAGCTTTAAATGAGCTTGTAAAAGATAAAATCATACTCGTAGAAAAACCTTTATTTGAAAAAAGCCAAAATTTCACAAGCTCAAAAAATCACATTTATGTAGCGTATTTACTGCGTTTTCATCCTGTGATTGTAGCTTTAAAAAAACTTTTAAAAGGTGAAAAAATTTATTTTGCTAGTTTGGTTTGTAATTCTTATTTGCCCCATTGGAGGGCTTTAGACTACAGGAAAAATTATAGCGCTAAAAAAGAGCTAGGTGGTGGGGTTTTACTCGATCTTTCTCATGAAATCGATCTAGCCTTTTTTCTTTTTGGAAACTTAGAGCTTGAGTTCTCCCAAAATGCTAAAATTTCAGAGCTTGACATAACAAGCGATGATTTTGTCTTTTTGGCTTTAAAAAATTCACAAGAAGCTAAAATTCATATAGAATTAGGCTATTTTTCTAAATTTAACAAAAGAGAAATTACCATTCACACTTTAGAAAAAAGCTTTAAAGCCGATTTAATAAACAATAAAATCGAAATTTATCACAAAGATCAAAGTCAAAAAATCTTAAATTTTGAAAACGATACGATAAAAACCCTTCAAAATTTACATCAAGCAGTCTTTGAAAAAGAAAAAGAACTTTGCGATCTTAAGCAGGCTTTAAAAGTACTTGAAGTTTGCGATGAAGTAAGGAAAAAAAATGGCTGAAATTTTATGTACCATTTGTGCTAGAGGTGGAAGTAAAGGCGTTAAAAACAAAAATATTAGAAAGATTAACGAACTGGAAATGATAGCTTATAGCATCATACAAGCTCAAAATTCAAAGCTTTTTAAACACATAGTCATAAGTACTGATAGTGATGAAATCGCAAGTGTAGCCCAAAAATACGATGCTGAAGTTTTTTTTAAAAGAGAAGCCCATCTTGCCAATGATCAGGCTGCAAAACTTCCTGTCATGCGTGATGCCTTGCTAAGAAGTGAAAAGCACTTTAAAACGCGTTTTGAAACTCTCATAGACTTAGATGCTTCAGCTCCACTACGCTCAAGCCTTGATATAAAAAAAGCTTATGAAAGTTTTGTTAAAAATGATAATTCCAATCTCATTACCGCAGTTCCAGCTAGACGCAATCCTTATTTTAATCTCATAGAAATACAAAATAACAAGGTAGTAAAATCCAAAGAAGGAAATTTTACTACCCGCCAAAGTGCCCCAAAATGCTACGATATGAACGCTAGTATTTATATTTTTAAAAAGGATTATCTTTTAGAAAATGATAGTGTTTTTGGAGAAAAAACAGGGCTTTTTGTGATGGATGAAAGCACGGCTTTTGATGTAGATAGTGAGCTTGATTTTAAAATCGTAGAGTTTTTAATCTCTTTAAAAAATTTATCTCCAAAGGATTTTTAATGCTTGAAAATAAAATCATCTTTGTAGCAGGAGCTTGTGGGCGTATAGGTAAAGCACTTTGTCAAAAAATACTTCTTAATAAAGGCACAGTGATACTTGCAGATATCAACAAAGAACGCTTAAAAGAACTGCAAGAAAATTTAGAAACAACTTTTAAAACAAAACTTTTAAGCTTAGAACTTGATATCACTAAACAAGAAAGCTTACAAACCGCCCTTCAAAAAAGTCAAGAAAGATACGGCAAAATCGATGCTTTTGTAAACTCAAGCTATCCTTTTGGCAAAGATTGGGGTAAAACGCCTTATTATGAACTCAAATACGAACAAATTTGTGAAAGTTTAAATTTACATTTAGCAGGCTTTATGCTAGCCGCTCAAGAATTTGTGAAATTTTTTAAACAACAAGGCTATGGTAATATCATCAATCTTAGCTCCATCATGGGAGTTTATGCGCCAAAATTTGAAAACTATGAAGGCACTTCCATGCAAAGCTCTTTAGAATACAGTGTGATAAAAGCAGGAATTAATCACATGAGCTCTTGGCTAGCTAAAGAGCTTTTTAATCAAAACATACGCGTTAATACCCTAGCAAGTGGAGGAATTTTGGATAATCAAAATGAACTTTTTTTAAAAGCTTATAGAAAATGTTGTGCAAGCAAGGGTATGTTAGATGCTGATGATGTGTGCGGAACCTTGGTATTTTTGCTTAGTGATGAGAGTAGATTTATCACAGGGAAAACCTTAGTGGTAGATGATGGATGGGGCTTATGATGACCTTCACCCCTACTCAAAAAGAACTTTTTAACAAAAACATTGAGGCTTTAAGCAATATTCTTTTAAAAGAAAG
>NZ_RYXZ01000010.1:0-65696 GCF_004378845.1 Campylobacter sp. CH278 | reverse complement strand
GAAAGTTTAAAACAAAATTTCTCTATACCCTCCCCCCGTGAAGTTAAAAAGCTTAATAGCTGGCATAGATGTCCTTGGAAAATAAAATTAAAATAACAATGTTTTGTAACATCGCAAAAAACGAGTGCAATTCTAATTAAATTTAGCTTAATTATAAATTAAATTAAAATTTATTATTTTATTCTCATTGAAATATAATATCCATATTTTAAACAAAAAAATAAATACATGATTGGCTTTTAAATACTATAAAAACTACATTTAAAAGCCCTAAATAAAATGATTTATGTAATAAATATTACTTTTATATAAAAATTTAGGGTAAATGAAAAAACAATATCTAAAAGCCTAATTTACAATACTTTGAGAAATTAAAAAATAACAATTTCAAAAATAAAAAAGAAATTTGTGATTTTTTTATTTTTTTAAAGAAAATAGTATAATTTTTTTGCAAAGTGATAAAAAAATTAAATTAAAATGTAGTTTTTTAGCTTAAAATATCTTAAAATTTCTTCTTTAGCTTTTAAAATATCATCAGTATTTAACTCAAGATCAATCTTATCTGGTTTTTTATAAGTTTTATCATAATACTCCAAAAGCATAGTAATAAGCCTTTGCCATTCTTTTCTCTCATAACTTTGAAGCAAATCTTGGCGTAAATTTAAGCTGATATAAGGGCTGATTTTTTGCACACATTGTTGAAATTTTAAAGGAGTCATTTTCTCTTGATAAATTTTTTGTATTCTTTTAACGCGATTTTCCAAAGAACAAAAACAATAAATTTTAAAAGCCTTTTGCATTTTTTCATAAAATTTCAAAGGTAAGATGATATCCCCTATTTTGCGACTTTCGCTTTCTATGAAAGCAAAATTTTCTAAATTTTGCATATTGTGAAAAAGTTCTGCTTCAAAAGCTTTTTGCGTAGGTTGTTTTCCTAAAATATCACCAAAAGACGAGCCTAAATGATTTGCTATTTTTTCCAAATTTATAGCTTGTGGGAGTTGTTCTAAAAGCTCTGTTTTTCCACAGCCTGTATTGCCACAAAGAGTAAAAAAATCAAAATTTATTTCATTTTCAAAATAATGCGTTACAAAAGTTCTATAAGCTTTAAAGCCACCTTTTAAACGCACCACTCTAAAGCCAAGCTCACTTAAAATCACTGCGATAGACTTTGAACGCAAACCCCCACGAGAACAATAAATCCCCACCTTTTCTCCTATGCGAAAATTTTGGGTGATTTTTAATATATGCTTAGCGGTATTTTGACAAATATAACTCGCACCCCTAGCCTTGGCTAAAGCTTGATTTTTCTTATAAATCGTTCCTATTTCTTGATATTCTTCATCATTGAGTGCATAAAAATTTAAAGCTCCTATCAAATGAGAATGCAAAAATTCTCTAGGGCTTCTTACATCGATTAAAAAAGAAAAATTTTCTTTTTGAAACTCTGCAAATTCAACTTCACTGAGCATTTTTAAAAGCCAAAACAAGTTTTTGATAAACTTGCTCGATATTAGTGCCACAAACCCTAGTTTCTCCTATGGTTGTGATAAAATTTGTATCTCCTGCCCAACGTGGCACTAGATGATAATGACAATGAGGTGCTATGCCAGCTCCCGCATCTTTGCTTAAATTCATACCGATATTGACCCCATTTGCATGAATTTGCTCTTTTAAAATTTTCACTCCCAAACGCACAAAATGGCTCATTTCTTGCCAAATTTCATCGCTTAAATTTTCTATATGCTCTTCATGTACATAAGGAATCACCATAAAATGCCCCGCAGAATAAGGATAGCGGTTCATCACTCCAAAACAATGCTTTGCTCTAAAAATTACGCCTAAATCTTCATCGCTTTTAATCTTATTAGCACAATCACAAAATGGACAAACGCTTTTTTCTTTTTCAAAATACTCACTCCGCCATGGTGCATACAAATACTGCATTTTCCCTCCTTAAAGCAAAGCTTTTAAAGCCTTTCCTTCATCTTTTTCGCGCATAAAATATTCGCCGATTAAAAAAGCATCAACGCCTAAATTTTGTAAATGCTCTAAAAATTCTTTATTTTCTAAACCACTTTCTGCGATGATGATTTTTGAATTTGGGATTTGTGGGATAAGTTTTTCACACAAACTCATATCCATAGTAAAATCCTCTAAATTACGATGATTGATACCGATAATATCCGCTCCAGCAAAAATAGCCTTACTCAAATCCTCTTTATCATGAATTTCAACCAAAGCCTCAAGACCTAAATGTCTTGCAAACTCAAGCAGTTTTTTAAGCTCTTTCATGCTTAGCATTTTAGCGATTAACAATACAAAATCCGCCCCATAAACCAAAGCTTCTAAAATTTGATACTCATCAAAGATAAAATCTTTTCTAAGTAAAGGAATTTGCGTATAACGGCGTATAAGACTTAAGTATTCTAAAGAACCCTTAAAAAAATGCGGCTCAGTTAAAACAGAAATCGCCACAGCTTTGTTTTTCTCATAATTTAAAGCGATACTCAAAGGATCAAAGTCTTCTCTAATAACCCCTTTGCTAGGACTTGCTTTTTTTACTTCTGCTATGATTTTAACTTCTTTTTCTACTCTTTTTAAAGCCTTAATCACATCTTTTGGAAAGAAAGGATTTGAAGCTAAAGAACGCCCTAACATATCATAAGGAAGTTTTAGTTTGCGTTCTTTTAAATCTTCTTTTGTTTTTTCAAAAATTTTATCCAATATCATGGTTTTACACACGCCTTTATCGCTTTTATATGAGCTTTACTCTCATCAGAATTTGCAAATTCTTTATCATCTAATGTTTGTTTTAAAATTTCCCATGCTTGCTTACAATCGCCTAGTTTATAATACCCCCAAGCTAAAGAATCTAAATAATACAAATTCTGCGGATCTTTTTCTAAGGCAAGTTTCACAAGCTCTATACCTTTTTTAACATCTAAATCATAATCTATAAGCAAATATCCATAGTAGTTTAAATACAAAGCATTGCTATCTTTATCGATAGCCTGTTCGAATTTTTCTTTTACAGAATCAATTACTTTTGGAGTGATTTTTTTAGCTTCATTTGCAGCTTCAAATTCAAAAACTGCCGCTCGTAGAAGATATTCTTTATTTTTTGTTTTATGATAAAGAGCTAAACTCATTTTTTTAGCATCATCAAAGCGTTTTAAATTCTGATACAAAGCGAGTTTAATATCATCATCTAAATCATACTGCAAAGAAATTTTTAAAGCTTCTTCTGTTTTGCCTTGAGAATTTAAAAGCTCAACCAAAGCCAATGCAAAACTTTTATTTTTGGTAAGTTGATAAAGCTCTTTATATATACTTTTTAAAGCTTCGATATTTTTTTCATCAAAATAAATTTTAGCAAGCAAGACGCAAGTTTTGAGAGTGCAACCATTGGTTTTTCTTGAAAATTCTAAAACATTTTTAATATTTAAAGTATCATTCAAAATCGCATAAATTCCTATGAGTTTAAATAAAATTTCTTCATTTTGCACTTGATTATAAGCAGATCTATAGTATTTTGTAGCATTTTTTAAATCATTTTTTTTAACCAAAATATCTCCGTAAAGCTCTAAATTTCTAGGATCACTATCCTTTTTTGTTAAAAGCTCTTTCATAAGTTTTTGAGCATTGTTGATATCATTTGAATTTAAAGCATAAAGAGCACTAAGTCGCTTAAGATTGTCATTTTGATTTAAATAAGGCTTTGCTAGATTATTTAACTCTGCTTGCTTGTCAAGATTGTTTGCTAAAGTAAGTAAAAATGCATTTTCTAAAAAATTAGTATTATTATAATCTTGATAAAGACTTAAAAATTCATCTCTGGCTTCTTTGTATTGTTTATAATACTCATAATTATAAGCCTTCATAACCCTTAAATCAAAATCATTGCTTTTATATTTTGTATAATCAGGATAAACAACATTGATTTTTGAACTTCCACAAGCTGCCAAAAAAAAGGCTGCTAAGACAAATAACAAATACCTATACATTCTTTTTCTAATTCCTTTTGATGTGTTTTAAAATATTCCCAAAATGGAAAAGTTCTGCATTGTTTTGGACGAAAATCGTAGATACTGCAATTTCTTTTTTGAGTATCAAAAAAAATGCAAGCAAAGCCATCTTCAAATTCGACTTCCTTAAAACTCATTTTAAAGCCCACTTTTCTCAAGTATTTTTCAGCAAATTCTTTGCTTTCTAAATTTAAATGCTTTCTTAATGCTTCTAATTCTTCCTTGCTTGCAAAAATATTGCCACTTTCTCCAGTGCAACACTTTCCACCGCATTTCTCACAAGCATTTTCATCAAAAGCATAAGAAAAATTTTTATCAAATATCATAACTTTTTAACCTAAATCTTAAGTGAATTTCTTGCATTTGTTTGCTTAAAATTTCATTTTCATATACAAAAAAAGGAGGTAAAATCTCACAAGGCGATTTTGAACCTTTTTTTACCTGTATCAAAACAAGTCTTGCTTTTTTGTTTTGATGTGTATGTACAAAGCAAAGCTTTGTTATTTTTATTTTCATATCTTTTAAAATAAAACAAATTTCATCTAAAGCTAAAGCTTCATAGCAAAAATACAAAGTACCATTTGGCTTAAGCATAGAATTTGCTTTAGTTAAAAAGCTATGCAAGGGTAAAAATTCCTGAAATTTACTTATAGCTTTATGCTGATCTTCACTCTTGTAAGCTCCTTGTCTATAAAATGGAGGATTGCAAACTATGAAGTCAAATTTTTTTATGCTTTGAAATTGATTGAAATCATCATGAAAAATATCGCCTTGTATTTGGTTGGATTTTAAATTTTTTTCAATCAATTTTATATTTTCTTTTTGAATATCAATCAAAGATAAACTTAAATTTGCAATATTTTTTTTAAGTAAAATACCTATGATACCACAGCCTGCACCTACATCAAAAACAGCGCCTTTAATTCCTTGTTTTAAAATAAAATCAGCTAAAATTAAAGAATCACTATTGTAACGATACCCTTGTGATAATTGTGCTAGCGTAATCAAATCTGACATATATTTTAATGCGTTGGAATTTTAATGCGTTTTGGAGGTTGTTCTTTAAATATATTTTGTTCTTTTGTTATATTATTATCTTCTTTAAAATTTACTGGGCTTTGTGCTGTCAAAAAAGAAATTACAAAAGTTATAAAAAAAGCAATTTTTATCATAATAACACCTCATAAAATGGTGTCCACGGCGAGATTCGAACTCACGGCCTCAAAATTAGGAATTTTGCGCTCTATCCTGCTGAGCTACGAGGACAGAAAGCGGGAAAAATCCCGCTAAAAATTTAACCGTTTCTTTTTTTGATGATTTCATCCGCAACGTTTTTAGGAACTTCATCATAGTGATCAAATTCCATAGAATAAGTCGCACGACCTTGAGTTTGACTTCTAAGATCAGTTGAATATCCAAACATTTCAGCCAAAGGACAAAATGCTGTGATGATTTTATTTCCACCGCGCTCATCCATGCTATTTACTTGACCACGGCGTTTGTTAAGATCTCCAATAACATCACCCATATAATCTTCAGGAGTTTCTACTTCAACTTTCATCATAGGCTCTAAGATCACAGCACCTGCTTTTCTAGCACCTTCTTTAAAACCCATAGAAGCAGCAAGTTTAAACGCCATCTCAGATGAATCCACCTCGTGATAACTTCCATCATAAACAGTTACTTTAACATCTTCCACAGGATAACCTGCTAAAACACCATTTTGTAATGCTTCTTGAACACCTTTATCAACTGCAGGAATGTATTCTTTTGGAATTACCCCACCTTTGATATCATTAACAAATTCATATCCACTACCTGGCTCAAGTGGTTCAAGGCGTAAGAATACATGTCCATACTGACCACGACCACCTGATTGTTTAGCGTATTTGTATTCTTGTTCAACAGTTTTTCTAATAGTTTCGCGATAAGCAACTTGTGGTTGACCTACTTCAGCTTCAACTTTAAATTCACGAAGCATTCTATCAACGATAATTTCAAGGTGTAACTCACCCATACCTGAAATGATAGTTTGACCACTTTCTTCATCTGTAGAAACTCTAAAACTTGGATCTTCTTGTGCTAATTTATTTAAAGCAATAGACATTTTTTCTTGATCAGCTTTAGTTTTTGGCTCAACTGCAACAGAAATAACTGGATCTGGAAAATCCATTCTTTCAAGGATTACCTTATCTTTTTCACTTGCAAGAGTATCCCCTGTTAAAGTATCTTTAAGTCCTACAACAGCACCAATTTCGCCTGCGTAAAGCACTTTAATCTCTTCTCTTTTGTTAGAGTGCATTTTTAACAAACGACCAATTCTTTCTTTTTTATCTTTAGTTGAGTTATAAGCATAAGAACCACTTTCCAAACAACCACGATAAACACGCACGAAAGTAAGTTGTCCTACAAATGGATCTGTCATAATTTTAAATGCAAGTCCTGCAAACTCGCCATCATCAGTTGATTTTACAGAAACTTCTGTGCCATCTTCATATTCACCCTTGATATTTGCCACTTCATCAGGAGCTGGCAAATAAGCCACAACAGCATCAAGTAAAGGTTGAACCCCTTTATTTTTAAACGCTGTACCGCAAAGCATAGGAACGATAGAAAGACTTAAACATCCTGCTTTAATCCCTGTTTTAATCTCTTCAAGGCTTAATTCTTCTCCGCCTAAATATTTTTCCATCAACTCATCTGAAGTTTCAGAAACTGCTTCTATCATTTTTGTACGATATTCTTCTGCCTTTTCTTTAAGTTCAGCTGGAATTTCTTTTTCTACATAATCCGTTGGCTTAGTATCATCTTCCCAAACTAAAGCTTTCATAGTTACAAGATCGATTACGCCTTTAAAATTATCCTCAGCACCAATTGGAATTTGAAGTGGAACTGGATTAGCTTTTAAACGGTTGCGAATTTGATCTTCTACATTATAAAAATTTGCACCGATTCTATCCATTTTATTTACAAATACTATTCTTGGAACACCGTATTTATTTGCTTGTCTCCAAACTGTTTCACTTTGAGGCTGCACCCCACCCACTGAACAAAATACCGCAACAGCACCATCAAGAACACGCATAGATCTTTCAACTTCAATTGTAAAATCCACGTGGCCTGGAGTGTCAATAAGATTGATTTGATGATCTTTCCAAAAACAAGTTGTAGCCGCAGAAGTGATAGTAATCCCACGCTCTTTCTCTTGTTCCATCCAGTCCATAGTTGCAGCACCATCATGAACTTCACCGATTTTATGACTCATACCTGTAAAGAAAAGAATTCTTTCAGATGTAGTCGTTTTACCCGCATCAATGTGAGCAGCAATACCGATATTTCTAACTTTTTTTAAAGGAGTACTTCTTGACATACACACTCCTTCTTACCAACGATAGTGAGCAAATGCTTTATTTGCTTCAGCCATTTTATAAGTATCTTCTTTCTTCTTAAATGAAGCACCTTTGCTATTTGCTGCATCTAAAAGCTCAGCTGCAAGTTTATCAATCATAGTTCTTTCGCTTCTTTTTCTTGCAAAAGAAATAATCCAACGAATCGCCAAAGCTTGTTGTCTAGCAGGACGAACTTCAACTGGAACTTGATAAGTTGCACCACCTACACGACGAGATTTTACTTCTAATAAAGGCTTAATATTTTCAATCGCATCATTAAAAATATCAATACCTTTTTTCTCGCCACCTTTTTTATCAATAGCTTCCAAAGCACCATACATAATTGTTGTAGCTGTGCTTTTTTTACCATCATACATTAAAGAATTAATAAATTTTGTGATTACTTTATTACCATAAATCGGATCAGGCAAGACTTCTCTTACCGGAGCTTTTCTTCTTCTCATTATTTTTCCTTCAAATTTTAAATTTTACTCAAACAAAATCAAATCTAACGGATTTGTCTGTATGAATGATTATTTTGCAGCGCCTGCTTTAGGGCGTTTAGCACCATATTTAGAACGAGAAACTGTTCTTTTTGCAACACCTGCTGTATCAAGAGCACCACGAACGATGTGATATTTAACCCCTGGTAAGTCTTTTACCCTACCACCACGCACTAAAACAATGCTGTGTTCTTGCAAGTTATGACCTTCACCGCCGATATAGCTGATCACTTCAAAGCCACTAGTAAGTCTTACTTTGGCAACTTTTCTTAACGCTGAGTTTGGTTTTTTAGGTGTTGTAGTATAAACCCTAGTGCAAACTCCCCTTCTTTGTGGACAATTTTTAAGCGCTGGAGATTTAGATTTTTCTAAAACTTTTTTGCGCTCTTTTCTAACCAATTGATTTATGGTAGGCACAATAATTCCTTTCTTTAAAAATGTAATAAACTTTTGATGATATCTAAAATTTACTTACAAAAATATAAACTAGAAATAATTTAAATGCTTTTAAAAATTTTTATAAAATAAACCTATATAATTTACATTAATATTTATAAAACATAAACTAATTTTTAATTATTGTTTTACTTATAAAAATAATCTTACTCATTTTAGACAAAATGAAAAATTCCAAAATTGATTTTAAGAAATTACTAAAAAAGTGTTTAATCCATAGTTATAAAGCATCATACTTGATTCCAAGATTATAATAACTCCTATCTAAAAATTTAGATAGGATAAAAATCATTGTTTATTAGTATTATACTGCAAATATACCACATGGGTAGCTAAATATTCTTCAAGACCATGTTTTCCATCAGCTCCGCCTATGCCACTTTTTCTAAAGCCTGCATGAAAACCTTGCATAGCCTCAAAATTTTCACGATTAATATAGGTTTCACCAAATTTAATTTCTCTGCTAGCTCTCATTGCTATATCTAAATTTTGTGTATAAATAGAACTTGTAAGACCATATTCACAATCATTTGCCATATCAATAGCTTCATCAAGTGTATCAAATTTAGCAATAGGCAAAATGGGAGCAAAAATTTCTTTTTGCATAATTTCATCCTCATGCTTAACATTAGTAAGAACACTTGCAGGAAAATAATACCCACTTGTATCAGTGATTTTTCCACCGCATTCCACAACTGCTCCTTTAGCTGTAGCTCTTTGAAGCATTGCTAAAGCATTATCAACCCCTGCTTGATTGACCAATGGTCCCATATCAAAATCACCTTTTAAGGTATTTCCAACACTTACCTTACTCATGGCTTTTACAAATTTATCTACAAATTCATCATAAATGCTTGTATGCACATAAGCTCTTTCGGCACAATTACAAACCTGTCCATTATTGCAAATTCGACTTGCCTTAATCGCTTCTACTGCCAAATCAATATCTGCATCTTTACACACTATAGCAGGAGCTTTTCCGCCAAGTTCTAAAGAAACCTTTATGATATTTTTAGCTGCAGCTTCCATTACTCTAGCCCCTGCTTCAACACTTCCTGTAAGACTTACCATGCCTATATTTTCATTGCTTGATAATTCATATCCTACTACACTACCTTTACCTGCAATCAAATTAAACACACCTTTTGGTAAAGAACTTTGCGAAACAAGTTTTGCAAATTCAAAAGCATTGTTTGGAGTTTCACTACTTGGCTTTATCACTATGGTATTTCCTGTTAGTAAAGCAGGTGCCATCTTCCTTGCGATTAAGAAAAATGGAAAATTCCAAGGTAAAATTCCACCAATTACCCCAATAGCACTTTTATATAAATATATATGCTCATTAGCTCTATCGCTTTGTATGATTTCACCCTCATATCTTCTAGCCCATTCGGCCGTATAATCCATATAATCTGCTGTAAAATTAACCTCCACGCTGGCTAAAGCTCTAGTTTTTCCTTGCTCTTGCATTAAAATTTCTGTTAAGAAATTAGCATTTTTGCGTATTAAACTAGCTATTTCTCTTAAATGATTTGCTCTCTCAATTGCTGGCTTAGCCTCCCAAGATTTTTGTGCTTTTTTGGCTGCTTCAATCGCTCTTTTAGCATCTTCTAAAGAAGCACTCGCTACTTTTGAAATTACTTCTTTAGTAGCTGGATTTAAAACTTCGATAAAATCTCCATTATGTGGGATAAATTCTCCATCAATATAATTTAAATAAGTTGTCATTTTTTCTCCTTTTTTAGTCTAAGTGAAACACTTCTTCCATATTTAGCCATTTTTGTCCTGCATAACCTAAAGATATTTGGCAAGGATCTGTTACTTTCCACCATTTTTGCGTGTTTTCATCTCTTGCCATCTTAGCCATATCTGCTTCAAAATCAGCACCCACATATTCAAAATATGCAAATAAATATTCTCCAAACAAATAAATGGAATAATTTTGTATATTACATTCTTTAATCATCTCACAAACCCCTTCATAAGGCTTTGCATGAAGATTTTTATATTTTTGTATCTTCTCTTTTTTTATCTTTATGATTTGACCGTATCTTTGCATTCACTCTCCTTTATAAATTGATAAAGCATTTTTATAAAATATCAAGTCCAAATCTTTAAAAACCTTACTTTGCATAATCAACTCAATCCATTGCTTTGGAGACAAATTAGACACTGGATAATTACTGCCAAATATAAACTTATCCTCGCTAAAATTTTCTTTTAAAAAAGCAAAAAGTTCAAAAATAAATTCCTTAGGAGTTTCTTGTGAAAAATCATCAGGAGTAGAAAGCTTAATATATAAATTTGGAAATTTTTTCAAAAGATTTAAATCTTTTTTGTATTCATTTAAACGATTTATTTTTGGACTTCCTAGATGATTTAAAACTACTTTTAAATTTGAATTTTTATTTAAAAAATTTTCCAAAAAACTGAGTTCTTCATTTTTCATACAAGCTTCAAAAGGTATATTAAAAGTTTTTAAAATTTCTATTTTTTCTTCAAAATCTACTTCAAACAATCTTTTAGCTCCTTTTTTGCTTACATGCATTACTTCTCTAAAAGAATTAAGTTTTTCTTTATGTTTTAAATCTGCTAGACAAAGCAAAAGATTATGAAGCTTTTTTTGTTCCAAAGCAAACAAGATTTCCTTTTCCAAATCATCACTATTAACCTCAACATACATAGCGCCTATAAATTCAAATTCTTTATATTCTTGTTTCATCCTAAAAAAATCATAATTTTGCTCTAATTTTTCATCGTCTTTTATCCATGAAATAGGTATTTTTCCCAAATCCCAAAGGTGCAGATGAGCATCAAAAATCTTTTGCATTTTTTCTCACTTTTGAACCTATAAAGCCATACCAAGCCACATATAAAAACAAAGGTGCCATTGCTAAATACCCAGTGCCTGTACCATAATGATCATTAATAAAGCCTATAATTATAGGCATAATCGCTCCACCTACTATACTCATCACAAGCAAAGATCCGCCTAGTTTTACTTGATTTAAAGGTAAATTTTTTGTTGCTACCGCAAAAATAGTAGGAAAAGAAATAGACATAAAGAAAAATAAAGCTATTAAAAGCACTATGCTAAAAAACCCGCTAGCAAAATATAAACTAAGACATATAAGCACATTGATTAGAGAATAAAATCCTAAAATTTTTTCACCTTTGATTATCTTCATCAAAGGAGTAGAAACAATGCGTCCTAACATAAATGCAACCAAAGCTATAGAAAAATAATAAGCGCCTTGCGCATCTTTTAAACCTTCATTATGTTCCACAACATAATTGATAAAAAAAGCTCCTGCTGCAACTTGATTGGCTATATACAAAAACTGCGCTAAAAGCCCTAAGTTAAAATGTCTGTGTTTAAAAACATATATGGGCTTAGAATCATCTTTTTGCTTATAATCATCACTTACCGCACTTCCTTCTGGAAGCTTATTTGCAACAAAAGCAATTAAAATCAAAATAACAATGACAGCAATTCCTATATAAACAAGCTGGACATTTCCCATATTAGCTACCAATGCAGCCTCGATTTGCTCTTTACTCGCACCCTCTTCTTGTTTAGTAATAGATAAAAATAAAGCTCCGCCTATAATAGGTCCTACAAATTGCCCCAAACCATTAAAACTTTGCGCAGCATTGATTCTAAAACTCGCATTTTTTTCATCACCAAGCTTTGTCATGTAGGGATTTGCACTAGTTTCTAAAGAACCAATACCACAAGCTAAAATAAAAAACGCAAACAAAAACAAATGAAAAGAAGCCAAATTTGTAGCAGGTATAATAAGCAAAGCTCCTATGGCATAAAGAGCTAAGCCAAAAATGATTCCCATTTTATAAGAAAATCTATTGGCTATATAACCTGCGGGTAAGGCTATGATAAAATAAGCACCAAAATAAGCAAACTGTAAAAAGCCACTTTCATGCTGGCTAATATGAAGATGATTTTGAAAATTTTTATTCATCACATCAATAAGTCCATAGCTTACTCCCCATAAAAAGAAAAGAGAAGTTACCAAAACAATAGCTATTTTTATATTTTTAGAATCAGTCATTTTTTACTCCTTAGTTTTCATCCCAATTTAATGCTCTATCTAAATGCACATAACCTCCATCTGGCATTAAAATTTGCCCTGTAGTATGTGAAGCAAGGGGACTAAGTGTAAAAACCGCTGTATTTGCAATTTCCTCTATGGTAGTAAAACGATGGCCTAAAGGTATAGCTTTTGCGATTTTTTCATATTGCTCTTTAGGATTAGGAAAATTTTGCAGCCATTTTTCATAAAGAGGAGTCATAACTTCAGCAGGAGCTATAGCATTTACCCTAACATTATCCTTAGCAAAAGCACAAGCCCATTCTCTAGTAAAACCCATTTGAGCCGCTTTGGCCGAAGCATAAGCTGAAGTTCTTCCTTGTCCTGTGATGCCTGTTTTACTCACTATATTTAAAATACTGCCTTGTTCTTTTTTAATGTAAGGCAAACATTCTTTTGTCATAGTATAATAATGAAAAAGATTATTTTCATAAGATTTTATCAAATCTTGAGTACTTGTATTTTCAATATGTAAATTATCATTTGCACCTGCATTATTTACAAGAGCATAGATTCCACCATGTTTGATACCAACTTTTTTTACAAGCTTTTCAATTTGCTCATAATTTTTTAAATCAATTTCATAAAATTCATACTCACTGGATAAATTTTTTAATTCTTTATCGTGCTCTTTAGGCATAGATCTTGAAAAAATTACAGGAATTCCACCTTCGCTTGCCCATAATTTAGCAATACCATACCCAATACCTTTAGCCCCTCCTGTAATAATACAAACCTTATTTTTAATTTTTAAATCCATTTATTCTCCTTTATCTAAATTTAAAGTTATTTTTAAATGTATTAATACCAATACACCTAAAATTGCTATCAATGCTAACACTATAAGTCCAAACTCAACTCCAAAATGATTTTCTATATATGTTTTTAAAGTAGGTGCTACAAAACCTCCTAAATTTCCCAAGGATCCTATAAGAGCAATAGCAGCCGCGACTCCTTTTCCTTTTAAAACTTGAGTTGGTAAATTCCAAAATATAGGCTGAATGACTATAAAACCTATAGCAGCCAAGCTAATAAAAAATAAAAATACCGCCAAATTTGTAACAAAAGTTGAAGCTATCATGCTCAAACTTGCTAGCAGTAAAAATAAAATCGCATATAAATTCCAAGAATGTTTTTTATCAGCCAATGAGGTAAATATTGGCAAGGCGATAAAAACAAAAATCCAAGGTATGGCATTTAAAAGTCCAACTTCAAAACCTACATTTATTTGCAATATTTGGGCAATTTTACTTGGTAAATAAAAAAGCACTCCATAAACACTTAATTGAATACAAAAATAAACAAATACAAATTTCCATACCAAAATACTTTTAAAAATATCTTTTATAGAATAATCCTTAGCTTTAGTATTGGAAATTTCAATATGTTTTAGCAAAATATCTTTTTCTTTTATATCTAACCATTTTGCATCTTTTGGATGTGAATCAAGATAAAATAAGCAAAAAATACCTACTAAAACGGTAATACCTCCTTCTATTAAAAACATCCATTGCCAATTTTTAAAATATATATTTGGTGTATAATCAAGTATAAAACCGCTAATTAAAGAACCAAAAACAAAAGCAATTGGAACTCCCATTTGATAAATTCCATAAGCTTTAGATCGATATATAGCTGGGAAAAAATAACTAAGGTATAAAATAATGCCTGGACTAAAACCTGCTTCAGTTAAACCCAATAAAAATCTTAATACATAAAAACTTATTTCTCCTTGTATAAAAATCATTGCCATAGTTACAAGACCCCAAGTGATCATTATACGGCTCAACCAAATTTTTGCTCCTAATTTATGCAAAAATAAATTTGAAGGCACTTCAAAAATGGCATAACCTATAAAAAATATTCCAGCACCCAAAGCATAAGCGGCCTCGCCGATGCCTGCATCAATTTCTATATGAGATTTAACAAAACTAATATTTGTTCTATCAAGCATGGAAAGACAAAACATTAAAACAATCAAAGGCAAAATACGCCAAGATATTTTTTTACATACTAATTCTAACTTTATTGAATTTACATGTTTCATTACTTTACCCTTTAACAAGTTGTAGCAAGTCTCCAAACCGAAAAGTCGTTTTGTTCGTTAAGCTCCGCTTTTACCAATTCTCCTTTAGAAATTCGAACGATTAGATCTATAAGCTCATCGCGCACTTCTTCTTTTGTTTTTATTCCATCTATAATGCTTCCTGCATTAATATCAATAGCATCATTCATATTTTCATAACAAAAGGTATTAGAACTCATTTTGATAGTAGGCACTATAGCCGAACCCGTAGGAGTGCCACGACCAGTAGTAAAAACACAAATATTTGCACCACCTGCCACCATAGCACTAAGTTGCTCTATATCATTGCCTGGTGTATTCATAAAAGTTAAACCTTTAGAAACTACAGACTTAGCATAATCAATCACATCCATTAAAGTTCTAGTTCCTGCCTTATAAACACAGCCTAAAGATTTTTCCTCTATAGTACTAAGTCCGCCTGCAATATTTCCTGGACTAGGATTTGCCCCTCGAATATCAGCATGAAAAGATTTAACCAAATTCTCATAACCCAAAATCTTATCATATACCTTTTTAGCTATTTCATCATTTTTTGCCCTCTTGGTAAGTATAGCTTCACAACCTATAAGCTCTGTAGTTTCTGCTAAAATTACCGCACCACCCTCATCGATTACAAAATCACTCAAACTTCCTAAAGCAGGATTAGCACTAAGTCCGCTATAGCTATCACTTCCACCGCATTCTGTGCCTAAAATCAAATCACTGAAATCTCCTTCACTTTTTTGTAATTTTGCAGCACTTTCAAGCATTTCATTGACTATTTTAATACCATTTTCAATGGTATTTTTACTACCACCACATTCTTGTATCACTAAATATTCAACCTTTTTATAAGGCGTTGCTTCTTTGATTTTTTCTGCTACTGCTTTGGCTTGTATTACCTCACAACCAAGCCCTATAATTAAAACACCAAAAACATTGGCATTGCTCCCATGACCTATTAAAACATCTCTAGTTTGTAAAGCATCAAATTCAAGCTGGGAGCAACCATGCTGATGGTTGATATAAACTGCTCCATTACATTTTCTAGCTATATTTTCACACACTTTATTAGCACAATGTACACTTGGTATGATAATGACTTTATTTCTTAAGCCAAATTTTCCATCTTCTCTTCTATAACCCATTATCTTTTTCATTTTCATTCCTTATCTCCACGACCTCTAATTCCCGCAGTATTATGGATATGCACCCATTCCCCTGTACTAATATCGCAACTTGCACTAGCTATAGCTTCTGCATATTTGATAATAATTTCATCTTTTTTTATATCCTTTAGTGCAAATTTATGTCCGCTTGCAATATCATTTAAAAGCTCAATATTTGCCACTTTTTCGCCTTTTTTAAAGTCACGCAAAGCTGTGGCAACATTGTCTTTTTCATTGACTATAATATATCCTTTCATAGTTTTATACCTGTTTCTTTTTCTATAGTTTTAATAAGCTCCTTTGCTTCATCAAAGCGAGTGTTTAATTCTTCTTTTGTAGCAGGTGATAAAGGATGAATACTAGCATTTACAAATTCAAATCCTCTGGCCTTTAAAAGCAAAGCAAAACCCATAGGAAAAGCTATACTCATACCAAATCTTATGGCCTTTAATAAACTTTTTTGTATTAGCAAAGCTCTGCCTATATTTTTTTCATTGATTGATTTGTAAATTTCACTCATAAGTTCTGGAAAAACTCCACCTATGCTAGTCATAGAACCTTTTGCACCTGCTAATAATGCACCTACATAAAATTCTTCTCTTCCTACAAAAACATCAAAATTACTAGGTACTACATCTAAAATATGATTTAAAAGCAAAGCATCTCCGCTACTATCTTTTATACCCACAACATTATCAAGCTTTGAAACCTTTTCTATAAATTTTAAGCTTAGTGCTGGTGCAAAAAGAGGTATATTATAAACATATAAGGGAAGTTTCACTTCAGAAGCTAAATATTTTACATATTCAAAAAGTGCATCTTCACTCAATTTATAATAATAAGGCATAGCAAGTAATAAGGCATCAAGACCTAATTCATAAGCTTTTTGCGCCAAAATAAAAGTGTTTTCATAAATTGTCGAGGTAATACCCGTGATGATAGGTATATTATTTTTTGTAGCCTTTTTGGTGAGTTTCATTAACTTAACTTGCTCTTCCACGCTCAAAGCTTGAGAATCCCCTGCACTTCCATTACAAAACAATCCGTTCAAGCCTTTAGAAATACCAAATTCACAATAGCGAATAAATTCTTTTTCATTGATACTTCCATCATCTTTATATGGAGTAAGTAAAGCCGGTAAAGTTCCTTTTAAAATTCCCATTTTTTTCCTTTCGTATATACAAAAATATATTTATATACAAAAAATATAACAAAATATTTGTAAAAAAATCAAGCTGTTAACTTGGTAAAAATTCGTATTTTATTCTTATTAACTGCCAATTTTTACAAAAAAATATTAAAATTAATAAATAATAAAAATTATGATTTTATGTTACTAAAAGTAAAAAATATGCTAAAATTTATAAAAATAAAACAAGGATAAAGACAATATGCATCAGCCCACTCTTAGAGTGTTAAATATTCTAGAATTACTTGCAAAAGAAAAGCTTACCTTAAGTGCTATAGCTAAAAAATTAAACATTCCTGCTGGAACTCTTTGGCCTATTTTACAAACTCTTCAAGAAAAAAAATATATCAAATGTGATTTAAAAAATAAAAGTTATTATTTGGATTTTAAGATTATAGAATTGGGATGTAATATAAAAAATGAAAATAATATTTTTGAAATAATCAAAAAGCATATGAAAAATATAAGAAATTTAACCAATCAAACTTGTCAAATGGGAATTTTAAAAGATGGAAATGTGCTTTATTTAGAAAAAATTGATGCCAATAATACAGTGCAATTAAAATCTTTTATAGGCACTTCGTATCCTGCTTATGCAACATCTTTAGGCAAAGCCTTACTATCAAATAAAAATAAAAAGGAATTAGAAAAACTTTATCCTAAAAATTTTGATAAAATTACAGAAAACACCTTAAATAATATAAATGAACTCTATCAACAAATCAAACAAATTAAAAAAGAAAAAATTGCCATAGAAATTGGAGAAATGAATCCTCAAATTGAATGTATGGCTATAGGCATAGAACATAAAAATAAAATAATTGCTGCCATTAGTATATCTTATCTAATTTATTGCTCTAATAAAGCTTTTAGAGAAAAAAATAAAAAAATACTTCTAGAAGAAAAAAATAAAATAGAAAAAGTTTTAAAAATTTATTTTAATGATTTAGATACACTGTATTAATATAGCCCAGAAGGGCTATAAAATAGAGTTTTATTCTTGTTCTTTAAGTTTTAAATTTTGTTCGCCATAAAGCCCTGTTCCAACAGGAATCATTCTACCTAAAATAACATTTTCTTTTAAATCTTCTAAGTAGTCAAATTTACCCGCTATACTTGCTTCGGTTAGAACTTTAGTAGTTTCTTGGAATGAAGCCGCAGAAATCACACTATCACTTCCAATCGCTGCTCTTGTTACACCTAAAAGTACAGGCTCAGCAATAGCTGGTTCTCCACCCATTCTGATGATTCTTTCATTTTCTTCACGGAATTTACGTCTTGAAACCAAATCACCCTCGATAAATTTCGTATGTCCACTATCTACAACTTTTACTTGTCTTAGCATTTGAGAAACGATAACTTCTATATGTTTATCAGAAATCACAACACCTTGTCCGCGATAAACTTGTTGAATTTCAGAAATCAAATAATAATGCAAGGCTTTTTCACCCAAAATTTTAAGCACATCATGACTTGAAACAACTCCATCTGTAAGTTTTTCACCTGCATGGATAAACTCGCCATCTCTTACTTGAATATGTTTTGATTTATCGATTAAATACTCAGCACTTGTTCCATCTTCTGCTTGGATAATAATTCTTTCTTTAGAACGCAAAGGTTTATCAAAACGAACAACACCATCAATTTCTGCAATCACAGCCGCATTTTTTGGTTTTCTTGCTTCAAAAAGTTCAGAAACTCTTGGAAGACCTCCTGTAATATCTTTTGATTTAGCTGCAGCTTTTGGAGTTTTTGCTAAAATATCTGCTTGAGCGATTTTATCACCATCATGAACAAAAATAACGGTTTTTGGTTCAAGCTGATAACGCACAGCCTTATCACCTTTTCCTGCGATTACCAAAGTTGGTCTAACTCCGCTTGGCAAATACTCATTAATCACTAAAGAACGCTTACCTGTAGCTTCATCAATTTGCTCATCGGCACTATAACCTGCTTCAATATCCTCAAAGCTTACAACTCCATCAATTTCTGCAATGATAGTATTATTATAAGCATCCCATTCTGCAATCACTTTTCTTTCTTTTTTAGGAGCACTTGCAATGATAGTATTTGCATCATCGATTTTTTCACTATCGTTAAATTCTATCTTAGATTCTCTTGGAATATAGTGTCTTTTTGCTTCTCTATCATTTTCATCAGCAATCACTACAAAGAATCCTTTTTCTTTAACAATATCGCCTTTTTTAACATTTTTTACTCTATCTAAACCATCGCCTTTAAGGATATAAAATTTAAGCGTTCCTTTTTCGCCTGCTTTGATATTTTGAACTACAGGCTCACCATCTTCTACTAAAATTTCACTCGCAAAAGGGATACGATTTGGTACATTCCAACCCTCTTTAATCACTTCTACGATACTTTCATTTTCTTCTACTTGCATACCGCTTTGATATGGCAAATAAAGTTTTCCATCTATACTGCCACTTACACCTGCTAATTCATTTGGTTTAGCAAGATCGTATTTTCTTAGTATGTATTTTACTTCTTGTTTTTTATCTTTAATAGAAACAATCACATCTTCATGAATATTTTCTATATTAATCACACCTTTAAATGGAGTTTTAATTTTTGGCTCCACAAGTAAAATCGCCGCATTTCTACGATTTGCTACGATATTTTTACCTTCTTTATTTTTATAAGTTTTAAGATTATAAAATCTGATAAAACCTTCTTTTTGTGCACTTACTTGTCTATCTTGTAAATCCGTACTTGCAGTTCCCCCACTGTGGAAAGTTCTTAGAGTTAGCTGCGTTCCTGGTTCACCGACAGATTGAGCGGAAATAATTCCTACTGCTTCGCCTGGTTTTACCAATTTACCTTCACCAAGATTGATACCATAACATTTTGCACAAATTCCTTTTTTAGCTTTGCAGGTAATAGGAGTGCGGATATTGACACTTTTTATACCGCTTTCTCCAAGAATTTTTGCTTTTTCCTCATCCATTAAAGTACCTTCTGCAAAAAGCACAGAATTTGTAATAGGATCGATCACATCTTCAGCTAAAACTCTGCCTAAAATTCTTTCTTCTAAAGTTTCTATAATAGAACTATCTGCGGTAATTTCATTGATTTCAACACCCTCATGTGTTCCACAATCTTCAATGGTAATTTTTACATTTTGTGCAACATCGATGAGTTTTCTTGTCAAATAACCCGCATTTGCTGTTTTAAGAGCGGTATCTGCAAGACCTTTTCTAGCACCGTGAGTTGAAATAAAGTATTCAAGAACATTTAGCCCTTCACGGAAATTCGAAATAATAGGAGTTTCGATAATAGAACCATCAGGTTTGGTCATAAGTCCTCGCATCGCAGCAAGCTGAGAAATTTGAGCCGCACTACCCCTAGCACCAGAATCTGCCATCATATAAATAGAGTTAAAACCTTCTTTATCTTTTTCTACAAGCTTCATCATCTCTTTTGAAAGGACATTATTTGTACTTTTCCAAATATCAATGATTTTATTGTATCTTTCCCCTGAAGTAATCAAACCAAGATTATAAGAATTTTGAATTTCTCTTACTTGTTTTTTTGCTTCATCGATAGCTTTTTGCTTATCATTAGGAACAATAATATCTGCAATAGAAATTGAAATACCTGCTTTAGTTGCATACTCAAAACCTAAATTTTTAAGTCTATCCAAGAAACTTGCTGTAATCTCTAAACCACCTTGTTTATAAACATAATCCACAAGCGCGGCAATGTCTTTTTTCTTTAAGACTTTATTCCAACTATTTTCAGGCACAAAATCAGGTAAAATAGATTTAATAATCAATCTTCCTGCTGTAGTGGTAATCTTTCTACCATCTACCATGGTTTGTATACTCGCATGAATATCCAAACACTTGCTTTCAAGCGCCATCATCACTTCATCAATGCCTGTACAAATTTTATGCGAACCTTTAGCACCGGCTTTTTCCAATGAAAGATAATAAATTCCTAAAACCATATCTTGCGATGGAACGGTTACAGACTTACCGCTTGCTGGCAAAAGAATATTCATTGATGAAAGCATAAGCACTTTACATTCTGCAATAGCCTCTTGAGAAAGTGGCACATGCACCGCCATTTGATCCCCATCAAAGTCTGCGTTAAATGCTGCACAAACTAAAGGATGAAGTTGTATAGCCTTACCTTCCACTAAAACAGGATGAAAAGCTTGAATAGAAAGTTTATGTAAAGTAGGCGCACGGTTTAGCATAACAGGATGCCCTTTTACTACCTCTTCTAAACATTCCCAAACTTCATTGGTTTTGTTTTCTATCATTTTTTTAGCTTGTTTTACTGTGGTTGCATAACCTTTTTCTTCAAGTTTAGCTAAAAGATGTGGTTTAAAAAGTTCTAAAGCCATTTTTTTAGGTAAACCACATTGATCCATTCTAAGTTTTGGACCCACAACAATAACGCTACGACCTGAGAAATCCACCCTCTTACCTAATAAGTTTTGTCTGAAACGTCCCTGTTTACCTTTAATAATTTCACTTAAAGATTTCAATGGGCGTTTATTTGCTCCCTTTACAGCATTAGCACGACGACCGTTGTCAAAAAGTGCATCAACAGCCTCTTGAAGCATTCTTTTTTCATTTCTTATAATGATTTCCGGTGCATCAAGTTCCATAAGTTTTTTAAGACGTGTATTTCTATTGATAACGCGACGATATAAGTCATTCACATCAGAAACTGCAAATTTTCCACCATCTAAAGCCACTAAAGGACGCAAATCTGGCGGTAAAACTGGAAGATTTGTAATCATCATCCATTCAGGACGATTTGGTACGGCTTCATCGCTATCGGTATTGGCGTTTAAATTTGAATTTAAGAAATTTTCTACAACTTTTAAGCGTTTAATGATAGTTTTTTTCTTAGCCTCTGAATTTGTAGCCGCCATTTCTTCTTTAAGCTGATTTAAAAGTACTACAAGATCTAAATTTGCAAGTAAATCACGAACAACTTCTCCACCCATTCTTGCTTTAAAGCCACTATTTTCATAGCGTTGCATTAAATTTTGATATTGCTCTTCGTTTAAAACATCACAATATTCTACTTTTTTGGTGCTTTCATTATCATAGAAAGCATCGCCTGGATTTTCAACGATATAAGCTTCATAATAAAGCACACGCTCAAGATCTTTCATCTTAACACCCAAAAGCGTTCCTATACGACTTGGAAGAGAATTAACATACCAAATATGAGCCACAGGAGTTACAAGCTCGATATGTCCCATTCTAGAACGACGCACTTTTGAATTTGCTACTTCAACGCCACATTTTTCGCACTTAACACCTTTAAAACGCATTTTTTTATACTTACCACAAAGACATTCATAATCTCTTATAGGTCCAAAAATCTTTGCACAAAAAAGCCCATCTCTTTCAGGCTTTAAGGTTCTATAATTGATAGTTTCTGGTTTTTTTACTTCTCCATAAGACCATGATTTGATTTTTTCAGGACTTGCAAGTCTTAGTTGAAACGCTTCAAAATCCCTAGGTCTTACATCTTCTTTGATTTCTATTACTTTAAATTTACTCATTATCTTCATCCTTATCAAAAATCTCAACATCTAAAGCAAGAGATTTAAGCTCATTGGTTAATACAAAAAATGTTTCAGGAATTCCCGTTGCTGGAACATTTTCACCTTTTGTCAATGCTTTATAAGCACTAAATCTACCTTCTACATCGTCTGATTTGATAGTTAACATTTCTCTTAAAGTATGAGCCGCTCCATAAGCTTCAAGTGCCCAAACTTCCATCTCCCCAAATCTTTGTCCCCCAAAGAGTGCTTTACCACCCACAGGCTGCTGGGTAACTAAGCTGTAAGGTCCTGTACTTCTTGCGTGAATTTTCTCATCAACCAAGTGGTGGAGTTTTAGCATATACATACATCCCACATGAACACGCTCTGCGATTTTCTCACCCGTGCGTCCATCATAAAGTTCTGTTTTGCCGTCCATATCTATCTTGGCCATTTCAAAAAGCTTGCTAAATTCTTCTATATTTACACCTTCAAAAACAGGGGTAGCAAATTTAACTCCTTTACTCCAGTCTCTAGCATAGTTTAAAAGCTCTTCATCGCTTAAGCTTTTAATAAATTCTTTTTCGCTTGCAAGTCTTGGAATAGAACAAATTTCAAGCATTTTTGCTCTTAATTCTTTAAGAAAATCTTTTTGCTTTCTGTCAAAAATTTCTTGAATCTGATCTCCGAGTCTAAGTCCAATTAAACCCAAATGGCTTTCTAAAATTTGGCCTATATTCATACGACTTGGAACGCCAAGTGGATTAAGCGCAATATCCACGCTTTTGCCATTTGGTAAATAAGGCATATCCACTTCAGGAACTATAGTTGAAACTATACCTTTGTTTCCGTGACGTCCTGCCATTTTATCACCGACTTTAAGCTTTCTCTTTGTAGCAATATAAACTTTAACAAGCTTAATTACCCCACTTGGTAAAATATCATCTTTTTCTAAAATTTCAAGCTTTTCATCGTGTTCTGCTTTTAATTTTTTCTTCTCATTTTGGAAATGATTTTTTAAATCATCGTATTCTTTTTGAATCTCTTTAGAATAAGCTTTAATCAAAGTTGTTAAAGTAAAACGATTGATTTTTTCAAGTTCACTAATATCCGCGGTTTGTCCTTTTTTATAATTTTTATCTCCAATTTTTTGATCGCTATTTAAAGGGGCTTTGGAAAGAAGAGCACAAACACGAAGCATTTCTTCTCTATCCATCATCAAAAGTCTATCATGATGTTCTTTTTCTAAAGCCATTTTTTCTTTATCATAAGATTTTATTGCGCGATCATCTTTTTCATAGCCTTTTTTAGTGAAAATTTTAACATCCACAACAACACCCTCTAAAGAAGCGGTTGCATAAAGGGATTTATTCACAACATGTCCTGCTTTTTCTCCAAAAATAGCTCTTAAAAGTCTTTCTTCAGGAGTTGGTTTAACCTCACCTTTTGGAGAAACCTTACCCACCAAAATCATACCTGGTTTGATATGAGTACCAATTTTTGCAATACCGCTCTCATCAAGATGTGCAACATCTTCTTCTTTTACATTTGGGATATCTTTGGTAATTTCTTC
The DNA here is from genome assembly GCF_004378845.1 of Campylobacter sp. CH278. Lineage (NCBI taxonomy): Bacteria > Pseudomonadati > Campylobacterota > Epsilonproteobacteria > Campylobacterales > Campylobacteraceae > Campylobacter > Campylobacter sp. CH278. Next base: position 41,685 of record NZ_RYXZ01000010.1, on the reverse strand, counting down.
TATACCGTCTTTTAGTTCTCTTGCTTCAATTTCTTTTTCATAAATGTGCACGCTTGTAAAGGTATCTTCACGAATAATTCTCTCACTTACAACTATAGCATCCTCATAGTTATAACCATTCCAAGGCATAAAAGCGATTAAAGCATTTTTACCTATAGCAAGTTCGCCTTGATCCATAGAAGGACCATCTGCGATAATTTGTCCTGCTTTTACTATATCACCTTTTTTAACAATAGGATGTTGAATATAATTTGTATTTTGATTGGTTCTTAAATTTTTTTCCATAGTATAATGGTCAATAAATGGACCTTTATCATCTTCACCTAAAATGAAAATGCTTTTATTATCCACTTTCTCAACCACACCGCCACGCTTTGCTTTAACAGCTTCCCAAGCATCACGTGCAATAATTTGTTCCATGCCTGTTCCTACTATCGGAGCTGAAGCAGTAAGAAGTGGCACAGCTTGACGTTGCATGTTTGAACCCATTAGCGCTCTGTTTGCATCATCGTGCTCTAAAAACGGAATCAAAGAAGCCGCAACCCCAACAACCATACCTGAGCAAAGATCAATTAATTGCACTTCTTCGCGTCTTGCAAGTATAGTTTCACCATCTTGTCTAGCCTCAACAAATTCTTCTACTATATTGCCTTTAGCATCAACCTTAGTTGAAGCTGGTGCGATAAACAAGCCTTCTTCTTGTGTCGCTGTAAGATAAACAACTTCATTAGTCACTTTACCATTTAAAACTTTTCTATATGGCGCTTCAACAAAGCCAAGTTCATTTACTTTTGCATAAGTAGAAAGAGTGTTAATCAAACCAATATTTTGACCTTCAGGTGTTTCAACTGGACAAATTCTACCATAATGCGTCGCGTGAACATCACGCACTTCAAAACCTGCTCTTTCTTTTACAAGTCCACCTTCACCAAGCGCTGATAAACGACGCTTATGAGTAACCTCGCTTAAAGGGTTGGTTTGATCCATAAATTGCGAAAGCTGACCTCCTGTAAAAAATTCAATGATAGTTGTAGTAATCATTTTAGGATTGATTAAATCATAAGGCATTACCTTATCAAGATCCGCATTTAAAGAAGTAAATTTATCTCTGATCGCCTTTTGCATTTTTGCAAGACCTAAATGAAGTTCATTGGCTAAAAGTTCACCTATAGAACGGATACGACGATTTCCTAAATGATCTCTATCATCAATATGTCCTTTACCATTTTTTACTTTAATTAAATATTTTGCAGTTTTAATAATATCTTCATTAGTCAAAACAGTAACATACTCAGGTACTTCAAGACCTAACTTATGGTTCATTTTCATACGACCTACCTTGGTAAGATCGTATCTTTCAGGATTGAAGAATAAATCATTTACAAAAGCCTTCGCTGCATCTTTTACCACAGGTTCACCTGGGCGCATAACTTTGTAAATTCTAATCGCAGCTAAATCATTTTCATCATCGATATTTTCACTTTGCTTAAGAAGTTTTAGAGTTTCTCCATCTTGAGCAAAGGAGTTAATAATCGCTGCATCAACGCCATTAGCCAAGTCATTTGCTATATCAAAACTTTTTTGCTCTTTAATCTTAGCAAGCTTGCTCTCATCTAACAAAGTTAAAGAATCAAATAAAATCTCTCCACTTTCTTTATCAATAATAGGATTTGCTAAATAACGATTAAGTAAAATTTCTACAGGATATTCTATCCATTTTAAACCGTCTTTAATAAGCTGTTCTGCTTTTTTCTTTGTAAGTCTTTTTCCAGCTTGATGAACGATTTTTCCTTTTTCATCTTTAATATCATATTCTATTCTATCCATAAAATCATTTGGATTAAATTCTGTTAAAAATTTATCTTTTTTCACATGTATAGTCTGAATAGGATAAAACAACTTAATAATATCTTGTTTTTTATACCCTAAAGCTCTAAAAAGCATAGTTACAGGAACTTTTCTACGCTTGTTGATTCTTACATACAAAACATCTTTGGCATCGTATTCAAAATAAAGCCACGAACCACGATCAGGAATAATTTGTGCTGTATAAACAAGCTTATTTGCAACCGTTGAACTTTCTTCTTCTTTAAAAATAACACCAGGGCTTCTATGTAATTGATTTACAACCACCCTCTCAACCCCATTAATGATAAAAGATACACGATCTGTCATTAAAGGAATTTCGCGGATATAAATTTCTTGTTCTTTAATATCTTTTACGCCAACTTTTTCCCCTGTTTTTTCATCTTTTTCATGCAGAGTAAGACGGATTTTCATTTTTAAATTTACAGAATAAGTCAAACCTCTTTCCATGCATTCGCGAATGGTATATTTTGGCTTGCCTATTTCACTACTAACATATTCAAGACTCAATCTATTTTGCGGATCATGAATAGGAAAAATTGATTTAAAAACTTTTTCTATACCACTTTCACCATTATCAAGATTTAAAAAATAATCAAAACTCTTTTTTTGTAATTGTAGAAGATTTGGGATTTCTATTTGTTTTGAAATGTTTGAGAAGTCTACTCTTAAACGATTTCCTAATTTATTATCTAACATATCGCACATACCTCATGGTAAATTTTGTAAATTTAAAAAAGAAGACCTAAAAATTAGGTAAAAATAAAAAAAGAAGACTTGCCTTGGCAAATCTTCTTCTAACTTTAAAGCTTAAAATTACTTAAGTTCTACTTTAGCACCAGCTTCTTCAAGTTGTTTTTTAGCTTCCTCAGCTTCAGCTTTAGCCACACCCTCTTTTAGAGTTGAAGGAGTTTGCTCAACTGCATCTTTTGCTTCTTTAAGACCAAGGCCTGTAAGAGCACGAACGATTTTAATAACTTCAATCTTTTTAGCACCGCCATCAGTTAAAACGATATCAAATTCAGTTTTTTCTTCAGCAGCAGCTGCAGCACCACCAGCTGCAGCACCACCAGCCACCATTACAGGAGCAGCAGACACACCAAATTTTTCTTCAAATTCTTTTACAAGTTCTGATAACTCAAGAACACTTAAATTTGAAATATATTCTAATACATCTTCTTTAGAAATTGCCATTTTTTATCCTTTTATTTAATTTATTCAGATTCTTTTTTATTTTTAAGCGCATTTAAACCTATTGTGAAATTGGTAATTGACGCATTCCAAACTTGCAAAAGCATAGCAAGCAACTCATTGCGTGAAGGCATTTTAGCAAGAGCTTTAACCTTAGCAACATCTGCAACTTCGCCTTCAATATGAGCTGTTTTGATTTCAAATTTATCGTTATTTTCTTCAAATTTAGCAGCTACTTTTGAAACACTTAGCTGATCTTCGCCCCAAAGATAAATATTTGTATCTTTAAGAACTAGACCTGTTTTACCGGAATTGTTAAGAGCAATGTTAGCCAAAGTATTTTTAACAATTTGAACTTTTACATTGTTTTCTCTTGCATTATTTCTAAGCTCTTCTAGTTTTTTTGTGCTAAGACCTCTGTAATTACAAACTACAATAGCTTCACTAGCTTTAAAACCTTCTTCAAGTTTAGCAATAATCTCAACTTTTTCGCTTCTAGTCACATTTTCTCCTTTCCGATTGAGATTTCAAGTAGAGTGGAAATCCAATTAAGCTTACGCCTCGACTATCTTCAATCTAAAATAAACATCTCAAAAAATCAAAAATTTTTTCAAATGTTTATTTTAAAACAAAAGAGTTGCAAAAAAGCAACTCTTATTTCATATCAAGCAATTCTTGTGTTTCAAGCTTTACAGAAGGGCTCATTGTCAAAGATAAAGCCGCATTTTTAATATATCTACCTTTAGCTGCGGCAGGTTTATGTTTGTTAATTGCCTTTACAAAAGTGCTAACATTGTCCCATAATTGTTCTTTGGAAAAACTTACTTTACCAAGACCTGCATGGATATTTCCTTGCTTATCAACACGGAAATTTACCTGACCACTTTTTGCATTATTAACTGCTTGAGCAACATCCATAGTCACTGTTCCGGTTTTAGGATTTGGCATTAAACCTTTTGGGCCTAAAATTCTACCAACTTTACCAACAAGTCCCATTAAATTTGGAGTAGCAATCAAAACATCAAAATTCATATTACCTTTTTGAATTTCTTCTACTAAATCATCGCTACCCACAATATCTGCACCAGCATTTTTCGCTTCATCAGCTTTTGCGTCTTTTGCAATTACAGCAACACGAACTTTTTTACCCGTTCCAGCAGGTAAAACAACAGATCCTCTTACCATTTGATCTGCATGTCTTGGATCAACATTGAGTTTTAAAGCAATTTCTACAGTCTCATCAAATTTAGCAGACTTTAAAGTCTTTATTGTATCAATTGCATCGCTTAAAGCATACTCTTTATTTGAATCAATTTTTTGTGATAATTCTTTTAATCTTTTTGCTATCTTAGCCATTTATTTTCTCCGCATTTTAAAGTGCTACCGCCTTTTACCTTGGCGGTGAAAGGATTAATCTACGATTTCAACACCCATAGAACGAGCTGAACCTGCAATAATTTTAGCAGCTTGATCTCTATCTTTAGTATTTAAATCTGCAATTTTCTTATCTACTATTTCTAAAACTTGAGCACGAGTTAATTTGCCAACCTTATTTTTAAGTGGATTATCCGTACCTTTAGAAATTCCAGCTGCTTTTTTGATCAAATCCGTAGCTGGCGGTTGTTTTGTAATAAAAGTAAAACTTTTATCTGCATAAACAGTGATAACAACAGGGATATTAAAACCTGCCATATCTTTTGTTCTTTCATTAAAAGCCTTACAAAACTCCATAATATTAACACCTTGCTGACCCAAAGCAGGACCAACAGGTGGTGATGGGTTTGCTTTTGTGGCAGCAATTTGCAATTTAATTTCGCCTACGACTTTTTTAGCCATAACAAATCTCCTTACTTGATATAAATTAAATTATTTTCTCAACTTGAGAATATAAGATCTCCACTGGAGTTGAACGTCCAAAAATAGAAACATTTAATTTTAATAAACCACGAACCATATCATACTCTTCTACAATTGCAGTAAAGTTTGCAAATGGCCCTTCTGTGATTCTCACATTTTCCCCTTCTTCAAAAGAAATCTTTGGTTTAGGCGCTGCACGATTGTGAACTTTTTCCAAAATCAAATTAATATCTTTTTCTGTTAAAGGGGTTGGCTTTTTGGATTCTCCAATAAAACGACCAACCTTTGGAAGAGATTGAATGCGATGCCAAAGCTCTGTATTTAAATCAAGAAGTGCAAAAACGTATCCTGAATACAAACTTCTTTCGCTAATCTTCTCCTTTCCATTCTTAAATTCAATAACATCTTCAGTTGGAACAACAATTTCTTTAAGTTGTTCTTCAATTCCGTTATCTTTTACTAAATTTTCAATGGCTCTTTTAACTGCCATTTCACTGCCAGCATAAGTTTGAATTGCATACCATTTATGAGTACTCATTTACTCTCCTTATACGATCGCAGAAACAATAGAGGACATAAGCCAATCCACTAACGCCAAAAACAAAGAAATCACCGCAACAACCACAAAAACTGTAATATAGGCATTTCTTACCTGTTCTTTTAAAGGAAAAATTACTTTCCTTAATTCGGCTTTTGATAATTTAAAATAAGTTATTAATTTTTCCATTTATTTAAACCTTAATTATGGCAGGGCAAGAGGGATTCGAACCCCCAACCATCGGATTTGGAATCCGGCGCTCTACCGTTGGAGCTATTGCCCTAAGGGCGCAAGCTTAACTTTTTAACTTAACTTCTTTGTGAAGTGTATGTTTTTTTAATCTTGGGCAATATTTTTTTAATTCTAATTTTTCAGTAGTATTTTTACTATTTTTATAGGTGCTATAATTAATATCACCACATTCTTCACACTTTAAACCAACTTTAATTCTCATTTCAATTTTCCTTAAAAAATTAAAGCCAAGCTTTTAACTTGGCTTTATTAAATTATTTAATAATTTTAGAAACAACACCTGAACCAACAGTTTTACCACCTTCACGAATAGCAAAACGAGTCCCTTCTTCAAGTGCTACTGGAGCGATCAAGCTTACAGTAATTCTCACATTTTCACCTGGCATAACCATTTCAACACCATCAGCTAATTTAATCGAACCTGTAACATCAGTTGTTCTTACATAAAACTGTGGTCTATAGTTGTTAAAGAATGGAGTATGTCTACCACCTTCATCTTTATTTAAGATATAAACTTCAGCTTCGAAGTCAGTGTGTGGAGTAATTGATTTTGGTTTAGCAAGAACCATACCACGGATAACTTCTTCTTTTTTAGTACCACGAAGAAGAACACCTACGTTATCTCCTGCTTCGCCTTGATCCATTTCTTTTCTGAACATTTCAACACCTGTTACAGTTGTTGTTTGAGTATCTTTAATACCAACGATTTCGATAGTATCACCTACTTTTACAACACCTTTTTCAATTCTACCTGTAACAACAGTACCACGACCTGAAATTGAGAAAACGTCTTCAATTGGCATCAAGAAGTCTTTTTCAGTATCACGAGTTGGAGTTGGAATATAGCTATCAACTGCAGCCATAAGATCCATAATTTTTGCTGACCATTCACCATCTTGTCCAGCTTTAGCTTCTTCAAGAGCTTTTAAAGCAGAACCAGAAATAATAGGTGTATCATCGCCTGGGAAATCATAAGAGCTTAATAATTCTCTAATTTCCATTTCAACTAACTCTAAAAGTTCAGCATCATCAACCATATCTGCTTTATTCATAAAAACAACAATATATGGAACGCCTACTTGACGAGAAAGAAGAATATGCTCTCTAGTTTGTGGCATAGGGCCATCTGCAGCAGAAACAACCAAGATCGCTCCATCCATTTGTGCAGCACCTGTAATCATGTTTTTAACATAATCTGCGTGACCTGGGCAGTCAACGTGTGCATAGTGACGATTGTCTGTTTCATATTCAATATGAGAAGTAGCAATAGTAATACCACGCTCTTTTTCTTCTGGAGCATTATCGATATTATCATAATCTTTAAGCTCTGCTAAACCTCTTCTAGAAAGAACAGCAGAAATAGCAGCTGTTAAAGTAGTTTTACCATGGTCAACGTGACCAATAGTACCAATATTTACGTGTGGCTTATTACGTGAAAATTTTTCTTTAGCCATTTTTTTCCTCCGTATAAAAAATAAATTGAGCAAAGCAAGTCTTATATCTATATAATTTTTTCAATTCATGGAGCTCATAGCGGGAATTGAACCCGCGACCTCTCCCTTACCAAGGGAGTGCTCTACCTCTGAGCCATACGAGCGCTCAGAAAAATTATACACAATAACAGACAACAAAAACTCTTAAATGGGATATATACTGTAAGTTAAAGGTTTTAAAATACAGCTCCCAGTTCTTTTAAATTATTGGAGCGGGAAACGGGACTCGAACCCGCGACCCTCAGCTTGGAAGGCTGATGCTCTAGCCAACTGAGCTACTCCCGCAAAGCATGGTGGTGAGTCGTGGATTCGAACCACGGAAGGCGAAAGCCAGCAGATTTACAGTCTGCCCTCGTTGGCCACTTGAGTAACTCACCATAAAAATATTGCTTTTTCAATATTCTGGTCAAACACTGCTAAAATAAATGGAGCTGGTTAAGGGACTTGAACCCCCGACCTGCTGCTTACAAGGCAGCTGCTCTACCAACTGAGCTAAACCAGCAAAAATAAAAGTGAGATTATAACTCAAAAAAAAATTTTTGTCAAGACTTTTTTAGTTTTTCTATAAAATTTTAGTCTTGTAAAGTTTATTATCATAAACCAATATTATTTTTATCTATTTATGATAATCAAACAAATTTAAAAATTTCTTTGCTCTTTCGCTTTTTGGATTTTCAAAAAAACTTTTAGGATCATTTTCTTCGATGATTTTTCCTTCATCCATAAAAATAATTTTATCTGCTACAGCTTTAGCAAAACCCATTTCATGAGTGACAATAAGCATAGTCATACCCTCTTTTGCAAGATTTAACATCACTTCTAAAACTTCTCTAACAATCTCAGGATCCAGTGCTGCTGTAACCTCATCAAAAAGCATTAACTCAGGATTCATACATAAACTTCTTACTATGGCAATTCTTTGCTTTTGTCCTCCGCTAAGTTCTCTTGGATAAGCATAAATTTTATGCAAAAGCCCCACCTTTTCAAGCCAAATTTTAGCCTCTTTTAAAACCTCATCTTTCTTTCTTTTTTGCACTTTCATAGGCCCTAAAAGTATATTTTCTTCAACACTTAAATGCTCAAAAAGCTCATAAGATTGAAAAACCATACCAACTTTTTGACGCATTCTTGGCCATTCTTTAAAATCTTTATCTATTTTCTCATTATCAATATAAATATTACCACTTGCAATCTCTTCAAGCCCATTAATACAACGCAAAAGCGTAGATTTTCCACATCCGCTAGGACCTAAAATCACCACAACTTCTTTAGCCTTAACTTCTAAATTAATATCTTTTAAGGCGTGATGCGAACCATAATACTTTTGTAAATTTTCTATTTTTAGTATGCTCATTTTAGCTCCATTTTTTCTCTAATTTTCTTGAATATAAAGTGATAGGATAACAAAGTATAAAAAAGATAAAAAAAATCAAACCATAAATAATAAAAGGTGCAAAATCATTTCTATTATGAAATTCTATAATTTGTTGCCCTACTTTTACAAGCTCTACCGCGCCGATTAAATAAGCAAAGGTTGTACTTTTAATCATACGAGTAAGTAAATTCATACTCATAGGAGTTAAACGACGCATAGCTTGTGGAATAATAACATAAGCAAAACTTTGCACCGTATTTAAACCTAAAGATGATGCACTTTCATACTGATGTTTTGGAATACTCTGCAAGGAAACACGCACCAAATCCATCATCTCAAAACAACCCCAAATGCTAAAAACAATAATAGCTGCACTTACAGAACTCAAATCCCACCCAAACCATCTAGGAAAACCAAAATACACCACAAAAAGCCATACCAAAAGCGGCATAACACGCACAAATTCTAAACCTAAACGACAAAAAGCATAGATATAGGTATTTTTAAAACTCATTAAAATTCCCAAAAACAACCCACCTATCGAAGTAATAATAATGCTGATAAATGAAATTTCAAGAGTGACAAAAAGCCCTTGCCAGAGTCTTAAAAGAATATCGGTATTTAAAAGTTCAAGCATGAAGCAACCTTTTTTCAAACTTTAGCAAAATAAAAGACAAAGGCAAAATAATGCATAAATATCCCATAAACAACAAAAACAATAGCTCATCTGTCTTATAGGTTAAGGAATTTAAACTCTTCATTAAATTCACCAAATCTGGCAAGGCAATAATGCTAACAACTGAAGTTTCTTTGATTAAAAATATAATATTAGCACTAATACTTGGCATAGAAATAGCCAAAGCTTGCGGCAAAATCACATAACGCAAATTTCCAAATTTTGAAAAACCTAAAGAAAGACCTGCTTCAAACTGCTGTTTTCTTATGGCTTCAAATCCCGCCCTTAAACTTTCAGCCATATAAGAACCCCCTAAAAAACTAAGTCCTACTATAGCACAAGCAAAAGAAGGCCTTAAAGTTTCTTCTACGCTTAAGCAAATCAAATCAAGCGGTGGAATTTGCTCTAAATGTATATTAAATTTAGGTAAAGCATAATATAAGAAAAAAAGTTGAATTAATAAAGGCGTATTTCTTGAAAACTCTATATAAAGCTTGCAAATATTTTCTAAAATTTTTATTTTAAAATAACTCATTAAAATACAAAACAAGCCTATTATCAAAGAAAAAATAATTCCAAAAAAGCTTAGTTTTATCGTAAGCCAAGCAGCCGTTAAAAAAGCAGGAGCTTGAGCTAATATAAAATCAAAATCCATTCTCTACCTTAAATTTTTACCAAAGTTCTTTCATGATCATATCTTTATTTAAAATTTCAATTCTACCTTTTTTTGTATCAATAAGTTCTGAAATTTTAAGTTCTTTTAACACTCGAGATAAAGATTGTGCTCTAACATTTAAATCAATTGCAATTTGTTTTTGTGAAATTGTATCTAAATTTTTTTCATTTTCCAAAAGATACTTTAATAATCTCGTCCTTAAATCTAATGCATTTTGAGATAATTTCTTTTCTAAAATTTTAATTTTATCAAAAAGTGAACTGATAAGTAAAAAATTGAATTCTTTATTTTCACTGCATAAATTTTGAAAATTAATAAAATCAATTTCCAAAATTTCTCCATCTTCCTCAAATATAGCATTAGCAGGATAATTTAATTTTTTAAAAGCAGGCATTTCTGCTATAAAATTTGGAGGATTAAAATAATGCAAAGTAATTTCTTTATCACTTGCTGTACTTTTATAAATGCGTATTTTTCCCTTGAGTAAAATAAAAAATTTTTTAGCCTCTTCGCCTTCATAAAATAAAATACTATTTTTTTGAAATTTTTTTAATTTTCCTACACTAGATAAAAGTTCTAAATAATCTTTCATTATATACATTTTCCATTCTTAACTTATGTTAAATTTAATTTATCTTATTTTTGCTATATTAACGCCATAAAATTAACATTTAAGAAAGGCTTATATGAAATTTGAAACAATTAATCAAGAAAGCATAGCAAAACTCATGGAAATATTTTATGAAAAAGTTAGAAAAGATAAGGATTTAGGTCCTATTTTTAACAATGCTATTGGAACAAGCGATGAAGAGTGGAAAGAACATAAAGCAAAAATAGGAAATTTTTGGGCAGGCATGCTTTTAGGCGAAGGTGATTATAATGGGCAACCCTTAAAAAAGCACTTAGATCTACCTCCTTTTCCACAAGAATTTTTTGAAGTTTGGCTAAAACTTTTTGAAGAAAGTTTAAATATGGTTTATAATGAGGAAATGAAAAATGTCATTTTACAGCGTGCACAAATGATAGCTTCACATTTTCAAAATATGCTTTATAAGTACGGCGGACATTAATTTGGCAATTTTTTTGCCAAATCTTTTTTTACCTCTTCTAAAATCTCCTCATCCTTAGAAAAGTCAAAAAATTTAAACTCATTTCCATGCTGCATAAAACCATCAAGCAAATCTCCACTCAAACGATTTTTAAGGTCAAGCTCTGCTATTTTAAACCCATCTAAAGTGCTAGCAAATTCTTTTAAACGACTCGGAATTTCCTTAAGTTTAGTATAAAGGTAGCAAGTGCTTTTAAGTCCTACACGACCTACACGACCACGAAGTTGATGTAAAGTAGCAAGTCCTAAACGTTCCGCCCCCACAATCACTATCATGCTCAATCTTGGCAAAGAAATACCTACTTCCACCACTGTAGTGCTTAGTAAAATATTTCCCTCATCTCTAAAACGCTCTAAAATTTCATCTTTTTGTTTATCTTTTCCATGAGTTGCAAAAACTTTTTCATAATGACTTTGCCAATATTCTTTGGCCTGCTCTAAAGAAAGATAAGGAATCTTATCACTAGCACTCACTAAGGGATAAATAATGATAATTTGATGATTTTTAGAAATTTCTTCCTTGATCTTCTCGCTAAGCTTAGAAAAACCTTCATTTTGTATACAATAAGTTGTAATATCTTTTTTAAAAGGCATTTGTTTAATAAAGCTAAAATTTAAAAGTTCAGATTGTATCATGCTTAAAGTTCTTGGAATAGGCGTAGCCGAAAACTGTATAAAATGAGGGGCAAATTCTTGTTTATTTAAAGAATGAATTTTTTCACGCTGAGCTGATCCAAAACGATGTTGTTCATCTATCATTACAAGCACGGCATTATGACTTTCTAAATGAATTAAAGCATGAGTGCCTATGATAAGATTTGCTTTTTGGATATTTTGTTCTAAATCTTTTTCTTTTTTACCCCCTTTAATAAACAAAATATTCATAAAATCAGGTAAAAATTTCTTAGCCTCTTCATAAAGCTGATACGCTAAAATACTAGTAGGTGCCATTAAAATAGCTTGCTTAGGATAAACCATCAAAGCCGCACCGAGTAAAACCAAGGTTTTACCACACCCCACATCACCCATAATCACACGCCTTTTGGCTTCTTTTGAATGCAAATCTTTTTCTATATCTTTTAAGGCGTTAAGCTGATCTTTAGTAAGAGAAAAAGGCAAATCCTTAATCCAATTGGCTATATTAAAAACATTGATTTGATGAGCTTTAAAATGCGTTTTTTTAGCTTTTAAACGTTTTAAAAAATTATATATTTCTATATATTTTAAATCTTTGCTAAAATTTTGCAAATTTTCAAACATAAAAAAACTTTTTTCATCATAAGCGTGCAAATTTAAAAGAAAATGTATATATTTATCTTCTATACCACTTTCTTTTAAATTTTCATAATTAAGATATTTATGTATAAAAGTAGCAATTTTTGTATCTTTTAAACCTAAAATTTGATACTTTGGACTAAAACCCTCAAAAGAAGTTAAAATTTTAGGATTGTTAAATTGCCAAGTGTGATTAAAACGCGAGAGTTTGGCATTAAAAATAAGCTCTTTTCCTACCTTACAAATCCCAAAATGCCAAGCTCTAGGATGAAAAAACACAAAAGAAATATTTTCTTGCCATTCTTCACAAAAACCTAAACCAAAAAGTTGATTTTTTCTTGAACTAACGCTTTTTATAGTGATTTTTTGGGTGCAAATTTCATTTTCTTTAGGATTTTTACTTGGATTTAAATTTTCAATTTTTTTAGGTAAAAGAAGGGCTAAATCAATACCACTTCTAATTTTTAGTTTTTTAAAAAATTCAAAATCACTTTCTTTAATTTTCATTTTGTATGCTTGCAAAACTTATATTTAAAAGCTCTTGATGTTTTTTAATATAAGCATTGATGGTTTCAAGTTTAACCTTTTCCATAAGTTTTAACTCTTCTTTATAATATCCCAAATTTAAACCTTGATAAAATTCGTTAAAAGACATAGATAAACGCTTGCTTAAGCTTTCATAACGCAAAGGAGTTGATCCTATGAGAAAATTTTTAGCTTGATCAAGTTCATTTTGAGTCATGCCATTTTTTATAAAATCTTCAAAAAGCTCTTTTACGATTTTTTTAGCTTCTTTAGCGCTTTCATTTTTAGTTTGTAAATATCCAAAAACTCTAGAAAAAGACATATTCATATCAAGCATAGCATAAGCTGAGTATGCAAGACCTCTTTTAACGCGAATTTCTTCCATAATCCTTGAACCAAATCCTCCTTGCCCTAGAACAAATAAAGCAATTTTTGCAAGATATAAATCCTTATCTTTAAAATCAGCAAAAAAAGGCGTAGCAAAATAAATATAAGCTTGTTCGCTTTCTGGGCGTAGCAAAATTTCATCTTTGATGTTTTTGCTTAACTCATATTTTTTTGGAGTATTTTTCTTACCTATTTGAAGTTTTGATAAGAGTTTTAAAAGATCTTCCTTAACTTGTTTTTCTTCTAAATCTCCTCCTAAAATCACAACCAAATCACTAAGATGGATAAAATTTTTATAAAAATTTTGTAAATCTTTTAAAGACAAAGTTTCTATACTTTTTTCATCTCCATCGTTTGGACTTTGAAATTCTTTACATTTAAAAATTTGAGCATTGAGTAAATTTTTTGCTAAATAATCAAAATCACTATTTTTACTCGCAAGTTCACCTAAGGCATTGATTTTTAATTTTTGCAAAATTTTTTCTTCTATTCTTGGTTTTAAAAGCAATTTTTCTAAACTCTTTAAAGCAAAATCAAAATTTTCTTTCAAGCAAGAAAGATTGATTTCCAAACTTTCAAAACCACTACTTGCCTCTAAATTTATCGCTCTAAATTCTAAATCCTTAAAAAATTTATCATCCACGCCTTCATTTAAAATACGTGAAAACATCTTAGCTAAGCCTGCTATTTCATCATAACTTCTAGCGCAATTTCTAAAAACAAGCTTTAAAACAACAATGGGAAAATCAGAATTTTTTTCAAAAATAAAAGGGATTTTAATACCCCTACACTCTAAATACTGCATTAAAACCTTTCTAAAATTTCATAAGCGGTATTGCGTTTAGCTGGATTTTCGCCTAAACTTCTAATCAGCCTTATCATCTCATCTTGATTCATTCTATAACTTGCTCCTGCGGCACTTACTACATTTTCTTCCATCATGGTTGAGCCTAAATCATTAGCCCCAAATTTTAAAGCAAGTTGACCTATAAGTGAGCCTTGAGTTACCCAAGAACTTTGTAAATTTTTAAAATTATCTAAATAAAGTCTTGCTAAAGCTAAAAGTCTTAAATACTTGTTAGAACTTTGTTTCATAATCTCTGGATGTTTTTGGATTAAAGCAGTATTATCACTTTGAAAGCTCCATAAAATAAAAGCCCTAAATCCCCCTGTTTCATCTTGTAATTTTCTCAAATGCTCAAAATGATCGATGATTTCTTCATCATTTTCAACCGTTCCAAACATCATAGTAGCTGTACTTTTCATACCGATTTTATGAGCTTGGCAATGTACTTCTAACCAAGTAGCTGTATCGCATTTATTGGGTGCAATGATATCACGCACCCTATCGCTTAGCACCTCAGCACCTGCTCCTGGTATAGAAAATAAACCCTTAGTTTGTAATCTTTTTAAAACTTCGGTGATGGAAATTTTAGATGCTTTTGCAATATAAGCGATTTCAACCGCTGAAAAACCATGTACAGTGATATTTGGATAATGTTCTTTTATCCAAGAAACTAGTTCTTCATACCATTCTATTTTTAATTTTGGGTGCACCCCGCCTTGAAAAAGAATTTGTGTACCCCCAATAGCTTCAAGCTCTTCTATCTTTTTGCCTATCTCTTCAAAGCTTAAAATATAAGCATCATCTTCTTTATGATGGCGATAAAAAGCACAAAAAGAACAATCAATACAACAAACATTGGTATAATTAATATTTCTATCCACAACAAAAGTGGTAATTTTTTCAGGATGAAGTTCTAATTTTCTTTTATAAGCCATTTCTCCAAGTTCAGTTAAACTCGCATGATGTAATAAATCTAAAGCTTCTTTTTTATCCAGTCTTTTCAAAATTTTTCCTTGTTTTTTACATAATTAAAATAATTATAGCATTTAAAATATAAATTATGCTATAGTTTCGCTTATGAATTACATTGAACTATTAAAAAATAATAAAAATATCAGAATATTAGCTTCGGTTCAGTTTATAGTATATTTTGGAGCATGGTTTTCTCAAACGGGAGTTTTTACCCTTTTAGTCGAACTTAATGCTCCTACTTGGGCAACAGCTACAAGTGCTATGCTTGCTTTTTTACCTGGAGTTTTACTTGCTCCTATTAATGGCGTCATAGTAGAGAAAAATAAACCTAAAAAACTTTTACTCAGTATGATTAGCATAGAATTAATTTCTATTTTTTGTCTTATTTTTGTCACAAGTCTTAGTATGCTTTGGCTTTTATTTATTTTAATTTTCATAAGACTTTGTGTTGCTTCGATTTATTTTCAAGCTGAAATGAGTTTATTGGCCAAAATTTTAACCCCTCAAGAACTTAAACTCGCTAATGAAATGCACAGTGTCATTTGGGCGATTTCTTATACAGCAGGTATGGCAAGTGCGGGAATTTTTATTTATTTTCTAGGAGTTAAAACCGCTTTTTTATTTGACTGTGTACTTATACTCATAGGCATTTCTTTTTTAGTAAGATTAAGCATTCCTGATTTTCATCAAAAAACACAAAGTCGCTTTTTTACCATGATAAAAGAAGGATTTTTCTATGTTTTAAACAATAAGATAATTTTTCATCTTATCTTGCTTCACGCTTTTATAGGTTTAACTGCTTATGAAACCTTGGTTACGCTTTTAGCACAACATCAATATAAAGAAGTTTTATCCGCTGCTTTAGTAATAGGGTTTTTAAATGCGGTACGTGCTTGTTCTTTAGCTATAGGACCTATGATTTTAAGCAAATTTATTAATGATAAAAATTTATTTTACATGTATCTTGGTCAAGGCTTGGGTATTATACTTTGGGCTTTAACTCAATTTAATTTTTATATTTCTTTTTTAGGTTTAATTGGTGCAGGTTTTTTTACCTCAGCACTTTGGGCTTATACCTACACCATGATACAAAAAAATGCCGACAAAGAATATCATGGTAGGGTAATCGCTTATACAGATATGATTTATCTTAGTTTTAGCGCTATTATTTCAATGCTTATGGGCTTTTTATTTGAAATAGGCTTGAGTTTAGAACTGATTACAGGTTTATTGGGTATGATTTTTATCTTTGCGGCATTTTATTGGAAGTGGTTTTATAAAAAATATTTGTGAAAATTCACAAATATTTTAAATTTTAAACAAATCTTGAAGATTTTTCATTGCTTCTTCATTGCTAATGGCATTATTTAGCTGCGATGAGCTTAATTCATTGAGCTCTATTTCATAACCACTTAACATAGAAGCAAGGCGAATATTAATACCATTTTTTCCTATAGCTTTGCTTTTTTGTTCGCTATTTAAACTTACAATAGCTTTTTTATCTTCAATTTTTACAGAATTTACAATAGCAGGAGCCAAGGCACGAGAAATTAAAATTTCACTCTCATTTGTAAATTCTATACAATCAATATTTTCATTATGAAGCTCTTTGCTTACTGCATTAATTCTTACACCTTTAACACCTACTGTAGCACCTACAGGATCGATATTTGCTCCATTGGCCTGAAGAATGATTTTTGCTCTTTCACCTGGAATTCTAGCACATCCTATAATATTGACATAACCATCTTTGATTTCTGGAACCTCAGCTTCAAGTAAACATTCTAAAAATTTAGGACTTGTACGACTAAGCTCGATTTTAATACCCTTATCTGTATAAACACGGCGTATCACAGCTTTTGCCACATCACCTATTTTAAACTTTTCCCCTTTAATGCGATTTTTTCTCGGTAAAAAAGCTCTTAATTCATCTATTTCAATAAAAGTATTTTCTTCATTATCCACTCTAACAACTGTACCAAAAACCATTTGCCCTACTTTGTTTTTATATTTTTCAAAAATAGTATGTTCTAATAATTTTTGTATATGATATTCAAGTTCTTTATGCAAGGTATTTACCGCAGTTCTTCCTAAATTTTCCAAAGAACATTCATAGGTTAATTCATCTCCTATTTCAACATCTGGAGCTTCTGATTTTGCCTTACTTAACGCGATAAAACTCTCACTTTTATTTTGCAATCTCTCGTCATTATCTGCTACTATGGTAATTTTTTGATAAAGATTTAAATTTTTAGGATCCACAAAAAACTCATATTCTTGTCCATAAATTCTTTTTGCAGTATTGATTAAAGCGGTAGCTACCTTTTCTCTTACATTCTCTAAGTTTAAATTTTTTTCATTAGCAATAGATTCGATAATATCTGCTATCTTTTCCATATTTTATAAAACCTTTTTTGTGGGAAATTTAAAAATGTAGATAAAAATTATATCCTTAATAAGTTTAATTAAAAGTAAAATTTGCTAAAATTATAGATTAAAATGAAAATTCTTAAGGATTTAGCTATGGAATTAAAATTGGCAAGAACTTTGATTAATGAAAAACCTAAAAATATTAGCCTAGAAAAAATCGAAGAGGCTATAGAAAAAGAAGGACAAAAGTTTTTTTATTTTGATAAAGATAATACACACAAACAACTCATTGCCCTTGTAAACCATTTTGAAAAAAAAGGAGTAAGCATTTATCATAGAACCGTAAAATACGGACTTGATGATAATGATTTTATGTATGAGGTACATATTCTTTGAGTGCTAAAAAACTTTTTATCCAAACTTTAGGTTGTGCGATGAATGTTAGAGATTCTGAGCATATGATCGCAGAATTAACACAAAAAGAAAATTACGCACTAACAGAAGATATCAAAGAAGCAGATCTTATTCTTATCAATACCTGTTCAGTGCGTGAAAAACCTGTGCATAAACTTTTCTCAGAAGTGGGTGGCTTTGAAAAAGTTAAAAAAGAAGGTGCTAAAATAGGAGTTTGTGGATGCACTGCATCACATTTGGGAAATGAAATTTTCAAACGTGCTCCTTATGTGGATTTTGTTCTAGGGGCAAGAAATATTTCCAAAATCACTCAAGCTATAAAAACTCCAAAATTTATGGGGGTGGACATAGACTATGATGAAAGTGAATTTGCTTTTGCAGATTTTAGAAATAGTATTTATAAATCCTATATTAATATCTCCATAGGTTGTGATAAACACTGCACTTATTGTATAGTGCCACATACTAGAGGAGATGAAATTTCCATACCTTTTAATATTATCTATAAAGAAGCTCAAAAAGCCGTTGAAAAAGGTGCTAAAGAGATTTTCTTGCTAGGACAAAATGTCAATAACTACGGCAAAAGATTTAGAAACGAACATAAAAAAATGGACTTTTCAGATCTTTTAGAAGAACTTAGCACTATAGAAGGTTTGGAACGCATTCGCTTTACAAGTCCACATCCTTTGCATATGGATGATAAATTTTTAGAAGTTTTTGCCAATAATCCAAAAGTTTGCAAATCCATGCACATGCCTTTACAAAGCGGCTCAAGTGAAATTTTAAAAGCTATGAAGCGTGGCTATACTAAAGAATGGTATTTAAATAGAGCTTTAAAACTTAGAGAACTTTGTCCAAATGTTAGCATTTCTACAGACATTATTGTAGCTTTTCCAGGGGAAAGTGAAAAAGATTTTGAAGAAACTATGGATGTTTTGGAAAAAGTGCGTTTTGAACAAATTTTTTCTTTTAAATACTCCAAACGCCCTTTAACAAAAGCCGCAACCATGCCTAATCAAATCGATGAAGAAACAGCTTCAAGAAGACTTAGCACCTTACAAAATCGTCATAGTGAAATTTTAGATGAAATTGTAAAAAAACAAGAAAATAAAACTTTTAAAGTTTTATTTGAAGAATTAAGAGCAGGCAATAGCATTGCTGGAAGAACAGATAATAATTTTTTAGTTCAAGTTGAAGGTAGCGAAGAACTTTTAGGGCAATTTAAAGAAGTAAAAATCACTAATGCAAAGCGTATGGTTTTATATGGGGAAATCGTTTAAAATCCATTGCTTAACATATATAATTTTCATCTTGCAATGGCTTATTTTTTTAAGCTGTAAAAAGCACTATAAAGGTGAAAAAGTTGACCGTAAAGCTAGTGTGATACTTTTTTGGCATGGAAAATTAGCACTCATGCCTTTTGCGTTTAGACATTATAGACAAAAAAATAAAAAAGCCTATGTCATGATCTCCCACCATAAAGATGGAGAACAAATTGCAAAAATCATCAAGCTTTTCGGTCTTGATACTGTAAGAGGAAGCACTTCAAGGGGTGCTAGCAGTGCACTTAGAGCTGCATTTAAAGTTTTAGAACAAAATGACGATATAGTTATCACGCCTGATGGTCCACGTGGGCCTTATCATAGTATTTCAGATGGTTCTATCATTTTGGCTCAAAAAAAAGAACTAAAGATAAGAATTTTAAACTATGAAGCAAATCGTTTTTGGAAATTTAAAAGTTGGGATAAGATGATCTTACCAAAACCTTTTAGTAAGATTACTTATAGTCTAAGTGAACCTTTGGATATTTTATCTTTAGATAAAGAAAAAGCTAAAGAATTTCTAATGGAACAATTTGATAAAATTAGCTTAGCTGATCAATTTAAGGAATGAAATGTTATTTTTACTTAAAAAAATATTTCCACAACTTTTTATTAGTATTATTTTAGAAGATAAAAAAAATATTGTAAAAACTTCTATTTACAGAGGAAATAAACTAATCAGTAGCAATGAAAAAACTTTTGATAAAAGTGAAAATTTATTAGAATACATAAAAAATTTAAGCAAGCATTTCTTATTTTACCACACTGCTTTATTTTTAGACGCCAAAGAACAAGGATTAATACCTAGTACAAATATTCAAGATTGTGAGCACTTTAATATAAGAAAAATCAGCTTACAGCATATTTTATTTAATAATGCCCTTGTTTATACGGCTACCGAACATGTGGAATATTATAGCGAGCTTTTTGAAGAATATAGAGGTTTAGATTTTTTATATTCCCCTTTTGCCCTTCTTTACTACAATATACAAAAAGAAAAACAGCCTGATGATCAAATTTTACTTTATGGATTTAAACAAGGACATCTTTTGGCAATTATTGTTGCTAAAGGCAATACTATTTTATACGGTGATTTTAAAATATTTGAGCAAGAATTAGGTTTAGAGCTTGAACTTCCATCAGAAGATAATCAAGAAATTGAAAACAACAACGATGATACTGAAGTTACCTTAGATAACTTCAATGAAGCCTTAAATAATAAATTTGATCTACTTGATCAAGAAAATAATCTTGAAACTTTGGATAATAATGATAATTTTAATCTTGATGAATTAAATCAATTTAGCAATGATATGGAACTTTGCCGTTATATTATTACGAGCATTGAAAAATTTTACAATGATGATAAATATGCTGGGGTATTTATCAATGGTATTTTATTATATAGCGAATCAGATATTAACATAAGTGCTATTGATTTTTTAGAAAGTGAAACTTTTTTAGAGATAAAAACGAAACAAATCAACACCTTAGATCTTATGATAGAGTTGATGCGAAAGGAGCTTAAATGACTTATAGCTTCATACAGCCAAGAAAAAAACCTATTTTCACACTCTTTGATAAAATTTGGCTAGGACTTTTTGGTTTTAGTATATTATTTATCTTGCTAGTATATTTTACATATACAATAAAAATTGCATTAATCAATAGCTCTATCGATGATGAAAAACAACAAGTTATAGTGCTTCAAAATCAAACTAAGCAAAATGAAATGCTTTATGAAATTTTATTTGATCAAAGCCAAATAGCGAAAAATTTTAACACTCAAAATCAAATTGTTAAAGAAAGCTTAAGAAATCTATTTGATATTATTGTAAAAACTGATAATATAACTCTTGAAAGTGTTGAACAAGACGAATATTCCTTAAAACTTATCGGAGTCACTCCTACAAGAGAAATGTTTACTCTACTTTTAGAAACCCCTTTAAAAAGCATCTTTGATCAAAGCTATACAACCTATTATCGCTTAGATAATGGGTGGTATCGTTTTGTTAGTATTAGTAAACAAATTCCAGGAGTTGCAGATGAAAGATAAAAGTCTAGAAGAAATTGATTTATTAAAGCTTATCATTTGCGCGTTAAGTTTTATAAGCGTTTGCACAGCCTTGATCTTATTTTTACTTTTACCGACATTAAAAAATTACAAACAAGCAAATCTTAGAGAAAACTCACAACTTGCTATCTTAAAAGCCGCTAAATCAAAATTTGACTTTAGTGAAGATAAAATATCAACTCTAAGAAGCGAAAACAACAAAAGTTTAGAGCAATTTGAGCAAAATTTTAATATAGGAAATTTTGATATTTTTTTACAAAAATATTTTCAAAACGTAAAAATTCAAGAAACTAAGCTCGAAAAACAAGAAAAATATCTAAAAAACCGCTTAGCCATTAAAGCGACAATGAACAATCCTAGAAGACTTTATGATTTTATTGATGCTCTAAAAAACTATAACAACTTAATCAAGCTTGATTATCCACTTAATCTTAAAGCAGGAGAGCAAGGTATCTTTATAGATCTTACTCTCAAAGTTTATTCAAGCTAAACTCACATCTTCGCCTTTTAAAATTTGATTCATAGTATTCATTGCACACATTTTTCCACACATGGAACATGAGTTTAAATCATCAGGGCGACGCTCATTAAACATTTTTTTAGCCTTTTCTCCATCAATAGCAAGTTTAAACATTTTCTCCCAATCTATCTCTTGTCTAGCCTTACTCATCTCATCATCTCTTGATCTTTCTTTTGGAAGTTTAGCTATATCTCCTGCATGAGCTGCAATTTTAGTCGCAACTATACCCTCTCTAACATCTTCTAAATTTGGAAGTCTTAAGTGTTCAGCAGGTGTTACATAGCACAGCATATCAGCACCGCTAGCTGCAGCCACAGCTCCTCCAATAGCACCACTAATATGATCATACCCTGCGCCAATATCTGTTACCAAAGGTCCTAAGACATAAAAAGGCGCTCCTTTGCATAAACGCTTTTCTAATTGCATATTTGCCTCTATTTCATTAATAGCCATATGCCCTGGACCTTCTATCATTACTTGAACCCCAACATCCCAAGCCCTTTGGGTAAGAAGCGATAATTCTATAAGCTCTGAAATTTGCGCCCCATCACTTGCATCGTGAGTAGAGCCAGGACGCAAAGCATCGCCCAAAGATAAAGTTACATCGTATTTTAAACAAATGTCAAGCAAATCATCATAATACTCAAAAAAAGGATTTTCGGCATCTTTCATCATCATCCAAGCATAAAGCACAGAGCCTCCTCTTGAAACTATATTTGTAAGTCTTTTACTTTGTTTAAAAATATGCGCTGCGCGAGAATTAATACCTGCATGAATTGTCATAAAATCAACACCACTTTTAGCATGATGATATACAACATCTAAAAAGTCTTTAGCACCAATTTGTTTTAAATCTTTTTCTAAAAATCCTACTGCATCATATACAGGAACTGTTCCTATCATAGCTTTTGAAACATTAACAAGCTCGTCTCTAAAACGACTTGTTTTACCATAATTGCTTAAGTCCATAATCGCTTCTATATCAAATTTATGAGCGAGCTCTACTTTTTTCATTTCCTCGCTATAATCAACGCAATCATTTGAAACTCCTAAATTTACATTAACCTTAGTACGCAGTCCAAAACCTATACCATTTGGATCAAGACTTTTATGATTAATATTTGCAGGGATAATAATTTTACCGCAAGCAATATTTTCAAGCAAAAAATCTTTACTTAAATTTTCTTTTTGTGCAACAATCTGCATTTCTTTAGTAAAAACACCTTGTTTGGCATAATTCATTTGAGTTTTCATAAATTTATCCTTTAAAAAATTTGGATAAATGAAGGGTGAGTATAAATTTTTAAAGTATTGAAATTTATAAATCTTCCCGACGCTGGCATTATCCAGATCCGGTTCGGTCTAAGCTTTTAGCTTACTCTCAGCCTGTTACACAAGCTCCCGTCATTTATGTTTTAATTATACACTTTAAATATTTATTTTTGCTTTATGCGTGCAGTCTTTGTAAAATTTATAAGTTCTTCTGTAGTTTTTATATGATAAGGAAGTTTTCCAAGGCAATATTTAAAAATTTCAGCAGCTGCTAAAGCATCATCTAAGGCCCTATGATGCGTATTTTCCACGCCCAGAAATTCTTTCAAAACCTCTAGTTTATATTTTGGACTTTCTATACAACATTGTGCAAATTCTATAGTGCAAATACGACGATTAAGCAAAATGCCAAAACCACACTCATTTAAAGCCTTAGAAATAAAACTATAATCAAAACGCACATTATGCGCTACAAAAATACTGTCTTTTAAAAAAAGCCTAAAATCACTTAAAACCTTTGCTAAACTTGGAGCATTTTCCACCATCTCATAAGTAATACCCGTAAGTTCGGTTATATTTTCTGGAATTTCTTTTACTTTAACAAAACTTTGAAAGCGTCCAATTTCTTTAGAATTTTGAATTTTTACTGCTCCAATTTCTAAAATTTCCCCCTTACTTACGCCGCCAGTACTTTCTATATCTACTATGCAAAAAATTTCATCTTTAATTTTTGTTGTGCGTGTTTTAAGGATAAAAATATTATCTTTATTCAAAGTTAAACCCAAACCCAAAAGCTCAAAAGTTTCCAAATCTAAATCAAAATTTTTTAATTCTTCAACTTTGGCAAACTCTTGCATCACCCAATCATAAGGCTTGCTTTGCTTATTTAATATAGAAATAATCTGATCAATTTGCCGTAAACTCAAAATTCAAGCTTTAAAGATGAAATTGCAGTTTTATAATCATTAGAAGAAAAAATATAACTTCCAGCCACCAAAATATCAGCTCCGGATTCTTCTAAATCGCTAGCATTTAAACCATTAACACCACCATCAACCTCTATAAAAACTTTAGCATTTTTTTTATCAATCATTTGGCGCAATTCTTTGATTTTTTCATGTACCAAAGGTAAAAATTTTTGTCCACCAAATCCAGGATTAACACTCATTAAAAGTACCATATCTACAAATTCTAGCATGTGTTTAATAGAATCAATAGGAGTGTGCGGATTTAAAACAATAGCAGGATGGATTCCTTGACTTCTTATATATTCACAAAGTCTTATAGGATGAACTTCGCTTTCCATATGAAAAGAAATGAATTTTGGTTTCAAAGGGATAAAAAGATCTATAAATTTACTTACATCTTTAACCATCAAATGCACATCTAATGGCAACTTACTAATAGTTGAAATTTTTTCGATCACGCAAGGTCCAAAAGTCAAATTTGGAACAAAGTGTCCATCCATTACATCAATATGTAAAAGATCTGCACCTGCAGCTTCAATAGCTTTAACTTCTTCTTCTAATTTCAAAAAATTTGCAGACAATAAACTTGGAGCTACATACATGATCAAAACCTTAAAGTATATATAAATGTGATAAATAATATTTTATCGACTTATATATTAAAAAAACTATAAATTATGGAATATTTTAAGCTTAATTTTGATAAAATCTCCATTTAGAAATTTTCATAAGGACAAGAAAATGGCAAGAGTATGTCAAATCACAGGCAAGGGTCCAATGGTGGGTAATAATGTCAGCCATGCTAACAATAAAACAAAAAGACGCTTTTTACCTAATCTCAGAACAGTTCGTGTAACTTTAGAAGATGGCACCACGAGAAAAATGAGAATTGCAGCTTCTACTCTAAGAACTCTAAAAAAACAAAATTCTAAATAATTTTGAGGATTTATTCCTCAATTTTAAAATTTCCAATTTAAAAATAAACTTTAATAAATCACTTATATAACACACATTTAAAAATTATTATTAATTTTATTATTTTTTAAGCCAAAAATATCTTTTAATAGTGTATAATACCTTGTTAAATGAATTTTAAATTTCACTAATACAAGGAGAGTTTATGCTACATGAATATAGAGAATTAATGTCAGAGCTAAAAGGTAAAGATGCTCATTTTGATAAACTATTTGATCGTCATAATGAACTTGATGACATGATTAAAGATGCAGAAGAAGGTAGAACTTCTCTTAGCAGCATGGAAATTTCAACCTTAAAAAAAGAAAAGCTTCATGTAAAAGATGAACTTAGCCAATATCTAGCAAATTATAAAAAATAAGGCAAAACAATGTTTGGAAGTAAAATAAACCATTCTGATCTTCAAAAACTTGAAGAAGAAAATAAAAATCTTGCACATAAAATTGAAAAATTTCAATCGGAAAATTTAGAATTAAAAAATAAAATTACATCATTAGAACAAGCGGCTTTAGAGTCTAAACTTAAAACAGATCTTTTAAATGTTTTATTAACTGGGGTTTTAAAAAATATTACTATTGTTCAAGGCGATATGTTAGAAAATGTAAATAAGGCAGAAGTTATCTCTAGCTATTCTAAAACTTCTATTGCTGAAATGGATGAACTTAACCATATTGCTAATTCTATCAATGCTTCCTTAGGGGATATTACAGAATCAGCCAATAAAACAAGAGATGTTGCAGGAACATTGCATAGAAGTGTGGATGAAATTACTAATGTAATTAATCTAATTAAAGATGTTTCTGATCAGACTAATCTTTTAGCCCTTAACGCTGCTATAGAAGCTGCACGCGCAGGTGAACATGGGCGTGGTTTTGCTGTTGTTGCCGATGAAGTAAGAAAACTAGCTGAAAAAACACAAAAAGCAACCACAGAAGTTGAAATGAATATCAACCTTCTAAAGCAAAATGCAAATGAAATGTATACTCAAAGTGAGCAAGTTGAAAAAATTTCTATAGATTCTAATGCTCATATTATGAGTTTTTCCGAAAAATTTACTCACTTAGTAAATGAAGCGCATTCTACTAATTCAAATGCAGTTGGTATCGCTTCAGAAGCTTTCGTATCTTTAGCAAAACTAGATCATATAGCTTTTAAATTAAATGGTTATAAAGAAATTTTTTCCAAATCAGGAAAGCAATTAGCCGATCATACATCTTGTCGCTTAGGAAAATGGCTTGCTAGCACAGGAAAAGAAAGATTTGGGCAAAATAAAAGCTTCTTAAAAATTAACGAGCCACATGAAAAAGTTCATGAAAATATGAATAATGCTATAACAATAGCAAATACAGAAGATATTAGCAAAGATATTACTCAACACAGCATAATTAATAAATGCGAAGTTGCTGAAAATGCATCGCTTGATCTTTTCAATGTATTTAAAGAAATGCTTGATGAGTCAGATCATTAAATCCTAGGTTGAACCTTTTTAAGGTTTAACCTAAATAATCTTTAATTTTCCCCACTTCTCCTTTAAAAACCACATATAAGCAAAATCAAGCAAAGGCGTTCTTATCATATTTTTACATTTTTTTTCAAAATCCTGCACCTTAACATAAACAGCTTCAATCTCTTCATCATCAACTCCACCTCCAGAAGAAATTTTATCTTTTTCATCAACTTCTGCGAAATAAAAGCTTTGCTTGCTTACACCTGAACCAAACCCTGTATAAAAATCTCCTATTTTTTCTAAATTTTTAGGAGCATATCCTAGTTCTTCTATACATTCTTCTTTTGCTATTTCCTCTAAAGATAATTTTTTATCCACAAGCCCAGAACAAAGCTCTATAGTATAGCCCATATTATCATCTTTTACATAATCTTTATCATGCATTTGATGATACCAAAGTGGTATACGAAATTGGCGTACAAAAATAAAACTTTCTAATTCTTTATGATACAAAAGCACTGAAACACTATCTTTAGATTCTATAAAATCCCAAGTGCAAAACTTACCATTACTTTCATAAGCAAATCTCTTAGGCTTAATATAATTTGATTTTTCAAAAGAAAGTTCTTTTAAATTTTTAAACGCCATAATAAAACCTTTTATTTATTTTTCACATTGTACTTTATTTTTGCTTTTTTGAAAATATAAAGGTAATTAAAGCCTTAAAAAATTAAAAATCATATTTATAACTCAACCAAAAACTCCTTCCTTCTGTATAGTCTTGATAACGATTTGCATATCCAGCAGGATTAGCTCCGTTCCACTTAGTAACTTGCGGATCAAAGAAATTTTTATCAAAAAGATTTTGTACTGCAAAACTTAAGCTAGATTGCTTATTGATTTTATAATTTATCCCTAAATCTACTATATAAAAAGGCTTATATTTTTGCCATGGCAAACTACCATTACCGCCACCTTTTGCTTTAGCTATAGTATCGAGTCTTGCTCGTGTTTTTATATAGGAACTAAATTTACCTCGCTCATAGTTTAATTTTAACATTGCTATATGCCTTGGTAAATTTTCTATTCTATCACCACCAAACCAATTTTTTTGACCATCTTTGTAGCGATTATCCATAAAAGTATAACTTGAATTTAGGCTAAAACCATTGTAAGTTTTAGTATTAAATGCAAATTCTATACCTTTAGTCTGTGTTTTTCCAAGATTAATAGGACGCGTACAAACAGTGGCATTGCTACAATTAATACCATTTTGCGTACCTGTTAAATCTTCACTACTGATTTGATTTGTAAAATCAGTAATAAATCCTGTAATAGAATAATGTGCAAAATCAAATACCCTAAAATCAACGCCCAATTCATAATTTATACTTTCTTCTGGTTTTAAGTCAGGGTTTCCAAAATAAGCATTGTCATTGCTATAATTATAATATCCATTTGTCAACTCCTTAGCAGCAGGAGTTTTATAGCCTTTTGAAACACCTCCTTTAAAGGCTATATTATCATTTAAGTGATAAACCAAATAAACCCTAGGAGTAAATTCAGAATCAAACAAATCGCTATAAATATAACGCAAACCTGTAGTAAAAATCAAATCATCTGTTATAAAATACTCATTTTCCCCATAAAGCGCAACCGTGGTTTGATCAAGATTTTTACCTCTTATTTGACTACCTGCGCTTGCTTGATCGTTTTTTAACATCTCATAATCAATCCTTGCACCAAAGGTATTTACTAAATTACCGTACTGACCTAAATTCCAAGGTAAAACAACCTTACCTTCTCCTACCCAAATTTGGCTATGTAGCTCCTTATCCTTAGTGCTACCATATTGTAAATATGAGTTAGTTGAACCAAAATCATAGTTACCATCATGATTTAAAACAATATTATCCTTAAAAAGTTGTCTTTCACTTTTAATAGCCCTACTACTTGTAGAATTCACTGAAATTTCATTAATATATCGTTCTATATCAAAATATATATTATTTTTATCATCTACTGTCCAATTAAGCCTAGAACCAAAACCTAAACTAGTAAAAGCACCTGGACTATGGCTAGCAATTTGATAATTATCAGGTCTTTGTTGACTACTATTCCAAACCGGTGTAGGCCATTTTAAATCAGAAGCTGCCTTATCATAATACTTCAACCTTGCAGAAATTGATAATGTATCTTCAATCAAAGGAGTTGCCACATAAGCGTTAAATCCCCCAGCATTGCCATAGTGATTAGAGTGCTGTTGCAAAAGAGTGTTAAATTCTATATTCGCCTCAGTCCTATCAGGATTTTTCTTAGTGATAATATTTATCACACCGCCTACAGCATCACTGCCATAAAGTGTAGAAGCTGGACCACGTATAACCTCAATACGCTCTATCATAGACAAAGGTGGTAGATATCCTGACTCACTGCCACTAAAACCATTATCATAAAACCCATTTGCAACACTTTGACGTTTTCCATCAATTAAAACTAGAGTATAAGAACTACCAAAACCTCGTATGCTAAAATCATAAGTGCCTGTTTTATTCATAGTCACATCTACACCTGGAATATCTCCTATAGCCTCCCCTATATCCTTAATTGGCTTTTTTTCAAGCTCTTCTTTTGTAATGATAGAAATACTAGCAGGCGCATCAACCAAATCTTGTTCAAAACCACTAGCACTAACCACAACATCATTAAGTTGATATTTTTCTTCTGCTTTTAACAAAGCTCCAGATAAAATTAAAAAACACAGTAAACTTTTTTTAAATTTCATATTTTTAATTTGAGTCAAATTAATTCCTTTAAAAATAATTATTTTGATATTTAAAATCATTTTTGAAGTATAAAAAAAGAATACTTTTAATTAACTTAATTTTGATAACAATTATAAATAATAAAATTATTTAAAAAAGCGAAGTAAAAGCCTAAGCCTCTTGATAGGCTCCAAGCTTTAAAATTTTCTGCATACGATTTGCAGAAAGTTCTCGTACGTCAATATTTTCAAGTTCATTTAGAGATTTTTTTACATAATCAGCAATAGCTACTGCTGCAGCTTCTTTATTGCGATGTGCACCATTTGTAGGCTCATCTATAACATCATCAATTAAACCTTGAGATTTTAAATCATCAGCCGTTACCTTCATAGCCTTGGTTGCAGCTTCACTTTTTGCAGGATCATTCCAAAGTATTGCAGCACAACCTTCAGGAGAAATTACTGAAAAAACAGAATTTTTCATCATTGCAAGTCTATCTGCAACCCCTATAGCTAACGCCCCGCCACTACCGCCTTCTCCGATAACTATAGCAATGGTCGGTATTTTCAAATCACTTAATTCATATAAATTTCTAGCGATAGCTTCACTTTGCCCTCTTTCTTCAGCACCTATTCCAGGATAAGCACCTGGAGTATCTATCAAAAATAAAATAGGAATTTGAAATTTCTCTGCAAGTCTTGCTACTCTTAAGGCTTTACGATATCCTTCAGGATGTGGCATCCCAAAATTTCTAGCGATTTTATCTTTTGTTCCACGTCCTTTTTGCTCACCAATTACAATTATTTTTTTCTCTCCTAAATAACCCATAAAACAAACAATAGCAGGATCATCTCTAAAGGCACGATCACCATGTATTTCGTGAGCGTCATTTAAAATAAGTTCAATATAGTCAAGAGCATAAGGGCGATCTGGATGACGCGCTAATTGCAAACGTTGAAAATCGCTTAAATTCTTATAAGTTTTAGAAATTTCTTTTTCAAGATTTTTCTTTAAAATCGATACAGCTTCAGTATCTCCTTTAATCTGAGCATTGATAATGTCCTCATCAATTTGCTGAATATTTTTTTCAAAATCTAAATAAGAAGCCATATTAATCTACTTTTTTAAATACAACACAGCCATTTGTGCCACCAAAACCAAAAGAATTACTCATCACCACTTTTAAATCTACTTTTCTTGATATATTTGGAACATAATCAAGATCACATTCATCATCTTTTACAAGCTGATTGATTGTAGGTGGAACTACCCCATCTCTTAAAGCCATAACACTAACAACTGCTTCAATTGCACCTGCAGCACCCAAGCAATGACCTGTTTGTCCTTTGGTGGAACTTATAAGCGGGATATTATTGCCAAAAAGCTCTTTAATTGCTGCTGTTTCATTTTTGTCATTTACAGGGGTTGAAGTTCCATGTGCATTGATATAATCTACCTTTGGATTCCCTGCCATATTTAAAGCTTTTTTCATAGCTCTTAAAGGCCCATCTAAAGTTGGTGAAGTAATATGATGCGCATCTGCACTTTCTCCAAATCCAATTAATTCAGCATAAATTGTAGCACCGCGTTTTTTAGCCTCTTCATATTCCTCAAAAACTAAAGCTCCAGCACCTTCTCCCATGACAAAACCATCTCTTTCTTTGTCAAATGGTCTTGAAGCATGCTGTGGATCTTCATTTCTAGTTGATAAAGCTTTCATTGAAGCAAAACCACCTATACCCACAGGACAAATCGCAGCTTCTGCACCTATGACTAACATCTTTTTAGCATTTCCCAAAGCTATACTTTTATAAGCTTCTCCTATAGCATGAGTTCCTGCTGCACAAGCTGTAACACAAGAAATATTTGGCCCTTTAAGTCCATGCTCTATAGAAATCAAACCTCCTAACATATTTACAAGTGCTGAAGGTATGAAAAAAGGGGAAATTTTACGCGGACCTCGCTCGGAACAAATAATGGAATTTTTTTCTATGTTAGGCAAACCTCCAATACCAGCAGCCGAAACAATGCCAAATTCTTCTTTGTCTAATTCTTCACTAAATCCAGCATCCTGCATTGCTTCTCTTGCTGCTTTAATTCCAAGTTGTATGAAACGGTCAATTTTTTTTACTTCTTTGCCATCAACAACCTCTAATGGATCAAAATTTTTAACTTCAGCTGCAATTTGAACAGGAAAGTCCGTGGCATCAAAAAGAGTAATTTTATTTACTCCGCTTTCTCCATTGCAAATTGCTTTAAATGAACTTTCTTTATCTAAACCAAGGGCATTGATCATACCAATACCTGTAACTACAACTCTTTTCAAGAATAAGCTCCTTGCAAGAAAAAAATTATTTTTTTAAATTGTCAATATAATTTACAACATCTTCAATTTTAATTAATTTTTCAGCATCACTATCTGGAATTTCTACTTCAAATTTTTCTTCTAAAGCCATAATAAGCTCTACAACATCTAAAGAATCAGCACCTAAATCTTCAATAATTTTTGATTCCATTTTAACTGCATCTGCATCAATACTTAATTGCTCTACTACTACTGCTTTTACATCATCAAATGTTGCCATTTGTTCTCCTTCAAAAAATTAAAATAAAGCGTATTTTACTATAAAAAGCTTAAAATATTTATAGTTTTTCATTATACTTGAAAATAAAATATTAAAACATAAAGGAAAAATGATGCTTTTCTCTAATTTAATCAAAGAAAATCAAAAAATTTGGAATGCTTATCTACATCATGATTTTGTTAAAAAATTGGAAGATAAAAGCCTAAAGCAAGAAAATTTTCTTTTTTATCTCAAGCAAGATTATATTTATTTGCTTAATTACGCAAAATGTTATGCAAGATTAGCACTTAACTCAAATACCGCAAAAGAACTTCGTTTTGCTATGAAATTTCAAAATTATATAGTTGAAGGAGAAATGGAGCTTCATCGTGCAATTTTATCTCTTGGCATTAATGCAGATGAACTCGATGCAAAAGATGAAAGTTTAGTCAATATAGCCTATTCGCGTTATATGTTAAGCATAGGTGAAAATGGAGATTTTTTAGATATGTTAGTTGCTCTTAGTGCTTGCGCTATAGGCTATGCAAAAATAGGTGCTGAAATTATAAATCGTTTAAAAAATGAAAATTTAAAAGATCATCCTTACAAGGAATGGATTTTGACCTATGGAAGTGAAAATTTTCAAAATGAAGCTAAAGAATTTGAAGATTTTGTTAATTCTTATACTTCAAGTGTTAGTGCACAAAAATTCCAAAAACTCAGCGAAATTTTTCATACTGTAACACGCTTGGAAGTGGCTTTTTGGGAGCATTCTTTAAGAATGGAATTAAATCTTTAAACATGGGCTTTTTGCCCATGTTTTTATGCAATTTTACTTGCATCAATAATATTATAATCTAAACCAACCGTTTCTTTAGAAAGTCCTAATGCAAGTCCTACTAATTGTGATAAATGAATAATAGGCAATCTTGCTTTAGAATTAGTATAATCTTGAAATCTTTCTTGATAGATATCAAGCTGTATTTGACAAAGTGGACAAGGTGTTACAACACAATCAGCTTGATTTTCACTTACATTATTGACAATTTGACTAGACATTTTTTTCACAGATTTTTCTGCAGGATAAGAAGCGTGAAAACCACAACAATCAAGGCGTTTTTCAAAAGGAACTATTTTAGCCCCTAAAACTTCTACTACACTTTCAAAACTTTTTGGATTGGTTGAACTTTCTTTTTTACCGAAAGCATCTTCAGGTCTTAAACTATGGCAACCATAAAATAAAGCTACTTTTAAATTTGAAAGCGGCTTTTTCACCTTGCTTTTTAAATTATCCAAATCCTCATAAAGCTCCCACAAAAGACTTGTAATAGGCGTTGAACCTTGATATTTCATTCCACCTTGTGCTAAAAAAGTATTAATGCGTTCTTTTGCACCCTTATCAAGAGTATTTTTTGCTTTAGTTAAAGTTAGCATACAAGTACTACAAGTTGTAAACATTGGCATTTTCATCTCTTCCGCTAAAGCAATATTTCTTGCATTAGCTACCAAAGTCGCAATAGGATCAACACACTGCGCTTGAGAAGCTCCACAACAACTCCACCCCTTAATTTCATTCAACTTCCAACCCAAAATAGGTGCAATAGCTTCAAGTGAAATTTTAGATTCTTTTGCAGCTTGAGATAAAACACAACCTGGAAAAAAGCGTATTCTTTTTGCATATTTTACTCCTTAACAGCAGCTTCTTGTGCCGCCTTTATCATTTTAACCAAATCTTTATGCCCTTCTATTTCATCCTCGCCAAAAACATGCATAGGATTCATTTTTCCTGCGCGCATAAGTTTAAAAGCTATATCTGTTTTGCCCATAGAACCTATAACACCCTCAGAACGTAAAGCAAGATAAATTTCATTCAAGCGTCCTGAACCTTCAACTAAATCTTTATAAAAAGCTTCAGCATGATCAGGCCCTAAGCCTTCATTTAAACCTTTTTTAATCGCCATCACTCTTAAATTTGCTATATCACTTACTGAACTTATACCCTTTGGACAACGATCAGCGCACTCTTGACAATGAACACAAAGCCAAAGTCCATTCATTACACTAGGTTTTACATGCAACATAGGATCCTTACCTCGAGAGTCTGCCGCTGCACGCCAAGCATGAGTAAAAACAAAAGGTTGCATATAATCGCTACTATCTGCTTCTAATTTATTACACTCTGAAGCACAGCTACCACATAAAATACAATCCCATTGCTTACTAATACGATCAAATTCTTCTTGACTTTGTTTACAGCCCTTTTCTGCTGAAAATTCATTTTTTGCCACCATGGCAGGACGAATTTTTCTTAAATTTTCTATAGAAGGCTCCCAATCCACAATTAAATCAGAAATTACTCTAAAATTTCCAAGCGGAGAAATGCGTATACTTGAAGGATTATCATATTCTTTTAACAAATCTTGCATTTTAGTATCACAAGCAAGATAAGAATGCCCATTCACACGCACTGCACAAGCCCCACAAATTGCAGATTGACAAGAGGCAGTAAAATTTAAAGTAATATCTTTCGTTTTTTTGATAAAAAGCAAAAGAGAGAGCAGAGTTTTTCTTGTATATCCTTATCATCAATATCATAACTTTGTTCATATTTTTCCTTGCCATTAAAACGATCTATGATGATTTTCATTGCACTCTCCTTCCATCAAGAGAAAACTCAGTTGCCACGACATCTTTATAACTAAGTTTTAATTCATCATTTTCTAAATTTACAATGCTATGTTTTAAGAAATTTTTATCATCTCACTTTGGATAATCTTCTCTAGCATGAGCACCACGACTTTCAAGTCTATTTCTAGCTGCTAAACAAGCACAGCGAGAAAGTAAAATCAAATTGCCAAGCTCTACATAATCTGTAAAAGCAGTATTCATCACTTCATTAGGATTTGGAATACGAATTTTTTCATATCTTGCTTGTATATCTTCTTAAATTTTTTGCTAGAAGATCGAGTTTTTCTTGAGTTCTAAAAATCCCCATATTATCCCGATTTTGACTTCCTAGCTCTTCTCGCAATTGATACATTTCTTGACCATTTCCACCATTATTTGTAATTTCTTTAAATTTAGCCTGCCATTTTTGAGCAAGTTCATGAGTTTTTACCCCTTTTTCAAAACTTGCATCTTTGGCATAATTTGTCGCAATGCCTACTAAATACCCCCGTTACAACTGCATCGGCTAAAGAATTTCCCCTAGTCTATTAGCTCCATATATAAAAATACAAGAAGCTTCTCCACCTACATAAATTCCAGCAATTTTAGTGCTCATATCTTCAAATTTAGCCACTTCAATTCCACCCATAGAATAATGCGCGTTAGACGGATAAGCACAAGAGTATCCACTAAATCAATATTTTCAAAAAGCATTGCAGTGTGACGAATTTTTGGCAAATCTTTTAAAATTTTTTCTTTTCCTAAAGTGGTATACATCGCACAAAACATAAGCTCCAAGTCCCTCGACATAACCTCTACCTTCGCGATTTCTGTTTCTATAACACGCGCAACCACATCTCGCACTAGCTCCATTTTTTCATGGTAATTTTTCATAAAACGCTCACCACGATTATTTAAAAGATACCCCTCTTCACCGCGCACCGCTTCTATAATAAGAGTTCCACCATTTGCAACTCCTGTTGGATAAAATTGTATCATCTCAAGATCTTCAAAACCAAGTCCTGCCCTAAGAGTAGCTGCCACACCATCTCCTGTGGCAATAAAAGGAGTTGAAGTTCTATTATAAAATATCCTTGTGTATCCCCCTGTAGCAATCACCAAAGCTTTGCATAATACAAGATAAATTCCACCGCTTTGTGTATCTCTTAAAACAACACCCTCAAATTTTCCATCTACAACACCTATATCCAAAAGTTCATGATCCATTAAAAATTTCACACCGCTACTAATAGCATCATCTAAACAAGAATGCATTAAAATATGACCTGTTTTATCTGCAGAATAGTTACAGCGTTTCTTAGAAGCTCCTCCCATTAAACGCTGAGCTACTCCACCTTGTTCATTTCTTGAAAACAAGATTCCTATAAAATTCATATTAAAATAGCCTTTCCAGCTAATTCACAAAATTTTAAAGCCGCGTCTTGATCTACCAAGTAAGCTCCGCCTTTGATAGTATCATAAGCATGTAATTTATAGGAATTTCCATTAGAAAAATCAGTAACTCCATTAATTCCACCCTCTGCCATACAAGTTGCGTTACGCGATGGCATCATCTTTGTAGCTACTACAACGCTTAATTTTGGATTTTCTTTTCTCACTGCGACTGCAACACGCAAACCTGCTCCACCTGATCCAATTACCAAAACATCACAAGAAGGTAAATTTGTATCTTTATCCATCTTAGATGAATCATCTAAGGCATAAAAACTCCACTTGAACTTGCAGCTAAAGCTCCTACGCTAATACAGGTTGTTTTTATAAAATCTCTTCTAGAAAATTCATCCATATTATTCTCCTTATTTAAAAAATTAATAATAATTTTTAATGTAAATCAATCTTACACAACCGCATGCCAAAAATCCAAAAACAAGCTCTCCTTTCAATATAAAATGGATTAAAAATAAATTTATAATTTAGTAAATATAAAAAAGTATAAAATAAGTAATCAAAAAGAAAATAGATGAATATAATAAAATAAATATTAAAAAATTTTTGCAATATATCATAATCTATTCCTTGCAAATTAAACAGAATGATTACACCTTAAAAAATAACAAAAAGTTAATATTAATTAATATAATATTTATATTAATTAATATATAGTTAATAAAATTATCGAATCATTAAGCCTTAAAAAGCTTAAATTCTCCATTCATAAATTGCATTCTAGCGCTTAAATGATCAAGATAAAAAACTTCAAATTTTGGATTTTGCGGAGTTTCATAAAGATTTACAAGATAAGGATATTTTTCAAACATCATTTTTTTAACTTCTAAATTTGGTTCAAAAACCGCATTAGCTCTAAGTCTTAAAAAAGTCCCATCTTTTGCACAAGAACAAAATTCAATACCATTATAATTTTTTATATGCTTAAAAAGTCCTTTTGTATTTGCTGTGCAAAAATAAATTTTATCTCCCACAAGCAATGGACTTTGTATAGGACGCACTCTAGGATTTCCACAAGTTCCTAAAGTGGCTAAAAATGCCGGTGCATTATCATCTAAAAATTGCACTATTTCTTTTAAATCCATCATTTTTTCTTACATATATAAACCGCCATTGATCTTAAGCACATCACCTGTCACATAAGAAGCATAATCACTAAGCAAAAACGCTACACAATTAGCCACTTCTTCAGGCTCTGCAAAGCGTTTTAAAGGGATATTATCTTGATAAGCTTGTTTGATTTCATCGCTTAAAACTTCAGTCATATCGCTTTTTATGAAACCTGGAGTTACGCAGTTAAAACGCAAATTTCTACTTGCCCCTTCTTTGGCAAAAGATTTAGTCATAGCTATCATTCCACCTTTACTAGCAGAATAATTCACCTGTCCAGCATTGCCCATTTCTCCGACAATAGAAGCGATATTTACAACGGCACCAAAACGCTTTTTACTCATGGTTTTTAAAGCTTCTCTACAACCTAAAAAAGCTGAACTTAAATTCGTATCTACAACGCCACTAAAGTCTTCTAATTTCATTCTTAAAGCAAGTTTATCATTTGTAACGCCTGCGTTATTTACAAGATAACTTAGTTCTCCATCGCTCTCCACTATAGTTTTTACACCATTTTCAAACTCATCTTCTTTACTTGCATCAAATTTAATCACAGCAGCATTGCCACCACTTGCAATAATTTCATCTTTTAAAGCATCTGCAAGCTCAGGTTTTGAACGATAATTGATCCAAACTTTGAGCCCAAAACCTGCCAAAGTTTTTGCAATAGAAGCACCTATTCCTTTGCTTGCTCCGGTAATTAAAACATTTTTTCCGCTAAATTTCATTATCTATCCTTAATAAGTTTAATTTTAAAAATTACAATCTTAACAAATTTCTTACAAAAAAAGGCAAACAAACTAAAACAAAGCCTCATTCATTTCTTTTGGAATTTCTAAATCTAAAATTTTAAGCACGCTTGCAGCTATATTGCTAAGCCCCATATTGTCTTTAATCTTTGAAATTCCCTTTGCTTGCACAAAAACAAAGACATCAAAAGTAGTGTGATTAGTAAGCAAATTTCCTTTTTCATCTTGCATAGCTTCGCAATTTCCATGATCACTTGTAATGATAAAAGCATAATCATGCTTTTTTGCACATTCTACAACTTCACCCAAACAAGTATCCACCGCTTCAACGGCTTTTATAGTAGCATTAAAATCACCCGTATGTCCTACCATATCTCCATTTGCAAAATTTACTACTATAAAATCCTCACCCTTTTCTATGCCTTTTTTTACCGCATCACACACTTCAAAAGCACTCATCTGAGGTTTTTCATCATAGGTTTTTACCTTAGGACTTGGGATTAAAACCCTTGTTTCATTTTCCAAAAGTTCTTCTTTTCCACCATTAAAAAAGAAAGTTACATGGGCATATTTTTCGGTTTCTGCGGTATGAAGCTGACTAAGCCCTGCTTTAGAAATCACTTGGGCTAAGGTATTTTCAATTTTTTCTTTTTCAAAAAGCGCAGGGAGCTTAAATTTATCATCATAAACACTCATAGTAAGTAAATTTTCAAAGACTTTTTCGCGTTCAAACTCTTTAAAATCTTTAGAATTTAACGCTTCAACGAGTTGCTTCATTCTATCATTTCTAAAATTGATAAAGATAATGCCATCTTCTTCTCTCATGCCCTTGTAATTCTCATTTTGAGCTGCTTTGATAAATTCATCAGTAATATTTTCATCGTAAGATTTTTGCATGTATTCTAACAAATTTGGCACTTTATAAGTCTTACCTAACAAGCACTCATAATACTCTTTCACCCTATCCCAACGCTTATCTCTATCCATAGCATAAAAACGCCCACAAAGCGTAGTAAAATGCACGCCTAAGTTTTCGCAAAATCCTTTTAAATCTTTTATGAAATTTAAGCCACTTTTTGGACTCACATCACGCCCATCAGTGATTGCATGAGCAAAAACTTCATTGCCATTTTTGGCACAAATTTCAAGCATAGCTTTAAAATGTGTATCCATAGAATGCACCCCGCCATCACTATAAAGCCCTATAATATGCACTCTTTTACATTTTGCTAAAAGTTTTTGCAAATTTTCATTTTTTTCAAGCTCTTTGTTTTCAATTGACTTATTAATACGCACTAAATTTTGATAAATAATACGCCCGCTGCCTATACACATATGCCCTACTTCACTATTTCCCATCTGCCCTTCTGGCAAACCTACGGCCAAGCCACTCGTTTTTAGTAAAGAATTTGGCACTTCTTTAAAAAGCTTTTCATAGTTTGGTTTTTTGGCCGCTTCAAAAGCATTAAATTTACTACTTTTGTTATATCCTATACCATCTGTTATAATTAAAACGCATTTTTGCTTCATTTTTCTCTCTTTTATAAGAATTTTTTTGGTTAGATTTTACTAAAATTAAACTTTTAAAAACCAAAAAGAAGGCTAGGTTTTGTATTATCTTTCAGATTTAAGTCATTATGCTTTTTTTACTTATATTAGCGTGCGTGCAGGATTTGCATTTTTTATCGCTTTATGTTTGTCTTTATTTTTAATGCCTAAATTTATTACTTGGGCAAAGGCTAAAAATGCTAGTCAACCTATTTACGAATACGCCCCAGAAACTCATAAAACCAAATGTCATACTCCAACCATGGGTGGGCTTATTTTCATCAGTTCTGCAGTAATCGCAAGTTTATTTTGTATCAAATTTGATAATATTTTTGCTATAAGTGCTTTACTTTGTTTAATACTTTTTTGTTTGATAGGACTCATAGATGATTTAGGCAAAGTTCTAAAAAAAGATAATCATTCAGGACTTAGTCCAAGAATGAAGCTTTTAGCACAAATCATCGCTGGACTTATCTGCATCTTACCTTTATATTTTAGTTCAGAGCTTAGCACTCAACTTTTTATACCTTTTTACAAACACCCTCTTTTTGATATGGAAATTTTTGCCATTGCTTTTTGGATTTTGGTTTTAATTTCTAGCTCTAATGCTGTAAATTTAACCGATGGACTTGATGGCTTAGCTACAGTTCCAAGTATTTTTTCTTTATCTACTTTAGGGATATTCTTATATTTGAGTGGAAATTTAAATTATAGTGAATATTTACTTTTGCCAAAAATTCAAGGACTTGGTGAAGTAGTGATTATTTGTGCAGCACTAATCGGTGCTTTAATGGGATTTTTATGGTACAACTGTTATCCTGCACAAGTTTTTATGGGAGATAGTGGAAGTTTAGCTTTAGGTGGCTTTATAGGATTTTTAGCCGTTATTAGCAAAAATGAAATTTTACTTTTACTCATAGGTTTTGTTTTTGTTCTTGAAACTGTTTCTGTAATTTTACAAGTTGGAAGTTTTAAAATTTTTAATAAAAGAGTATTTAAAATGGCACCTATTCATCATCATTTTGAAAAAGTTGGCTGGGTAGAAAATAAAATTATAGTGCGTTTTTGGATGATAGCCTTACTTTCAAATTTACTTGCACTTGCATCAATAAAGCTAAGATAATGAAAATTTCACTTTTTGGATACGGAAAAACCACACGCGCTATTGCTGAAAATTTGGTAGATAAATTTGGGTCTTTTGATATCTATGATGATCATTTTACAGAAACAAAAAAAGATACACTAGGAAATTTACTTTTAAATCCTAATGATTTTGATGATAATTTAAGCGATATTGAAATTCCTAGTCCAGGTTTTCCACCAAAGCACAAACTCATTCAAAAAGCAAAAAATTTACAAAGCGAATATGACTTTTTTTATGATATCATGCCAAAATCCGTTTGGATAAGCGGAACCAATGGCAAAACCACCACCACACAAATGGCTACACATTTATTATCACACATTGGTGCTGTTATGGGTGGAAATGTTGGAACTCCTTTAGCAGAGCTTAATCCTTATGCAAAACTTTGGATACTTGAAACTTCATCTTTTACCCTACACTACACTCATAAAGCTAAACCTGAAATTTATGCACTTTTACCTATAAGTCCTGATCATCTTTCTTGGCATGGAAGTTTTGATAATTATGTTCAAGATAAGCTAAGCGTTTTAAAAAGAATGAATGAATGTGATGTAGTAATACTGCCTAAAATTTATGCAAATACTCCAACAAAAGCTCATAAAATAAGCTATGAAGATGAAAAAGATCTAGCTGTTAAATTTGGCATTGATACGGAAAAAATTTCCTTTAAAAGTCCTTTTTTACTCGATGCTATCATGGCTTTAGCTATAGAAAAAATTCTACTTGATACTTTAAGCTATGAGCTTTTACATAGCTTTGTAATGGAAAAAAATAAACTCGAAGAGCTTAAAGACAGTCAAAATAGGCTTTGGGTAAATGACACTAAAGCTACAAATGAAAGTGCTGTAATGGCTGCACTTAGTCGCTATAAAGATAAAAAAATCCATCTTATCATAGGGGGAGATGATAAGGGTGTAGATCTTAGCAATTTATTTGATTTTATGAAAAATTTTAACATAGAACTCTATGCTATAGGTATTAGTACCGAAAAAATGCTTGATTATGCAAAAAAAGCGAATTTGAAAGCCTATAAATGTGAAGTTTTATCTAAGGCTGTAAATGAAATTTCAAATCACTTAAGAGTCAATGAAGTGGCTCTTTTAAGTCCTGCTTGTGCAAGTTTAGATCAGTTCAACTCTTACGCAGAGCGTGGAAAAGTCTTTAAAGAATGTGTGAATAAAATTTAATTTATTTTACAATCCATACAAATATATTAAACTTTCCAAACCCCTAAAAACACCCTATTCTCTCTAAAAACCCTAACCAGTAAC